>JAAWDZ010000067.1 GCA_022794015.1 Eubacterium sp. | reverse complement strand
GGGAGAGCATCTGCCTTACAAGCAGAGGGTCATAGGTTCGAGCCCTATAGGTCCCATATATTTATGGCGGAATAGCTCAGTTGGCTAGAGCACACGGTTCATACCCGTGGTGTCGAGAGTTCAAATCTCCCTTCCGCTACTAACCCTGGAAGATGTGTCTTCCAGGGTTTTTATATTGAAAAAATTGGATTTGAAGGGAATATATATCGGACAGAGAGATATCCTGCCCTGTGTCTGACGGAATATTTGACAGCCACATATGCTTTCTAAACTCTAATTCCAGTGTGGATAGAGTATTAGAGTGGATGGGAGAGCGTGGAATGAAAAGAAGGGGCTGGTTATAAATCGGGTGGGGATGTACATATATTTAGATTGTATTGCAAAACAGCAGCTGTCTGAACTGTTATAATATCATATTACATTTCACGTGTCAGGAATGCGTACCGTCTGCGCGTTCCATGAGAACATGATGCAGAAATGAAGAGCGGTCCTTGCGAAGCAGGATGCAAACTGCCGTTCCGAATCGTTACCATGAGCGCTCCAGGTCTTGGATAAAAACCATATTATTTGTATTTTTTTATCAAAAACAAACGAATTATAGCAACATCTTCCACTATATGTTATAATAGATACAAGGATTGCAATAATGACAGCCAGATGAAAGGAGAAGAAATTTATGTTAAGAGAAAACTTTGGAACAGACGGCCGTGGCAATGAGGCGGTGGTGTTTACGATTACAAATGCCAACGGCACGCAGCTTAAGGTTACTACGCTTGGCGCTGCAATTGTTTCGTTTATTTTCAGGGACAAAGACGGAATCATGCGAGATATTGTTTTGGGGTATGATAAGGCAGAAACTTATCTTTTGCAGAAAGGTTATTACTTCGGAGCAACTGTAGGACGGTATGCAAACCGTATTTCCAATGCCAGGATTGCGATAAACGGCGTAGAGTATGCTCTGGAAGCTAATTCTGAGACAAATAACCTGCACAGTGGGAGCAATGGCGTCAGCCATAAGGTGTGGGATGTAGATCGGGTGGATGAAGAGAAAAACAGCGTAACGATGAAAATTGCAAGCGGAGATCTGGAACAGGGATTTCCAGGGAATATGCAGATTGAGGTTACATTTACGCTGACAGAGGACGATGCGGTACAGATCGATTATAAAGCGGTGTCAGATAAAGATACGGTGGCTAATTTTACCAACCACAGTTATTTTAATCTTGCAGGCCATGACGGCGGATATGTCGGAAGCCAGAAACTGAAGATTTATGCAGATGCGTTTACGCCGCTTGCGCCAGCGCTTTCTATTCCCACCGGGGAGATTCGTCCGGTAGAAGGGACGCCGTTTGATTTTACAGATTTTAAAGAAATTGGAAAAGAAATTAATGATAACTGTGATCAGCTTGTCTATGCAAAGGGATATGACCACAACTTCGTACTTCACAACGGAGGTAAATTGGGCCTGATGGCGGAGGCTGTGTGTGAGGATACCGGAATTCATCTGTATGCATACACGGATCGTCCCGGCGTACAGCTTTATACCGGAAATTTTATTGAAGATCATGAAGGAAAGAACGGCGCCCATTACGGGGAACGCCATGGATTCTGCTTAGAAGCTCAGTGGTTCCCGGATGCTGTAAATAATCCGGCATTTGAAGCGCCGTTTCTTGCAGCGGGAGAAGTATATACTTCTGTGACCGTTTACAGGCTAGAGCGTGTTTGAAAAATTATTCCCGCCATCTGCATCCCCCACATAGCGTGATATTTGCGCCATCAGATTGAACATTAGTAGTTCAATCTGCATTAATTCAGTCAATGTAGCCCGCTACGACTTCCTTATTTGGCATATCACACCCTTTGGATACAAATCTCCCGCTAAGTGTGGAATACATCTGCCCAAAAGCATTTTTTCGACGGCGATGCGGTGACATCGTCTGGCAGTTTTACCGACGCAATGGTGCGAAGCAGATGGTTCCAGACTTCAACTTCTGGCCGGATAGAGTACCAGGGTTGGATTGATTTACTGCCGAACCGGCAGCTGCGTCTGTGTTTAGTTCTGCATCTGCATTTGGACCGCGGGAACTTTCTGCAATATAGGGAGCAGAAGCAGGCTGATAAATATGCCGGTAAATCCCTGTACAAGATTAAACGGGATTCCGGCGGCAGAAGAAACTGTTCCGGCAGCGATGGCTGCAGTGTTCAGTCCGCCGTTGGCAAAAGCTGCGATCCCGGCTTCATAAAGGAAATACCCGATTACCATAATGGCTTCGCCGCTAAGCCCGCTGACGATAACGGTTATATTGTTAAAACGTGAAGCTTTTTGGCTGTTCTTTAAAGAACGGAAGAGCAGCCCGGCAATTCCGGCGGTCAGCGCCTTAATGATAAAGGTAGCAGGTGCAAAGGACAGGTAACCGGAGAAAATGTCGGCGAACATTGAGCCGATGCCTGCAGCAAGAGAACCGGCTGTTGGACCGAGAACAAATCCACTTAAGAGGACCAGGCCGTCGCCTAGGTGGATATAGCCTAAAGTCGGCGTAGGTATTTTCAGTATCATCGTTGCAATGCAGGTGAATGAAGCCATCAGTGCTGTAAGTATCATTTTTTTGATGTTTTTTTCCATTTTAATTTGTGCCTCCTTTGTTTTTTTCATCATATGCATGTGCTGGTATCTTTTAAAGAGCCAGTAATGGAAAAAATAAGCAGGCCAGATTGATGTTTTTGATTCGGAATGGAGTAGACAAGACGACAATTTTCGAGTATAATAGATCATTATAAAAAAACAGGGGGCTAATTATGAAAAATTTAAGAATTGGTGTCAAATTATTGGTGACATTTATGATCATCATCCTGCTTTTCTGCGCGACGGTTGCGAGTGCAATTTACGGATTAAACGAAAATGCAGAAAAGTATTCCGAATTTTATAATGTCGGATATCAGATTACAAACAAGGTTATGAATATGCGCCGAGGACTGCAGATGATCGTAAAGGATATTGCATTCATTACGATTGAAGACAATACAGGTGAAAAGGAAGTTTACCAGGCGGATCTTAAGAAAGAGCTTGGACTGCTGGAAGAGAATGCAGCATGGCTTGTTGAGAATTTCCAGGGCGACAAGGCTCTGCTGGATTCTTTTTCGGAAAATATCGAAGAGGCCGAAGAGCTTCAGCAGGCGGTGATTGATCTGTCCCATACGGATATGGATGCGGCAAGGACTATGCTTTTGGATGAGTATCAGCCTTTGGTTACAGATGCTGTTAATACACTGATCCAGATCAGTCAAATTGCAGAAGCAGATGCGGAGCAGAATTACTTAAGTACAACTGACATGCAGAAGATGCTGGTGTTTGCCCAGCTGGCTATGGCAGGCGGCGCTCTGGTTATTACGGTGCTGCTTTCTACCTATCTTTCAGGTTCGCTCAGAAGGCCGCTTCGTGAACTGGAGGTTTCAGCAGAGAAGATTGTCAGAGGTGATATGGATATTAAGATCACTTACGAGTCGAAAGATGAGATGGGCAGTCTGGCGAAGGCCTTTAGAAATATGGCGTCAATTTTAAGCGATGTGATTTCGGATGCTTCCCGGCTTCTGGAGGAAATGGCAGACGGTAATTTTGACGTACGCACCAAAGCGGAAGAAAGTTATGTCGGAGATTTTCAGGGACTTCTTTTATCCATACGTAAGCTGAACAGAGGTTTAAGTTCTACTTTGGGTCAGATTAACCTGAGTGCGGATCAGGTGGCTGCAGGTGCAAGTCAGGTGTCCAACGGCTCTCAGGCGCTTTCACAGGGAGCAACCGAACAGGCTTCTGCAGTAGAAGAGCTTGCCGCAACAATTTCCAATATTTCCGAGCAGATTAAGGAAACGGCATCCAATGCGCTTGATGCAAGGAAAAGATCCGGAGTTGCAGGAGATGAGATGGAAGGCTGCAATACTCAGATGCACGATATGATGTCGGCTATGCAGGAAATCAATCGTACTTCCAATGAAATTGGCAAGATTATTAAGACAATTGAAGATATTGCGTTCCAGACAAATATTCTGGCGCTGAATGCTGCGGTAGAGGCGTCTCGTGCAGGCGCTGCGGGGAAGGGCTTTGCAGTAGTTGCAGAGGAAGTTCGTAACCTGGCCGGCAAGAGTACGGCGGCTTCCAAGGATACGGCGGAGCTGATTGAAAGTTCTATCCGGGCCGTTTCACGCGGCACCAAGATTGCAGATTCTACGGCACAGGCGCTTATGAAGGTAGTAGAAGAGGTTCGTACGGTAGCCTCTGCGGTAGAGAATATTGCAGATGCGGCGGAAGAACAGTCAGGTGCAGTAGAACAGGTTACGGTTGGCGTAGACCAGATTTCCAGCGTGGTACAGACCAATTCTGCCACGGCAGAACAGAGTGCAGCCGCCAGCCAGGAGCTCTCAAGTCAGGCAGAGGTATTAAAAGATCTTGTGGCTCAGTTCCAGCTGAGAGAAGAGTTCATACCGAAAGCATCGAATATGGGAAACGATTTCAGTGATATGCATACAGGCGGTATAGAATTGTAATCGTCGCTTTGTGTGCAGCGCGAAATGTGCAACAGGGCAGCATTTCTGAACTGCTACATGTTATTGTTCACGGTGCCTTGCACCCTGCTGCAAGGCATCCGGCCAGTAAAGTAGCGGTTGCGCGCATCCAGCCCCTCGCCGTCAGGTGATTTTTCAATGGGCTGGATGCGTTACAGTTCGCGGCCGGCTAGGCCGTGAATTGTAACTGCTGCATAGATTTGTTAGGAACGGTAAGGATAAAGGTTTGACATTTATTTGTAAAAGTGGTATCTTTATGGGGTAGATATATTGGATTACAAACAGACAGAAACAGGGAGTTATCATGGAAAAACAGCAAATCTTGATTGTTGACGATGAGGATATCAATCGTTTGATACTTGACGGAATGTTTGAAGATAAGGATACATATGAAACGATCGAAGCGGCAAATGGACGGGAAGCAATTTCTATTATAGAAAAAGAACAGAATATTGTATTGATTTTGTTAGATATTCTGATGCCCGTGCTGGATGGTTTTGCAGTGCTGGAATATATGAAAGAGCAAAATCTCCTGGAAGAAATCCCCGTTATTATGATTACAAGCGAAACGATAGGAGACAGTGAGGACAAAGCCTATTCCTATGGTGTTGCAGATGTTATCCACAAGCCGTTTTATCCGCATATTGTGAAAAGACGCAGCAGGAATATTATTGATCTGTATCAGAGCAAGCACAATATGGCGGTTCGTTTAAAAGAGCAGGAAGAGGCGCTTTTGGCACAACAGAAAGAGCTGAATGAGAACAATGAATTTATGATTGACGCATTGAGTTCTGTTGTTGAATCAAGAAGTGCGGAAACAGGAGATCATACCAAACGGATTAAAAATCTGACGAGGATTATGCTTCGCTGTTTTGTGAAGAATTTTCCACAGTATGGTCTGGAGGAGTCACAGATTGAACAGATTGCTATGGCTTCTGTTCTGCATGATGTGGGTAAGATAGGTATTCCGGATGCTGTTTTGTTAAAACCAGGACGGCTGACCGATGAAGAATTTGAGTTGATGAAAACGCATACCGTAATTGGATGCGACATATTAAAGAAATTCTACAAAAGCTCAACCGGTAAGTTTGAACGTTATTGCTACGAGATCTGCCGTCATCACCATGAACGGTGGGACGGAAGAGGATATCCTGACCATTTGGCAGGGAATGACATCCCTATTAGTGCACAGATTGTTGCGGTTGCAGACGTTTTCGATGCATTGGTCAGTCCAAGGGTATATAAGAGTTCATTTGATAAGGATACAGCATACAATATGATTATCAACGGTGAGTGTGGACAGTTTTCGCCGGATATATTGGAATGTTTCAAGCTTGCAAAAGAAGATTTCTTCAATGTTTGTGGAAGTGATTAATATGGTTGTTTTAGTTCATAGATAGTTGAAACAGAAAGCAGGCAGCAAAGAAGTTTTTATATTTTTTGCTGCCCTTTTTAGGTCTTATGTGGGAGGCTGCGATGGAACAGGAGAAGAATAGCATATTTCCTATGGATGATGCGCTTGAAATGATTCTTATGTTTGACAATGTCGGAATGATTTCATATGCAAATACAGCTGCAAAGCAGAAATTAGAATATGAAGACGATCTTAGCGGCAGATGCATCTGTGATGTTTTTCCGAATGTTTTTGAAGCTGCGGCAGACAATTTTTCCACAGAACTTTGCAATTGGCAGAAGCCGAGAAAGGTTGCTGCATACCGGAAAAATAAAACCTGTTTTCCTGTAGAGGCCAGATTAACGGAGAATGGTCTTGTCCCAGGGACATATATATGTATGGCGATTGATATATTAGAAAAGGAATATCTGGGCAAAGAGATTGAACAGGTCAGGAATGAAGCGCAGCAGGCCATGAAAGTAAAGTCCGAGTTTGTTGCCAATGTGACGCATGAACTGCGTACTCCGGTCAATGGTGTAAAAGGCAATGTTCAGGCGCTTTTAGAAGAAGTGTCCGACAGTAAGACAAGAAAGTCGTTGCAGCTGATTGAGCGCTGTTGTGACGACATGAACAGAATTATCAATAATATATTGGATTTTTCCAAATTAGAAGCCGGAAAATTTGTTTTGGAGCTGCACAGGTTTCATTTTCGAAATATGCTGGACTATGTGCGGAATAACCACATTAATAAGCTTACCGAAAAAGGACTGGGTTTTTTTGTGACGGTGTCTCCGCAGATACCGGAGTATGTAGTTGGCGATGAGCTGCGCATCGTGCAGATTCTGAACAATCTGCTGTCAAATGCACAGAAGTTTACTGCAGTAGGTAAGATCTCCGTCGAGGCAGTCCGAACAGCCCGGATAAATGATAAAATAGAATTGTTTTTTATGGTAAAGGATACAGGAATTGGGATCGATGCAGCAGACAGAGATAAGCTGTTTCAGAGTTTTTCGCAGGTAGACGCTTCCATTTCCAGAAAATATGGAGGAACCGGCCTTGGCCTTAATATCTGCAAACAACTCGTAGAGTTAATGGGCGGAAAAATAGAAGTAGAAAGTGAAAGAAACAGGGGAAGTACATTTTCTTTTTCGATTTGGGTAGGTATACCGGACGGGGAAGAGGAACTGCCTGATCAGCCAGGATTGGAAATGCCATTGTTTACGGAGAGGATAAAAGATGCTTCAAAAGAGATTCCGTTAGAAGAAATCCGCAAGTATGGTACGTCCGAAAACCTTAAGATTTTGAACAACAACCTATCCAAATTGATTCTCTGCGTTGAGATGGAGAACTGGGAAAAAGCGGAGATGTTTATGGAAACTATCCGTCAGATGACAGAAGGAGCCCCGCGGGATGTGAGCCGTGTGATTTTAAGGCTAAAAATGGCAATTCAGAAAGAAAATTATGATAAAATAACAACCGAGTATGCAGAATTGAGCCGCATCCTGCAGGCTTAGGAGGTGTGAATATGGTTTATGAGAATTTACACAAGGAAACGGTTCTTATCGTAGATGATGTGGAATCAAACCGGTTTATTCTTGAAGAAATCATACAAAGCATGGGCTGCCGCCCGGTTTTGGCGGGAGGGGGAGAAGAAGCTTTACAGCTTTTACAGACATTTCCTCCGCAATTGGTTCTGACCGATATTTCCATGCCTGGCATGGACGGATATGAGCTGTGCAGGATTTTAAAAGGCAATGAACAGACCAGGCAGATTCCGGTTATTTTTATATCGGCGTTTGACAATCCGCAGGCGATTGTGGAAGGGCTCTCTTATGGAGGGGAAGATTATATTACCAAGCCGTTTGTCGCGGAAGTAATCAAGGCGCGCGTAAACGTACATTTGCGTTTGAACGAAGCCAGACGAGAGCTGATAGAGATGAATCGCCGTTTAAAGGCTTCTGTTGACGAGCAGCTTTGTCAGATGGAGTCAGAAAGAAAAAATATCCTGTTTGCTCTTGCAGGTATTGCAGCCGAAAGTCTGGGCTGCAAGGAAGAGTATCTTCGGCGGCTCGGCCGAAACTGCAGGATTTTAGCGCAGGGGATGCAGCTTTCGCCAATATTTGGAGATAAGATTTCCGATGATTTTATTGAAACGGTAGAGCTGGCAGTACCGCTTTGTGATATTGGCAATATAGGAGTTCCAAAAGAAATATTACAGAAAGAGAAGCCGCTCACTGAGGAGGAAACGACAGCGATGCAGGCTCATACGAAAATTGGAGAAAAACTTTTAAAGGATCTTTATGTCAATCATGATTACAGTGATTTTATTGGCATCTCAGCCGATATGATACGCCACCACCATGAAAATTGGGATGGGAGCGGATACCCGGACGGTCTAATCGGCCAGGAAATCCCACTCGCGGCACAGATAGTCAGTTCAATGGCCCGTTACACCGAATTGACAGGAGACGAAGCCTGCGGCAGGGAAGATGCTCTTGCGGCGATGGAACGGGAGGCAGGTATCAAAATTAATCCTGATATTTTTGAAATTTGTTCTAAAATATCACGTCAGTTATGCTGAAATACATGTCGATCGGGTGGGACAAAAGGGATATCCGGATAATATATAATTTCATTAGGATGACAGGAGGAATGGAGTTTGATCACGGATAAAGAGTTTAAAAGAGTTGCGGTTTATATGAAAGATAATTATGGCATTGATTTGAGCCAGAAAAAAGTTATTATTAACGGACGTCTTGAAAATTATCTGAGAAAGAGCAACTGGGCGAACCTGGATGCATATATGGATGCCCTGAAAACAGACAAGACAGGCCAGCTTGACAAGATGCTCGTCAATTTCCTGACTACAAACCATACTTATTTCATGCGGGAATTTGAGCATTTTGAATTTTTCAGGAAAACAGTGCTACCCTGGCTGAAGGAGAAAGAGGCAAACAGAAAGGATCTTCGTATTTGGTGCGGCGCTGCTTCAACCGGAGAAGAGCCTTATATGATAGCAATGGTTCTGAACGACTTTTTTGGAATGGAGCGCAGTAAGTGGGATACCAGAATTCTGGCAACAGATATATCCACTAAAGTATTGCATCAGGCGATGGCCGGCGTGTACAGTGCAGAACAGCTGAAAAACCTTCCGAGCCAGTGGAAAAAGCATTTTTTCAAACCAGTTGCAGGCGGCACGCAGTATCTGGTTACAGATGAGCTGAAAAGCCAGGTTTTGTTTCGCCAGTTTAACCTGATGAACCGGTTTCCATTCCGAAAAAAGATGCATACGATATTTTTACGAAATGTTATGATATATTTTGATGAATCAACCAAGAAACAACTGCTGCAAAAAGTGTATAATTGCCTGGAACCTGGGGGATACCTGTTCATAGGAACGACGGAAACCCTGGACAGAAACAGCACGCCGTTCCAGATTATCCAGCCATCAATATTTAGAAGAAAGGAAGGACTTGACTGACATGCGACGGATTAAGATTTTGATAGTAGAGGATTCCATTGTTTTCCGGGAATTGCTGGTTCAGAATCTTGGCAGGGATTCCGAAATACAAGTAGTGGCAACTGCCAGAGATCCCTTCGAAGCAAGGGATGCTATTTTAAAATATAAGCCGGATGTTATGACGCTTGACGTAGAGCTTCCGAGAATGAACGGAATTGAATTTTTGCGGAAGCTGATGCCGCAGTATCCGCTTCCTGTCGTGGTTATCAGCTCTTTAAGTGATAAGGTATTTGATGCAATGAGCGCCGGCGCGGTGGATTTTGTGGCAAAGCCGGCGGTCAGCAATCGCGCACAGTTAGAGGAATTTATTAAAAATGAGCTTTTAGTCAAAATAAAGATTGCTTCTACTGCTCAGATTGGCAATACGAGGAGAGCGGCAGCGCTCGAACGTTCACATTCCCTTTCTGACCAGGGTAAGAATAAAATTGTGGCAATTGGAGCTTCCACAGGAGGAACGGAAGCGATTTTCCATGTGGTGAAGGAATTTGGCGCAGATATTCCGGGTGTCGTTGCGACACAGCATATGCCGCCGGGATTTACTGCAATGTATGCCAAAAGATTAAATGACCAGTGCCGGATTCAGGTAAAAGAAGCACAGACAGGAGACAGGGTGCTGCCTGGCCATATGTTGGTTGCTCCTGGCGGAGATATGCATATGCGTCTGGTTAAGGTCAACGGTGTTTACCAGGTGGAGTGTAAAAAAGGTCCGAAGGTCAACGGGCATTGTCCGTCTGTAGAGGTGCTGTTTGAGTCTGTTGCCAAAGCAGCCGGTCCCGATGCAGTGGGGATTATTCTCACTGGAATGGGAGGGGACGGAGCGAAGGGTCTTTTAGCGATGCGAAGGGCCGGCGCAAAAACCATTGGCCAGGACGAATCTACCTGTGTAGTTTATGGAATGCCCAAAGTGGCTTATGATCTGGGAGCCGTGGAATATCAGGAGAAGTTATCTGATATTGCAGGTCGGACATACGCATTATTAAATAGAATGTAAAGGAGGAGAGCGTATGAAAATTTTGCTGGCAGAAGACGATTTTGCTACAAGAAAGTTTATGCTGAATTTCCTGTCAAAGCACGGTGAGTGTGACGTGACGGTTGACGGAATGGAAGCAGTAGACGCATTCATGATGGCTTTGGAGGACGACGAGCCTTACGATCTGGTATGTCTGGATATTATGATGCCGGTCATGGACGGCTACCAGTCACTGGTTGGTATCCGCAATTTGGAAAAAGAAAGGAATATTCCGGAGGATAAAGCTGTAAAGGTAATTATGACCACAGCCCTGAATCAGGAGAAAAATGTGAAGATGGCGTTTGAACTGGGCTGTACGATTTATTCCGGTAAGCCGATCAATCAGGACAGGTTTGAACAGGCACTTAAGAAGTTGGAGCTGATCTGAGGCAGATGCCCTGGAACGGGTTCCGCAAAAGACGTGTTATAGCGTTTTATATAGCGCATATAATAAAAAGAATATGCAGGAAAGGAGAAGGATATGGCTGAGGAATTTAACAACGAAGGAATGTTGGACATATACTTGTTTGAAAATCAGCAGTTATTAGAGCAGCTTCAGGAGATGGTTTTAGATCAAAAGGATGAGGAATGCTTTGATGAAGACAGCATAAATGAAATATTCAGGACTATGCATACCATTAAGGGTTCATCCGGAATCATGATGTTTGACAACATTACGGCTGTATCGCACAAACTGGAGGATGTTTTTTATTTTCTAAGGGAATCCCATCCGGATAATGTGCCTCATATGGAACTGGTAGAACATGTGTTGGCAGTAGAAGATTTTATTTCCAATGAAATGGATAAGATAAGCAACGGCGATCCGGCAGATGGAGATGCTTCAGAAATTGTAGCGGATTTGGACGCGTTTCTGACAAAGATCAAAGGAGGAGGCGAGTCCGAGAGTACACAAAGCGCCGCAAAGCCTGTAACGATGGTATCCGGCAACAGTTCGGAGGCGCCAAAGCAGTTTTACATTGCCCCGACGGCTACGGAGGACAGCCGGTTTTACAAAATTTACATAACATTTTATCCGGATACGGAGATGGTGAATGTCCATGCCTATAAAACGGTATATGCATTAAAAGAGATTGCGGAGGATATTTTGTATTCTCCGGAAGAAATTATTGCAGATGAGAACTGTTCGGAGGTTATCCTGCAGGAAGGCTTCAAAATTCTGCTGCAGTCACAGTGCAGTTTAGAGGAGCTTAAGGAAATTGTAAAAGAAGGATACGAGATCAGTAAAGTAGAAATCTTTGAATGTAAAGCAGAGGAGTTTTTACAGGGATTTGATTTTGGCGAACAAATTGATCTTGAATCCAGTGTACAGGAAATCGAGGCACGGACAGAGAATACTGGAAAAGAAGAAGGTGGTACAGAGAACAAACCCCAGCAGAAGGCTCAGATTGCACCAGGAGATTTTGTAGTTCAGTCCAAAGAGCCTGGTAAGCAAAAGAAGCTGGCCAGAGATAAACCCAAAGCAGAAAAAGCTTCTTTTATCAGTGTAAATGTAAGTAAAATGGATCAGTTGATGGATTTGATCGGAGAGCTGGTTATTTCCGAATCTGTTGTACTGCAGAATCCGGATCTGAAGGTGCCGGGGCTGAATTTAAATAACTTTACTAAAGCAGCCGCTCAGATGGCAAAGATTTCTACAGATTTACAGAATGTCATTATGTCCATGCGAATGGTACCGCTGACGAATACATTCCAGAAGATGAACCGTATAGTATTTGACGTGTCCCGTAAGCTCGGAAAAGATATAGAGTTTGAAATGATCGGGGAACACACGGAAGTAGATAAGAATATCATAGAGCATATTTCGGATCCGCTGATGCATATGGTAAGGAATGCAGTAGACCATGGAATCGAAACTAATGAAGAGCGTGCGGCGGCCGGCAAGACTGAAAAGGGTAAGGTAACTTTATCGGCAAAGACAGAAGCCGGTAAGGTTTGGATTAGTGTAGAGGATAATGGAAAAGGCCTTGACAGGGAGAAGATACTCACGAAGGCCAGAAAGCAGGGCCTGCTGGAAGAAGGAAAGCCAGATTCCGCTTATACGGACAAAGAGGTGTATCAGTTTATAACACAACCAGGATTTTCTACCAATGAAAAGGTAACGGAATATTCCGGACGAGGCGTAGGTATGGATGTTGTAGTGCAGAACCTGCAGTCAGTTGGCGGTGTGCTTGATATTGACAGCACTGCTGGGCAGGGCAGTACAATGAGCCTGAAAATTCCTCTTACACTGGCAATTATTGACGGTATTGTTATGGAGACGGGAGACGCTTCCTTTGTACTGGAAACAGGTGTGATCAAAGAATTTGTCCGTGTCAATGAGGAAATGATGATCCATGAGCCAAGCGGGGATGAATACATCATGATACGCGGTGAATGCTTCCCGGTATTAAGGCTGGGCGAGTGGTATGGCATGGAGCAGGCACAGTATCGTCAGTCTGTGGAGGACGGCATGATGCTGATTATTGAAATGGAAGACAGGGAGCTCTGCCTTTTTGTTGACAAGCTGGTTGGTGAACAGGAAATTGTTGTAAAGCCAATCCCTTCCTATATCAAGAAGGTAAAGGGCCTGTCCGGATGTACGCAGCTGGGTGACGGCAGCATCGCTTTGATATTGGATCCTGCCGGGTTGATGTAAAATTATAGAAAGGAACGGTATCCATATGGATCAGTTAAGCGAGTTGAAAAAACAGGTAGATGAGGCTCTGGTAGCGACCAATGCGGACGGGGACGATTCACAGAAGTGCAAATATATGACCTTTAAATCCGGGAATGAGTATTTTGGCCTGAAAATTCAATATGTAAATGAAATTATCCAGATTCCGCCGATTACTGCGATTCCAAGAACGGAAGATTATATCAAAGGTCTGATTAATTTGAGGGGAAAAATTATCCCTGTCATTGATGTGCGCTTGCGTTTTAAACAGGAGCCGCTCATGTACGATGAAAGAACCTGTATCATTGTTGTGATTGTAAACGCTATGACAGTCGGATTAATTGTTGAGAAAATTGCTGATGTAATTGAGATTAAAGAAGACAATATCCTTCCGCCGCCCAAGATGGGACGCGGCGAGCGGGTGAACCACAGATTTGTCTATGGTATTGCAAGAGTCGGAAATTCCGTAAAATTATTGCTGGATCCTGACAAATTATTAAATGACGAAGATTTATCAGCCATTGAACTGACGAACAATAATATGATTGCAATGAAAGAATGAGAGGTATGAAAATGAAAAACATGAAGATGAAGACAAAAATGATAATAGGTTTCATGATTCCGATTGCGCTGACATTTTTTAATATTGTAATAAGTAATATGACAACGAAAAAGGCTGCTGCAATTACAGATCCTCATAGACTGGAATCTTATGTCAGGAATGCATCTATTTTTACTGTTATAGTTGCTGTGATTTCTGTTGGGCTTACCATATTTGTGGCGTCTGCATTGATACGTGCTATTGAAAAAGCCGTGATACAGCTTTCCGATGCAGCAGACAACATAGCTATGGGTCATGTTAATATTGAACTGGTAAAATACAATAATGATGAATTTGGCGATTTAGTTGACAAATACCGTCAGGTAATTGAAAATATCAAATATCAGGCGGGCGTTGCTGAAGAAGTTTCCAAAGGTAATCTGACAATTTCGGTAAATCCGAGATCTTCAGATGATCTTCTGGGTCATTCTTTAAAGAAACTGGTAGAGGACAATTTACGTACATTAAGCAATATCAGTGACGCGGGTACGCAGGTTACCATCAGTTCCAGCCAGGTGGCAAGTGCAAGCCAGGCGCTGGCACAGGGTTCTACCCAGCAGGCAAGTGCAATTCAGCAGATTACAGCATCTATTGATGAAATTGCAGAAAAGACCAAAGAAAATGCAGAGCAGGCAAACGAAGCAGCAGGACTTGTTGTACATGCGATTGAGGATGTAAAACGCGGCAACAAACAAATGGAAGAAATGATGATTGCTATGGAAGAAATCAATAAGTCTTCTGAAAGCATTTCCAAAATCATTAAAGTAATTGACGATATTGCCTTCCAGACGAATATCCTTGCGCTGAATGCAGCAGTAGAAGCTGCAAGAGCAGGAGAAGCAGGCAAAGGTTTTGCCGTTGTTGCGGAAGAAGTCAGAAGCCTTGCAGCTAAGAGTGCATCCGCTGCAAAAGAAACAGCAGAGCTGATTGAAGATTCTATCAGCAAGGTTACCTTAGGTTCCAATATTGCAGACGATACGGCAAAAGCTTTGGGTGCGATTACCAGCGTCGTACAGGAAAGTGAAGTTATTATCAATGGCATTGCAGAATCTTCCAACTATCAGGCAACTGCAGTATCACAGATTGAACAGGCTATTTCGCAGGTGTCCCAGGTAGTACAGACCAACTCCGCTACCAGCCAGGAATGTGCGGCTGCCAGTGAAGAATTATCAAATCAGGCATCCAGGATGCGTGAAATGTTGTCTATTTATAACTTAGGTACGGGCAGTATGGAAACTTCTCACAAAAATATGGTTTCCTCTGTGTCAGAAAGTGCAAATGAGCCGATTATTTCTTTAGAGGATGATTTCGGCAAATATTAAAAGGTGAGGTGTTCTAATGAGTGTACTTGAAGAACTGAAAGCTTTGGGGGCAGATATCGATGATGGCTTAAAGCGTTTAAACGGTAACGAGAAGCTTTACATAAGACTGCTTGGCAGTTTTGTTAAATCATTCAATGCCAATCTTGTCGATCCGGATTTTGATGCATCGGATTGTACGGAGACAATTGAAAAGGCTCACTCGATTAAGGGAACGGCGGGCAATCTGTCACTGACGCCGATTTATGAAGCATACAGCAATATTTTATCTCTGCTGCGTACGGGAAAACCCGAAGAGGCACGGGCAGCTTTAAAGGAGATTATTCCTGTACAGGAACAGATTATTGCATGTATTCAGAAGCATATGGAGTAATCAAAACTTAGTTTCCGGCATATATTCATAAAAACAAAACAGCAGGTTTTTATGGCGAATGCGAAAATAGAAAATCTATTAAATCTGGCACTGGATGCCAATGCAGATGAAAGGGAAAAATCCTTGCAGCTGGGGATAGGATATTCCCCAAAAGAACAAACCTGGGAGGTCATTGTACGTTTCATACGGGATGGACTGGAACGGGTCAGGGAATTGCTTTTAGCCTACGGATATGAGGACTGGCGTCCTTATGTGACAAAACTTGACAATTCCTACGCAATTTTAGTTCTGCCGGAGTCTATTGTGAACGTTGTAGCAGGATTAGACGAAATAATTTATATGGAAAAACCAAAGAGGCTCTTTTTTGCCGTAGATTCGGCAAAAAGGGCCTCTTGTATTGCGCCCCTGCAGTCCGGGGCAGGAGCAGCGGGTATGGCTGGCAGCTCCGTGCAGACAGGAGAATTGTCCGGTAGGGGCTGCCTGGTAGCAATAATTGACAGCGGGATTGATTATAGCCATCCGGATTTCTGTAATGCGGATAATACAACCAGAATTGTAGCTTTGTGGGATCAGACGTTGGATGCGGCAGTACTGAATGAAACGAGAACAGAAGACAATATGCAGATTGTTTATCGTTCACCGGAAGAACATGCAGGCGGGGTTTTGTTTACAGGAGAGGAACTAAATCTGGCGCTTGCGCAGAGTAATGCAGCCATTCGGCAGAAAATTGTTCCCAGTCGTGATACTTCTGGTCATGGGACGCATGTGGCAGGAATTGCTGCCGGAAACGGCAGGGCTTCCATGGGCCGATACCGCGGGGTGGCATATGAGGCCGGGCTCTTGGTAGTGAAGCTGGGTACACCCAGTGAGAATTCATTTCCCAAAACGACAGAATTGATGAAAGCTGTGGATTTTTGCATAAGGACGGCAGAGTATTTAAACCGGCCGCTTGCCGTTAATCTGAGCTTTGGGAATAATTATGGATCGCACAGTGGCACAAGCCTGATAGAAACATTTATGAATGATATGGCAGATCATCATCAATGCAGTATTGTAGTGGGCACAGGCAACGAGGGAGCAAGTACGGCTCATTACCAAAACAGAATTTTAAGCGGAGAAACACAGGAGGCAGAGTTAGCTGTCAGCATGTATGAAAGAAAGCTGAATCTGCAGATTTGGAAGCGTTATCAGGATGAACTGCGGGTGGAGGTACTGCTGCCAGACGGAAGAACCAGCGGGCAGTTAATTGGACAGGGGACGTTACGCGTACAGTTTGCGGCGGTTGAGCTATTGATTTTTTACGGTGAGCCGGTTCCTTACAGCATGTATCAGGAGGTTTATATTGATTTTATCCCCAGAGATCGATATATTCCCGCCGGATTGTGGAGAATTCGTCTGACCGCCGGGAAAATTGTGGACGGGGTGTACGATATATGGCTGCCTTCTGGCGGAGTGTTGAACACAGAGACAGGATTTCCTTATCCATCAGAAGTCCGCACATTAACAATTCCTTCTACGGCGCAGAAGGTTATTAGTGTAGCAGCTTACGATTCGAGTACCGACAGCGCGGCGGCATTTTCCGGCAGAGGATATACGGCATGGACTAACCAGGTGAAGCCGGATTTGGCAGCGCCGGGAGTAGGCATTGTATCTGCTTCTCCGGGCGGCGGGTATACCGCGCGCAGCGGGACGTCGATGGCGGCGCCGTTTGTGGCGGGGAGTGCGGCGCTTTTGATGGAGTGGGGGATTGTAAGGGGAAATGATGCTTTTTTGTATGGGGAGAAGGTGAAGGCGTATCTGATTAAAGGCGTTCGGAAAATTGATGCGGTGAAAGAGTATCCAAATCCGCAGCTTGGCTGGGGCGTGTTATGTTTAAAAGACAGTATGCCAGAATAAGTTATTAAAAAATAGAAAAATATTTGCAATTCTGAAAAAACCCCCATTACCAATTTACCGGCAACAGGGATTTCTTTTTATGTAATGATACCGAGGAGCCACACGGTTCTGCATCACAGCTTTGCAATTATGCCGCGTTACTTTTGTTCTGCAGCTGCCTGTGTGGCAAATTTGGTGTTGACCAGGTTTTCATATTCCGGCCGCGCCTCAAGCTGGCCTGCGTCGTCTAAAATATCCAGTAAAAGCGTATAGGCGTCTTCTGTGAAAATAATATCATTTTTCCAGGTATCCTGCTCTTTATAACGGGAAACAATCGTAGCAATCGTTTCCTTGTCAGTATCCGGAAACTGGGGTTTTATTGCAGCGGCAATTTCCTCACTGGTATGCTCGGAAACATATTGCATACCTCTTTGCAGAGCGTCCACGAAAGCCTGGATGATATCGGGCTGGGAGATTAAAAAGCTTTCTTTCGCAGAAAATGCAGTATATGGAACATAGCCGGAATCAACGCCTACGGATGCTACGACATATCCTGCGCCTTCGGCTTCTAGGGCAGTTGCGGAAGGTTCAAATTCCACCGTGTAATCTCCCTGTCCACCGGAAAATGCCGCAGCCGTGGATCCAAAATCAATGCTCTGGTCAATGTTCAGATCTTTGGTGGGATCGATATTGTTTTTCTTTAATACAAACTCAAATACCATCTCTGGCATACCGCCCGCGCGTCCGCCGAGTACGTTCGCCCCTTTTATATCCGCCCATTTAAATTCTTCCACTTTTTCCCTTGCGATCAGAAAATTCCCGGCACGCTGGGTGAGCTGGGCGAAATTTTTCACTACGTCCGACGCCCCCTCGTTAAACGCATAGACAGTCGTTTCCGGTCCCATAAATCCAATATCGGCTTCTCCGGAAAGTACGGCGGTCATTGTTTTATCGGCGCCAAACCCTGTTACGAGTTCGAGGTCAATACCGGAATCTTTGAAATACCCCTCTTCGATTGCAACATACATGGGTGCGTAAAAAATAGAATGAGCCACTTCATTTAATACAATCTTTTCTCCCGAAACGCCAGTAGTTCCTTCTTTTTTTTCACAACCGGCAAAGGTGAAGACAGAAAGTGACAGGCAAAGAAGCAGCGGCAACAGCTTCTTTTTGAATGATAACGAATCTGACAATAGAAATTCCTCCCTGAGTTAAAACAATAATATATTTTATTCTATGATCGAAAAATAAAAATGTGATAGTGAGTTTACGTTCATACTTTAATATGTTAAAATAGAAATACTGAAAGACAGAAGGAGAAAGGTATATGAATAAAAAGATAAGGACAGAAGCGGTGAATCATCTGTTTGACGCCATCCTGACTTTACAGGGCAGGGAAGAGTGTTATACATTTTTTGAAGATGTCTGTACGGTAAACGAACTGCTTTCGCTCTCACAGCGTTTTGAAGTGGCATATATGCTGCGCGAACACAAGACTTACCTGGATATCGCAGAAAAGACAGGAGCTTCGACAGCTACAATCAGCAGAGTGAACCGCTCATTAAATTATGGCAACGATGGATATGATATGGTCTTTGAACGGATGAACCAGAAAGAGCTCAGAAAACACAATGAAAAAGAATAGACTTACATCTATTCTTTTTTCTTATTGGATGTTTTTTTCTGAAGTGGCTGAGAAGATGCCAGCTTGTCAATCGTCTGTTCAATAATCAGCTTTTTGATATATACGTCAAAGCTAAGCATGCAGATAAATGCAAAAGTATGTAATAGTTCTGCTTCTTCTTCTGACGTGCCGGCAAATGTTTTGGAGCTGGTTTTATACTTCTTGGCCAGATCTTTTAAAATATGCTGAGCTTCCTCGTGTTCCAATCCAAATACTTCATTGTAAACATCCTGCAGATCCAGGTCGCCGTTATCAGAAAAATAGCGGTCCGTAATGGGGGTCAGAATATTTTGGATATCACTGATGCTTAAAATACTTTTGAAGTAATAGATAAACAGCAGAGTAAGTATGTGGTCCTTGGAGTATTTCTTGCGGTCAGGCGGTGGGAGCAGGTTGTTCTTGGTATAGTTGTTGATCATTGTTTTTGTTAAGATTTTATCGTCTTCGTGCCGTTTTGTGGATGCCAGCTGGGTATTCATAAAGGTTGTGACCTGATCCATATATAAATCAATGTTTGGCAGAGACTCCGGTTTGACATAGTCAATGGACTGGAGTTTGGTCAGGACTTCTTTTAAAAAAATATGGATATCATTTGACATATTATCACCTCACAATTATTATATAGTATTTAAAAAATGATGGCAAGTATCAAAAAACTGAAGATCGTGTAACATTACTTTCAGATTGGGAAGGAATGATATCTTTTTCCTTCCCCTGTGAAACAACTCCGCCCCTTCCTGTTTGTCTCCTGAAATTCCTCAATATACAAATCTTTTAAAATTCCGAGTAAAATTTTACATATCAAAAACGGAAAGTTCTATTGACAAATTCCGTTTACATGGTATAATAAATTTAACATATGAATAATTGTTCATATGAAATAATATAAAAGAAAGGAACAGATAAAATGAAAAAGACATACAAAATTGAGGTGGACTGTGCAAATTGTGCAAATAAGATGGAGGAAGCAGCTAAAAAAACTACCGGTGTGAAGGATGCAGTTGTGAATTTTATGACATTGAAGATGAACGTGGAGTTTGAAGAAGGCGCCGATCCCAAACAGATAATGCAGGAAGTGTTGAAAAACTGCAAAAAAGTAGAGGATGACTGCGAGATTTTTCTGTAAATGCATGTTTGGAATCTCTTTATATCTGGTTTTGCAAGAGTGTACAAATTGATGAGGCGTATGTGGATGAAAATGGTACCCACATAGCGTAAAATCAGTCGTAAAGGCAGGTATACAGGAGATTTCGAGCGTACATGCAACGAAAAAGGAGGTTCTTTATGAATAAAAAGCAAAAAAAGATGCTGATTCGTATTCTGACAGCCGCGGTATGCATGGTGGTATTTTCCATGCTTTCGGTCAGCGGATATCTGCGGTTTGCATTGTTTATGGTTCCTTATCTGATTATCGGATATGACATTTTAAAAAAAGCCGGAAAAGGAATTTTAAACAGGCAGGTATTTGACGAGAATTTTCTGATGGCAGTCGCTACGTTAGGGGCGATTTTGTTAGGGGAATATACAGAGGGCGTTGCGGTTATGCTGTTTTACCAGATTGGAGAACTGTTTCAGAGCTATGCTGTGGGCAAGAGCCGCAGGAATATCAGTGAATTGATGGATATTCGCCCGGATTATGCAAATGTAGAAAAGGACGGCAAAGTCGAACAGTCTGATCCCGACGAGGTGGAAATTGGCAGCATTTTGCTGGTGCAGCCCGGTGAAAAGATTCCAATTGACGGCGTGGTGATGCAGGGGACTTCCGCATTAAATACCAGTGCTTTGACCGGAGAAAGCCTTCCGCGGGAAGTAAAGGCGGGTGATGAGGTTGTCAGCGGCTGCATCAATATGACAGGTGTGCTTCGGATTCGCACGACGAAGGAATTCGGGGAATCGACCGTTTCGAAGATTCTGGATCTGGTGGAAAATGCCAGCTCCAGAAAATCGAAATCCGAGAATTTTATTTCCAGGTTTGCAAAGGTTTATACACCTGCTGTATGCTGTGGCGCGCTTGCGCTTGCAATTTTGCCGCCGTTAGCAAGCATGTTTGTGTTTAAGCTGTCGCCTCAGTGGGGCGTTTGGGTGTATCGTGCGCTTACGTTTCTGGTTATCAGTTGTCCCTGCGCACTTGTTATTAGTATTCCGCTCAGTTTTTTTGCCGGAATCGGCGGGGCAGGCAAAGAAGGAATTTTGGTAAAAGGTTCGAATTATCTGGAAACACTTGCATCGGCAAAATATATTGTATTTGACAAGACCGGAACGATGACGCAGGGAGTATTTGAAGTAAATGGTATCCACCACAACCGGATTTCAGAAGAGGAACTGCTCGAATACGCGGCTTTGGCGGAATGTTATTCTGCGCATCCCATCAGTAAAAGCCTGAAAAATGCATATGGAAAAGATATTGACCAAAACAGGGTAGCAGATGTAGAAGAAATTGGCGGGAACGGTGTAACGGCAAAAGTTGACGGTAAAACTGTCGCAGTCGGCAACGGTAAGCTGATGAAACGTCTTGGTATTGCATATGAGGAATGTGATCAGATCGGAACAGTGGTACATGTTGCGGTGGAAGGCGGCTATGCGGGGCACATCCTGATTTCAGACCGTTTAAAGCCGCATGCTAAAGAAGCGATCCTGGAACTGAAGAAAACAGGCGCAGAAAACCTGGTGATGCTGACAGGTGACAGCCATGCTGCTGCGGCGCATACGGCAGAAGAGCTTGGGATTAAGCGCGTTTACAGTGAACTGCTTCCGGCGGATAAGGTTGCCAAAACAGAAGAACTGCTGGCACAGAAGAGGGAAAAGGAAAAACTTGCATTTGTAGGAGATGGAATCAATGACGCGCCGGTTTTGTCCAGAGCAGATATTGGAATTGCAATGGGAGCGCTTGGTTCGGATGCGGCGATTGAAGCGGCGGATGTGGTACTGATGGATGACGACCCTCTGAAAATTGCAAAGGCTATCCGTATTTCCAGGAAATGTATTCGAATTGTTTATGAAAATATTTATTTTGCAATCGGCATTAAACTGCTTTGCCTCGTCCTGGGAGCGCTTGGCATTGCAAACATGTGGCTCGCCATTTTTGCAGACGTTGGCGTTATGGTACTGGCGGTAATCAACGCTATCCGTGCATTGTTTGTAAAAAATCTGTAGGATGGAATGAAGTGTTGACCGCGGGAGTCAGTGGCCCAGGGCTTGCCCTGCAAAAAGCAAAATTACATTTAAGTAAGGGAGGAAGCTATGCAAAAAAACGAAGCGGCATGCTGTGAAAGCGTCGAGGTGCATGAGGAACTGGTAAAAATCGTAAACGAAACAATGCCGGAGGAAACGGAGCTTTATGATCTGGCAGAATTATTTAAAGTATTTGGGGATTCCACACGTATCCGCATTTTGTTTGTGCTGTTTGAAGCGGAGGTTTGTGTATGCGATCTGGCTGCGGTATTGAATATGACACAGTCTGCGATTTCGCATCAGCTTCGGATTTTAAAACAGAATAAGCTGGTAAAAAGCAGACGGGAAGGAAAGTCGGTTTTTTATTCGCTGGCGGACGCCCATGTACGTACAATCATTGCGCAGGGAAGGGAACATATTGAAGAATAGAGCCGCATAGGATTAAAGAAAAGGGGTTTTTTATGTTCCAGATTACACCCAGATTGAATTTTATGAAATTATTCTATGACAACAGGCCGCGCGCTTATGCCCGGATACAGGGCGGCGGCGAGTATTCTCAGATACAGGGCTCGGTATATTTTTATAATGTTCCTGGCGGAGGTCTGTTGATAGAAGCAGAGATATTTGGCCTGCCGGAAACGGACAGGTCGTCTGTCCCTGCATTTTTTGCGTTTCATATACATGAAAACGGAGATTGTTCCAATAATTTCCAAAACACAGGCGAACATTTTAATCCGCACAATCAAGCGCACCCACGCCATGAGGGGGATATGCCCCCGTTGATTTCCAGAGATGGGTATGCATGGATGGTATTTTATGATTCGGGAAAAGAATTGTATGATATTGTGGGAAAATCTGTACTGATTCACCGGAATGCAGACGATTTTACTTCACAGCCATCGGGGAATGCGGGAGAAAAAATTGCCTGCGGGGTAATACAGTTTATAGATGATTTCCAAAAGGCATAAGAGGGAAGCGGATCCTAATAAGGGTGAGAAGGAGGCGTATGGAAGAGGAGTGGCAGTTTGGCCTAAGCTGTTATAGAGAGGAATGTCCATATGCCTTTTTTTCTTTACAGCTCACAAATCTTTTGGTATAATGCAGACATAAACATAAAAAAATGAAGCAATGTATAATTTTATGAATGGAGGATATCTTCAATGAATGATGGATATGGAGAGAATCAAAAGCCGATGGACTATCAGCAGCCCAGGCAAGGCGGTAACGGCGGGCAGGGAATGGCGATTGCGTCTATGGTACTTGGAATCGTATCAGTTGTGTTATGCTGTATCTGGTATATCAGCCTGATTTGTGCAATTGCAGGTATTGTATTTGGAATTTTGAACAACAGAAACAATGGCAGAAACGGGATGGCAACGGCAGGTATAGTATGCAGTATTATCGGTATTGTGTTATCGATAGCAATTCTTATTCTTGCGGCAGTCGGACTTATGATGTTTAGCGAAGTGGCAGGATTAGAAGGGTATCTTCAGTAATGGTATCCGGATATGGAATCCGGCCGGTAGCACATGTGTAAAAGCCCCGGCGTAGCCCGCTGCGCCAGTATTATTACACATGCACTCTCAAAAAAGCATCCTCAGTGAGACAGAAAGGTATTTATACTGGGTTATAATCAGGGAGAGATGAAAAGAGATTGGAGTGAAGAGGATGAGTGAAGATAATTGGTATTCGCAAGGAGAGGGGCGGTTTTCGGAGGAGGAAAGAAGTGATACTTTCCAGGACGCACAGCAGAGGGCAATTTATCAGGAAGGTACTCCGCAGTACCAGGGCGAATATCGTGATTTGGAAACGGATTTTCAAAAGCCGGATCAGCAGAACACTTACCGGCAGACATACCAGGGGCCTTATCAGGAGCAGTTTCAGCCGGTAAGCCAGGGCTTTGGAGTTGCATCTTTGGTAATAGGGATTGTTTCACTGGTGCTGTTTTGCAGCTGTTTGAATATACCACTTGCGATTCTGGCGATTGTGTTTGGAATTGTTCAGCTTACGAAGCCTGGCAGCAAAAAGGGTATGGCAGTGGGAGGAATTGTGACATCTGTAATATCTTTAATTGCATTTGTGGTATTTTGCATCGGCATTTGGGGAAGTGTTGATTTTCAGGAGGGATTTCAGGAGGGATTTCAGAGAGGTTTGCGCAGAAGCCCGGAGGAGCAGCTTGAAGATGGATATCTGGATGATTACGGGATTCCAGATGAGGATGAAGACAGATATTTGGATGACGATGGGTTCTGGGATGAGGACGACCGCTTTGAAGATGATATTATGGATACGTTTTAAGCAATAGAGACAATTCACAGTTGTTGTGGGTTGTCTTTTTCTTTCTGAACTGCAATCCGCCTCTTGACAAACTGCATCTTGCCGCTTTATACTTATTCGTGCAAAAGACGATGACGAAGACAGTAAGACACCATTGTGAAATTTACAGCGAGCCGGAACGGTGAGAGCCGGCAGGAGTAGCAGGTATCCGAATATCCCTTCCAAGTTGCAACCCGAAATCAGATGCAAAAGAGAGTAAGCGTTGACGTCCATTCCCACGTTACGGGAATCGTATATACGGAGTTCTATACTCTAAGTATGCTGTAACAGGTGGTATAACGATCCTAAGCCCTTCGTCCTATTACAGGAAGAGGGCTTTTTTTGTAACAGTTCAGTCAAGCTGCCCTGTTACCTTTTTATCATTAAAATTCATACAGGAGGAAACCATGTATAACAAAGTTGAAACAAACCTTAATTTTGTGGATCGCGAAAAACAGACAGAACGGTTCTGGAAGGACAACGATATTTTCAGAAAAAGCATGGAAAATCGTAAAGACGGCGAAACCTACACGTTTTACGACGGGCCGCCTACGGCGAATGGCAGGCCCCATATTGGGCATGTGCTGACGCGCGTTATCAAGGATATGATCCCCAGATATCAGACCATGAAGGGTAAATTCGTCCCCAGAAAAGCCGGATGGGATACCCACGGACTTCCGGTGGAGCTGGAAGTAGAGAAAATTTTGGGGTTAAACGGAAAGGAACAGATTGAAGAATACGGCATGGAGCCGTTTATTAAGCAGTGTAAGGAATCCGTGTGGAAGTACAAAGGCATGTGGGAAAAATTTTCCGGAACTGTTGGTTTCTGGGCCGATATGGACGATCCGTACGTGACTTATCATGATGATTTTATCGAATCTGAGTGGTGGGCATTAAAGCAAATCTGGGACAAAAAGCTTTTGTACAAGGGATTTAAAATTGTGCCGTATTGCCCGCGCTGCGGTACTCCGCTTTCTTCCCAGGAGGTTGCACAGGGATATAAAACGGTAAAAGAACGCTCCGCAATCGTGCGTTTTAAAGTAAAAGATGAAGATGCTTATTTCCTGGCATGGACGACAACGCCGTGGACGCTGCCGAGCAATGTGGCGCTCTGTGTCAATCCGGAGGAAATATATTGTAAAGTAAAGGCGGCAGACGGCTATGTATATTACCTGGCAAAGGCTCTTTTGGATCAGGTTTTGGGCGGTCTTTCAAAAGATGAAGATTCAGCTGCTTATGAAGTGCTTGCAGAGTACAAAGGAACTGATTTAGAGAAAAAAGGATATGAGCCATTATTTGGATTTGCGGATAAGATTATAGAAAAACAGCGAAAAAAGGCGCACTATATTACCTGCGACAGCTATGTAACCATGACAGACGGTACAGGAATCGTGCATATCGCGCCGGCATTTGGTGAGGACGACGCGGCGGTAGGCAGAAAATATGATCTTCCGTTTGTACAGCTGGTAAACGGCAAGGGCGAGATGACAGAAGAAACGAATTATGCAGGCGTGTTTGTGAAAAAAGCAGATCCAATGGTGTTAAAGGAGTTGGAAGAAAAGGGGCTTTTGTTTGACGCACCGAAGTTTGAACATGAGTATCCGCACTGCTGGCGGTGTGATACGCCGTTAATCTACTATGCGAGAGAATCCTGGTTTATCAAAATGACTGCAGTGAAAGAAGACCTGATTCGCAATAACAATACAGTTAACTGGATTCCGGAATCCATCGGCAGGGGCAGATTCGGTGACTGGCTGGAAAATATTCAGGACTGGGGCATTTCCCGTAACCGTTACTGGGGTACCCCGTTAAACGTATGGGAATGTGAATGTAGACATCAGGAATGTATCGGAAGCAGAGAAGAGCTTGCAAAGAGAAGTGGAAATCCGGACGCGGCAAAAGTAGAGCTGCACCGGCCGTATATTGATGAAGTGACATTGAAGTGCCCGGACTGCGGCGGTTTGATGCACCGTGTGCCGGAGGTGATTGACTGTTGGTTTGATTCAGGGGCAATGCCGTTTGCGCAGCACCACTATCCGTTTGAAAACAAGGAGCTGTTTGAGCAGCAGTTCCCGGCACAGTTTATTTCAGAGGCGGTTGATCAGACACGCGGGTGGTTTTATTCACTGATGGCGGAATCGACGCTTTTATTCAACAAATCTCCGTATGAAAATGTTATCGTATTGGGCCATGTGCAGGATGAAAAAGGGCAGAAAATGAGCAAGTCAAAAGGGAATGCGGTGGATCCGTTTGATGCATTGGATAAATACGGTGCAGATGCGATTCGCTGGTATTTTTATATCAATTCCGCACCATGGCTGCCAAACCGTTTCCATGGAAAGGCCGTACAGGAGGGACAGCGTAAATTTATGGGTACACTTTGGAACACTTATGCGTTCTTTGTACTTTACGCTAATATCGACGGATTTGATGCAAACCAGCATAAGCTGGAATATGATAAGCTGTCTGTCATGGACAAATGGCTTTTGTCCAAGCTGAACAGCCTGATTGAAGAGGTGGATACAAATCTGGGTAATTACCGGATTCCTGAGGCTGCCAGGGCGCTTGATAATTTCGTAGACGAAATGAGTAACTGGTATGTCAGAAGGAGCAGAGAGCGTTTTTGGGCAAAGGGTATGGAGCAGGATAAAATCAATGCGTATATGACGCTCTATACAGCGCTTGTTACTGTTGCAAAATGCGCTGCTCCGATGATTCCGTTTATGGCAGAGGATATTTACAGGAATTTAGTCTGCAGCGTTGACAGAGAAGCGCCAATCAGTGTGCATCTGTGTGATTTCCCGACAGCTGATGGCACAGTAATTGACAAAGATCTGGAAGAAAAAATGGAAGCGGTGTTAAAGATCGTTGTGCTGGGGCGTGCCTGCCGGAATTCGGCGAATATCAAAAACCGTCAGCCGATTGGTATGATGTATGTGAAAGCGCCGTTTGAGCTGCCAGAGTTTTTTGCGGAAATTATTACAGAAGAGTTAAATGTTAAAAAGATAGCATTTTCTGATGATGTGAGCGCTTATACGAGCTATACGTTTAAACCACAGCTTCGTACCGTAGGCCCGAAATACGGCAAATATTTAGGACAGATCAAACAGGCTCTGGCCGAGCTTGACGGCAATGCGGCAATGGCTGAATTGAAGGAGAAAGGTGTCCTGAAACTTGACAGTATTGGGGAAGACGTTGTATTATTAGAAGAGGATCTGCTCATTACCATGACACAGGCTGAAGGATACGTAACAGACCAGGATCATAATATTACTGTTGTTCTGGACACGAACCTGACACCGGAACTGGTGGAGGAAGGTTTTGTGCGTGAGCTGATCAGTAAGATTCAGACCATGCGCAAGGAGGCAGGGTTTGAAGTGACAGATAAAATTACAGTTTCTTATCAGTCCGATGAGAAAGCAGCCGGGATTTTTACGAGAAACAGAGAAACCATTCAGACAGAAGTTTTGGCAGTGGATATCACAACCGGCCAACTTGGCGGTTATGAAAAAGCATGGAATATCAATGGCGAACATGTGAATCTGGAAGTAAAGAAACTGGATTAAGGAGGAAATCTGAACAGCTATGGAAACAGCAATTTTTGACAAAGAGGCATTTAAAAAAGAGGTAAGAGACAATGTGCGTTCTCTTTACCGCAAGAGTTTAGAGGAAGCTTCCACGCAGGAGCTTTTTCAGGCAGTCTCTCATGCGGTCAAGGAGGTCGTAATCGATCAGTGGATGGAAACGCAGAACAGCATGAAAAAGCAGGATCCCAAAGTGGTTTATTATATGTCCATGGAGTTTTTGATGGGCCGTGCTTTGGGCAACAATTTAATTAACCTGACAGCATATCAGGAAGTGGCGGAAGCGCTTGAAGAGATGGGGCTTGATATCAATGTCATTGAGGATCAGGAGCCGGATCCGGCGCTTGGCAACGGTGGCCTTGGGAGGCTTGCAGCCTGCTTTATGGAATCGCTGGCTACACTGGGTTATTCCGCTTACGGCTGCGGTATCCGTTATCGTTACGGTATGTTCAAACAGAAGATCGAAGACGGTTTTCAGATTGAAATACCGGACAACTGGCTAAAAGACGGATATCCGTTTGAATTGAGAAGGCCGGAATATACCTATGAAGTAAAATTCGGCGGTTATGTACGCGCCGTCAATACACCGGATGGCAGGGTAAAATTCCAGCAGGAGGGCTATCAGTCAGTCCGTGCGGTACCTTATGATATGCCGATTTTAGGATACAACAACCATATGGTCAATACGCTTATGATCTGGGATGCAGAGCCGGTAGAGTGTTTTGAGCTGGATTCGTTTGACAAGGGCGATTATCACAAGGCAGTTGAGCAGGAGAATCTGGCAAGAAACCTGGTGGAAGTGCTTTATCCGAATGACAATCACATTGCCGGCAAGGAACTTCGTTTAAAACAGCAGTATTTCTTTGTATCGGCCAGCGTACAGCGAGCCATTGCAAGGTTTAAAAAGAACCATTCCAACATTCATGATTTACCGAAAAAAGTTGTATTCCAGTTAAACGATACACATCCGACTGTAACCGTAGCGGAGTTGATGCGTTATCTGGTGGATGAAGAGGATTTGGCGTGGGAGGATGCATGGGATATTACGACAAAAACCTGCGCATACACCAATCATACTATTATGGCAGAGGCGCTTGAGAAGTGGCCGATTGAGATTTTCTCCCGCCTGCTCCCCAGGATTTACCAGATCGTAGAGGAGATCAACCGCAGATTTATTCTTGAAATCCAGAAGCGTTATCCGGGCGATAACGGCAAAGTAGAGCGCATGGCTATTATTTACAACGGACAGGTGAAGATGGCGCATCTTGCAATTGCTGCCGGCTATTCTGTAAACGGTGTGGCAAGGCTGCATACGGAGATTTTAAAGAACCAGGAATTAAAAGATTTTTATGATATGTTCCCGGAGAAATTCAACAACAAGACGAACGGTATTACGCAGAGGCGTTTTCTTTTACACGGCAATCCGCTTTTGGCAGACTGGGTAACCAAGTATGTCGGCGCGGAGTGGATTACGAATCTGAGCCGGATTGAAAAGCTGGCCTTATATGCGGATGACGAAAAAGCGCAGCATGAATTTATGAATATCAAATATCAGAATAAAGTACGTCTTGCGAAATATATTAAGGAACACAATGGTATCGACGTAGATCCGCGTTCGATTTTCGATGTGCAGGTAAAACGTCTGCATGAATATAAGAGGCAGCTGCTGAATATTCTTCATATTATGTATCTGTACAATGAACTAAAGGAACATCCGGACCGCGAATTCTATCCACGTACATTTATTTTCGGTGCAAAGGCTGCGGCAGGATACAAGATTGCGAAACTGACGATTAAACTGATCAACAGCGTTGCCGAGGTAGTCAATAACGACGCCAGCATTAATGGTAAGCTGAAAGTGGTATTCATTGAAGATTACCGTGTATCCAATGCAGAGTGGATTTTTGCAGCAGCGGATATCAGTGAGCAGATTTCTACAGCCAGCAAGGAAGCATCTGGCACAGGCAATATGAAGTTTATGTTAAACGGCGCGGTGACGATTGGTACGATGGACGGTGCAAACGTAGAGATGTTAGAAGAGGTTGGCAAAGAGAATATGTTTATTTTCGGAATGAGTTCCGATGAGGTCATTGCCCATGAGAAGAAGCGCGATTATAATCCAATGCAGATTTTCAACAGCGATCAGGATATCCGTAAGGTGCTGATGCAGATCATCAACGGGTTTTATTCACCGCACAACAGCGAATTGTTCCGCGAGCTGTATAATTCACTGTTGAATACACAGTCTACCCGATATGCGGATACTTACTTTATCCTTGCAGATTTCCGCTCTTATGCGCAGGCGCAGAGGGATATGGTAGAGGCTTATAAGGATGAAAAACGTTGGGCGAAGATGGCGATTCTGAATACGGCGCATGCCGGGAAATTCTCTTCCGACCGTACAATACAGGAATATGTCGATGATATTTGGCATTTGGATCGCCTGAAGGTTGAAACAGAGGATAAACGATAGGAGGTTTAGTATGGAAAGAGAGGAAATGTTTGAACGTGTGAGGGAATTAATGCAGGAGCGAGAGAACCTGATTCGGGAACACGAAGAACTGATTAAAAAGGATAAGCTGCTGACAGAGCAGTTAGAAATCATCTTGCAGGAATTGGATTCATAACAGAAGAAAAATAAGATTTAAGTATTCCATGAAGAGAAAAGAGCTCCCGGAACTGAGTCCTGATGGATCCGTTTTCGGGAGCTTTTGCATGTTTGAAAACGTTTTACTTTACCATGTCCAAATGCTGAATGGTTCCGCAGCCTCCATTTTCATACAAAAAAATTCCTGTTTTACGTACCAGTGCATTGGTTTTATTTGTCTTTGCTGAGTTTAATGAAAAATCTGTCTGTTCGTTTCCCAGATAAATTGCGCCAATTCCAGCTTTTCCGATGGCACACAGCACATCCCTGCCTTTTTCGTCTTTTGTCCAGATGCGCAGCTTGTCAAAAATGGGATCATTTTCATCAATCCATCCGTTTCCATCCGAATCATACGCCGCCAAATCTGCAAAGCCGTCACCGCTCTTTGTCCCAAATAATTCACTTCCGTCGTTGATCTTACCGTCTCCGTTTTTATCAAGGGCCAAAAAGCCGCTGCCGGCAGAGAGCCTGGAGATTTCATCTAAGGTGCCGTCACTGTCCAGATCAAAATAGAATTTCTGGTCGGATACATGTGCAGAATTGGTGTTCAGGTTGATGACCAGCGGATCGCAGAGCCTGGACTGGTTTGGGGCGTTTCCGAATTTTACGGATTTGCTGTATGCTTCTTCAAAAGAACGGCTCATTGTCATGGAAAGTGTAAAGCTGATTTCTCTTCCATCTGCGGTTTTGACGGTTCCCTCTGTGGAAAAGGAAGTGGTTTCCTGTTCCGAACGGCTTTCGTATTCTGTGTAACTGCCGCCGAATCCCTGCATGGATGCGTTTGGTGTGTACTGTCTGATGTTTTCTTCGAAAAGGCGCCTGAGGGGAGTAACGTTATCGCCAAATAAAAGCATCAGCAGGTAATTGATGGACTGCTTCCGAATCGTGTGCAGATCGGGTGTGGTTTGTGACATGCTGACAGGGTTTCCAATGCTCTGGGCCTGTTTAAATTTGTGAAACAGGCTGTCGCCGAAATTTTTTGTGCCAGTCTGACTGTCTCCGCCAGAACCGGATTCTTCGCTGTAATATTCTACGGTCTGTACATTTTTGTCTGATGAAAATCCGCCGCCCCACAGAGACAGTGAGGACGAGACAGCGGATATACGCTCATAACGTCTTTGCGATGTCATGGCTATATTGCCTGATTGTATAACCATGTATCACTCCTCCTTGTTTCTTTTTGAAATGAAAAAAGACGGCAAATCAAAGAATCCGGGGAAAATCCGTTTTCTAAAATTTACCGTCCATGGTTTTATTTGGTTTTGAATGCATTCATTTACATATCGGAAGGATCTGGTAAATGTTTAACATCCTTGGGTATGGTATTTTTATAAAATAGCAGAAAACCTAAAATACCAGATACAATGGACAGAATAAAAAAGAGGAGTGTAAACAGGGGATATTTGTAAATGGCGCTGTCGGAGGAAACAAAGGTTCCCCAACTGTTAAACAGGATATGCAGGAAAATGGAAAAATAAATGGAACCTCCCCTTCCGGCGATATACCCCAGGAACAGACCAATAAAAAACGCGTATATTCCCTGTATCAGATTCATATGGAAAATGCCAAACAAAAGAGCCTGGAAAATATTGGCAGCCCAGAATGGCAAGGCTTTTCTGGCAGAAGAGAAAATAACGCCCCGGAAAGTCAGCTCTTCTTCAATCGGTCCCAGCAAAACAGCATACAAGATTAAAAGCGGGGAAAGGCTGTTTGTTGTAAAGCCGGCATTCTCCATCAGTTTTTCATAAAAATCCATCCAGCCCGGAAACATGCTGGCAGAAAGCGTAGTTAAAATAGAAGATAAGATCTGCAGCCCAGGAACCAGAAGAATCAGTCCCAATAGAACCTTAGGACAGGCAAAAAGCCTGGACGGCTGTCCTAAGCGGCCGTCAAACTGATACACATACCAAAGTCCGAAAATTAAAATACCGCAGCCGGCAAATAAAACGGAAGCGACAGAAGTAATTGCCGGATTGCTGTACGCTTCATTAAACTGCAGCATTAACTGGCTGTAGCTTACCTTTGTGCCGGAAAAAATATTGGAATAGCAAAGCTGCAGAAGACAGATTCCCATGACAGGGAATGCTGCGGCAAACTGCAGTGCAACCGATGTAAACAACGGTAAAAAACAAAAGAAAAAATGGCCGATTTTTTTCATGGCTTGCCTCCTTGATGTATGATAGTATAATTATGCTCATGGTCGAAAAAATCTGTCATGAGTATCGCGTCAGCCGCAAAACGGCATAATTATCTTATGCGGCTGTGCGCATCATGTTATACCGGACGACAGACTTATCTGACGTTTTGTATAGTCAGATTATAGCACAGGAAAGGAAAAGGCGCAAATTTGCCGGGCCAATTATGACGGAATTTAAATATCTTCTTTATAAAACACATGAGCTGGAGAAAAACGGTATTCTGCCGGAAGATCTGGGGTATCTGTTCGGGGAGCTCAGACGCCATGGAATTACAATAATAAAGATAACAGAAAAAACTTTGCCTGAATATATGTATTTATATAATATTTTACCGGAAACTACGCTTACGATTGCCGCTACAGACCAGACGCTTACAGAGCTTGCTGGATTGCCTGCCGCTTCTGTCGGTTATAAAACATCGGTTTATCCATCTGAAGGGCTCTATCAGGCGGATATATTAGTGGAAGCCTTCTGGGAAGTGGACTATTATTTTCTGGAACGCATTTATCAGCGTAAGCACAATATTCCATGGCGTGTCATAGAAACGAAACGCTGTTATCTGCGCGAAATGACACTGTCCGATTTGCCCGGACTCTTTTGTTTATACCAGGATCCCGATTTTTCCAGATATCTGGAACCATTGTATTCCTGGAATGAGGAGGTGGAATATACCAAAGCTTATATTGAAAATATGTATCGGTATTATGGATTTGGAATGTGGTTAATCAAAGATCGTTTTACAGACGAACTGATTGGGCGGGCGGGGTTTAATCTTATTAAATGGCAGGGGAAACAGTTACTGGAGATGGGATATGCCATTGCCTGCGCATACCGGAAACAGGGCTATGCGACAGAGGTCTGTCAGGCTTTGATTGCTTATGCGAAGTCCGGGGAACTGGCGTATTCCAAATTGTACTGCTTTGTTCAGAAGGAAAACCTGGCGTCACGTTTGTTTCTGGAAAAGCTGGGATTTGCTTTATGTGAAAGGTGTGTACGTGACGGGAAGGAAATGTTGGTTTACAGGCATATTCTCACTGGAAATTAAAAATAAAAATAAATCCCTGATTAAAATTTTTGTTGCATTTTACAGCATTTTTCTATATAATACTTGCAATTATAGACAAATGGCGGTGATGATATGGCAGATATGTCTACAGAGAAATTAGAACAGATTGAAAAAGCGGAGAAAGAGTTTTTCAGCATGGAGGGGAATATCCGGGAAACACAGGATTTTGAAGAACCGCAGAAGTTGTATGAGGAACTGATCGAGAGTGTCCGTAAGTACCATCCTTCTACGAATATTTCAATGATTGAGAAGGCATATCATGTTGCAGACAGTGCACATGAAGGACAGGTGCGTAAGTCCGGTGAACCGTATATTATCCATCCTCTCTGCGTAGCGATTATTTTGGCAGAATTAGAACTTGATAAAGAGACAATTGTGGCAGGTCTTCTGCATGATGTGGTGGAAGATACAGTGATGACCGAAGAAGAGATTGCAGCAGAATTTGGCAGGGAGGTTGCACTTTTGGTAGACGGTGTGACCAAGCTGGGTCAGTTGTCCTATAAAGCGGATAAGGAGGAATTACAGGCAGAGAATCTGCGTAAGATGTTTTTGGCAATGGCCAAGGATATTCGGGTGATTTTGATTAAACTGGCGGATCGGCTCCATAATATGCGTACCCTGCGCTATATGAAGCCGGAGAAGCAGAAGGAGAAGGCAAGGGAGACAATGGATATATATGCTCCCATTGCACAGCGGCTGGGTATTTCCAAGGTGAAGATAGAGTTGGATGATTTGTCTTTGAAATATCTGGAGCCGGATGCTTATTATAATTTAGTGGAGAAAATTGCGTTACGCAAAATTGTTAGGGATGAATATGTGCAGCAGCTTGTGTCCGAAGTGAAGGATCACATGGTAAAAGCAAAAATTACGGCTGAGGTCGACGGAAGGGCCAAGCATTTTTTCAGTATTTACAAGAAGATGGTCAACCAGAGCAAGACGCTGGATCAGATTTTTGATTTATTTGCCATTCGTATTATTGTCGGTTCCGTTATGGACTGTTATGCAGCGCTGGGCGTCATCCATGAGCTTTATAAACCGATTCCGGGACGTTTTAAGGATTATATAGCTATGCCAAAGCCCAATATGTACCAGTCGCTGCATACGACGTTAATCGGACCGAACGGACAGCCGTTTGAAATTCAGATCCGTACGTATGAGATGCACAGGACTTCGGAGTATGGTATTGCAGCTCACTGGAAGTACAAGGAAGGCAGAGTGGGGGTCAGTGCTGCAAATCAGGAAGAGGAGAAGTTAAGCTGGCTGAGACAGATTTTGGAGTGGCAGCGGGAAATGTCCGATAACAAGGAATTCCTAAAGCTTCTGAAAAGCGATTTGGATTTGTTTTCAGATATGGTATTCTGTTTTACTCCATCCGGGGATGTCAAGAATCTGCCGTACGGCTCGACGCCGATTGATTTTGCGTATAGTATTCATTCGGCAGTCGGCAATAAGATGATTGGCGCAAAGGTCAATGGTAAGCTGGTGACAATTAACTATGAAATTCAAAACGGTGACCGGATTGAAATTATTACATCCCAGAATTCCAGAGGGCCGAGCCGCGACTGGCTGGGTATTGTAAAAAGTACGCAGGCCAAGAATAAAATCAATCAGTGGTTTCGCAGTGAATTAAAGGAAGAAAATATTTTAAGGGGCAAAGAGCTGATTGCCCAGTATTGTAAGGCGAAGGGGATTCATCTGCCGGATATTAACAGGCCGGAATATCAGGATAAGATTCTGAATAAATACGGTTTCCATGACTGGAATTCCGCACTGGCGACTGTAGGGCATGGCGGATTAAAAGAGAGCCAGATTGTAAACCGGATGTACGAGGAATACAAAAAGGATCATGTAATTGAACTGACAGATCAGGATATTTTGAATTCCTTATCCGGAGAGGGCAAAGCCAAGGACATTCGGGAGAAATCCGAAAGCGGTATTATTGTGAAAGGATTGTATGATGTGGCAGTTCATTTTTCCAAATGCTGCAGCCCTGTGCCGGGAGATGAAATTGTAGGTTTTGTCACCCGTGGCAGAGGCGTTTCCATTCACCGTACGGATTGTGTAAATATCGTTCATCTTTCCGATATGGAACGGGAACGTCTTATTGATGCTGAATGGCAGCACGGTGCGGATGAAGGCGGCAATGGACTGTATTATGCGGGCCTGAAGGTATTTGGTAATAACCGCACCGGCCTTTTAGTGGATGTAAGCAAAGTTTTTACCGAGCGTGACATTGATATCAGTGGAATTCATTCCAAGACCAGCAAGCAGGGTATTGCGACAATTGAGGTTTCTTTTTCCGTCAAGAGCAGAGGCGAGCTGATTAGTGTGATTGAAAAAATTCGTCAGGTGGAAAGTGTAATTGATATAGAAAGAACGACAGGTTAACAGGAGAATAGATATGGCAGGACTCAGAGTAGAACAGTATGTAGTTGGCCCGGTGATGACCAACTGTTATTTCGCGGTAAATGAAGATACAAAAGAAGCGCTGATTGTCGATCCGGGCGATTCGGCAAAAGCGCTGACAGATAAAATAAAAGAGCGGGGACTATCACCAAAAGCAGTGCTTTTGACACATGGGCATTTCGATCATGCATTCGCCGCCGAAGCGATTGCAAAGGAATTTTCTGTTCCTATTTATGCGGAGGAGCATGAAAAGGAAACACTGGAATCCCCGGCAATCAACCTCTGCGGTATGATGGGACGTCAGGGCGTAGTTTTTCACGCAGACGTATATGTAAAAGATGGCGATATTCTGGATTTGGCCGGATTTTCCATTAAAGTGCTGCATACACCGGGACATACCAGAGGCGGCTGCTGTTATTATATTGAGAAGGAACAGGCTCTTTTCGCAGGGGATACCTTGTTTTGTCAGTCTGTGGGCAGAACCGATTTCCCAGGGGGAAGCGCATCTGTACTGCTTCGTTCCATCGAAGAGAAACTGATGTCTCTGCCCGGACAGACAAAAGTATATCCAGGACACAACGAAACGACTTCTATTGGCTGGGAACGCCAGTACAATCCATTTTTATAGGAAATAATTATGATTACAGTACAATTAAATAAGCCAGGCTTTGAATACGATATTCACTCTTTGGTAAAAGCTTTTTTTCCGGCACAGGACGTATCGGTAGGTGTTGGAGAAAGGGAAACGGAGGAGGAAATATCGTTTCATATTGTTACGAATTATCTGGAAAATACGATAGAGATTATATTTTATGATATAGAAGATTTCAAATACCAGCTAAGACAGCAGAAGGTGGTAGAAGTCGATTTTTCAGATCGGAGGGAGACGAAAAACCGGCTGAAGCAGGCGTATTATAAAATGCTGTGCGCCTATACCGCAAAAACCCTTCCGTGGGGAAATTTGACAGGAATCCGCCCGACAAAAATCCCGATGGCATTTTTAGAAGAGGGAAAAGACGAAGCGTTTATTCGCCGCTATATGAAGGAAACGTATTTTGCGTCAGATGAGAAAATCAGTTTGAGTATTGAGGTGGCAAAGCGGGAGCTTGCGCTTTTGAGCAAAATTTATTATCAAAACGGCTATAGCCTGTACATAGGTATTCCGTTCTGCCCAAGTACCTGCCTGTACTGCTCCTTTACCTCATATCCGCTCCATTTATGGGAGAATAAGGTCGATTTGTATCTGGATGCATTGGAAAAGGAATTAGACTATACAGCAGAACGGTTTCGGGACAAGCATTTGAATGCGGTTTACATTGGCGGCGGTACGCCGACCACATTAGCGCCGCATCAGCTTGAACGACTGATTGGGAAGATCAGGGAAAGCTTTGATTTGTCAGATTGCCTGGAGTTTACAGTAGAAGCGGGCCGGCCGGACAGCATTACAAGGGAGAAGCTTATCGCACTGCACAGGCTTGGGATTTCCAGAATTTCGATTAATCCCCAGACGATGAAAGAGGAAACGCTCAGAATTATTGGAAGGCGCCATACGGTAAAGCAGGTGGAAGAGAGTTTTCTTATGGCCAGGGAGTTGGGGTTTGACAATATTAACATGGATTTGATCGCAGGTCTTCCGAATGAAACACTTTCGGATGTGGAGGCCACAATGCGGCAGATAAAAAAGCTTGCGCCGGATAGCCTGACAGTACATTCATTGGCCTTAAAGCGGGCGGCACGGCTTTCTATGTTTCGGGAAGAGTATAAGGAACTTACGTTTGAAAATACCTGGGAAACGATTGATTTGACAGCGCGTTATGCAAAACAGATGGGATTGGAGCCATACTATTTGTACCGGCAGAAAAATATGGCGGGGAATTTTGAAAATGTAGGGTATGCGGGATCAGGGAAGGCTGGAATTTATAATATTTTGATTATGGAGGAGAAACAGACCATAGTCGCCTGCGGAGCTGGGAGCGTATCGAAAAGGGTGTACCCGGACGGACGCATTGAGCGGAGTGAGAACGTCAAGGATGTTTCCCAATATATCGAGAGAATCGGGGAAATGATAGAAAGAAAACGTGTGTTATTAGAAGATTAACAATTCAAAAT
>JAAWDZ010000066.1 GCA_022794015.1 Eubacterium sp. | reverse complement strand
TTAGGCAGGTGTGGAACTGACAGAATACTAAATTTTTTTCTCATTGTGAGGTTTCTGTGACATTTGGCTGATACTATAAAAAGAAAAAGGATGGGGCACTGTCAAAGGCAGCTGCCCTGCAATTCCTTAAAAAGCAGGACTGTGATTGAATTGTTTTAGATGTGAATCTGCCGGATGGTAATGGCTTTGATATATGCCGTGAAATGAAAGAACGCTGCCCAGACACAGCTGTAATTTTCCAGAGAAAAGATGCGGCGTTGCTGAAACGTATTGTTACACAATCCGGCGGCGATTACCATTCATCCTTCCAGTCACATTCTCTCTATTGGGGAACGGCAGATCAGCAGTCTATTCAAGAAGTGTTAAGACAGGTGGAGGAAGACAACAAAGAAAATACAAAAGATGAATGGAAAGCAGGTAGGTTCGAAAATGCAAAGTGAACGTAAAAGTTTCGCTTGTACTTTCATTGAAAAACTGCTAATATTTTGGTAATACAATTACGAAAGTCATACCGCTTCGAGGTGGACGTAAATGCTCTCAGGTGGAAATGAAAGGTTCAAAAATGTTGATTTTATAAGTGTTTTGCTGTTTACGAATATTAAAAAAAATAGTATAATAGTTTTAAATATCATCAACAGGCTTTTAAACATAAACATAGAATGGAGAGAAGTTATGGGTACAGTTCTAAAAGGAAATGAGTTAAACCAATTGGAAAAAGGTACAGTACTCTTTAAAAAAGGCGAACAGGTCCGTTTCTTTGGTATGATAGCAAAAGGAAGTATTCGGGTTTCAGGCAGCGGAATACAGAGGATAGTAAAGGCAGGTTCGATGATTGGAATCATGGATCTGTTTTGTAATGAATATTTAAGTGATTATACAACAGAAGAAGATACTGTTTTTTATGCTTTCCGGGCAATTGATTCGGGACTTTTGGAAAGTTTTTTAAACAGTAATTTTGATTATCGGGGAATTGTAGTCCATTCTATGGAGCAGGAGTTTGCGAGTTGTCTGAAAGAACGCGGGCTTTTGTTGGAAACAGCTGCAAAGATGTATTCAGATTTAAAAGAGATGTATAATAAGGATTCGGAAAATGGGATCGGGGACAGGATGATACAAAATCTGTTGGAAAAAGAGCCGAAGGAAGCTTTTGTACTGGCCTGTGGAGAAAAGAAGACTGCTTATTACCACGAACGGGCAAAGATATCTCTGGATTTACATAAGAAATTTTATTATAACAGTGCTATGATAGCATTTTACGAAGCAGGTGAGCTGGCAGGACTGATAAGGGAGATTATGGATTCCTGTGAAGCAATTTCCGGTTACATGGAAAACGTTTCTTATTATACAGATTCAACGCAGGAAGAAAGCGCAGATGAAGAAGAGCAGGAGATGCCAAAGCTTTCTAGGGAAGAGATTATGGCACAGCTGCCCAATTCTTTGCTTCAGATTTTAAAATTTGCACACATAGATAAAGAGGAACAAAAGGAAATTGTTTCTGTTATGAATATGTTTGTGAGTGCAAAGGATCGATTGTCCGTACAGGATGATATGCGCAAAATTAAAAAGCAGATTACGGGATTTTATTATAAAATTTATCAGAACTGTGTGTTTAAATGGTTTGAAAATAAAAATGTGCCTTTGGCAGTAAAGCTGCTTTTGAATTATGGTTACATGGATGAACGTCTTTTGGAAGAAGATCAGATTTTATTTTTATGTGAAAAAATGATTGAAAAGCAGGGTAAACTGAAATGTCCTGTTTATACGATGCCGGAGTGGTTAGAAGCAATTTACCGTGGTAAGAAGGAACCTTCACGGGATTCTTTTGAACAGGATTACAGAGACACTCTGCGAAAAGAGCAGCGTAGCGGTAAGATTACGGAGAAACAGGAGAAAGAGTATCTGGCAGATAACCGCAGAAAGGTTTTGTTTGAAATTGAAAATATGTTTACCAGCAACAATAAAATTGTAAACGGTAAGCTTTCGACATATGTTCCGGTGTTATATCAGGACGAAATTTATGGAAATCTGGATAGGATATTTGTTTCAAAAAAACTGCTTTGCGATTGTATTCTGGAACTGGAGAAAAAGGATTTTACCGTTTTCAAGCGGGAAGCGATGTATACAAATCCATCCATTCAGATTGAAAGGGAATATGTAATTAAGCACGTATATCCGGATGTGATTTTAGCGCCGGTTTACGGTACAACCTCTTCTATGTGGCAGGAGATTACAGGTAAAAGACGGGATACGCCAGGCAGATTTATATTCCCGGTTATTTCTGAAAATGAAGTCCATAAATTAGTTACTAAATCATTTGGCCGTTTTCATTGGGAATATTGCAGATGTGAGATGGGCGCTATGTGGAACAATATTCAGTACAAATCACTCACTTCGGAATATATGGATTACATACAGTATTACCGTAAAAATCATAATTTGTCAGAAGAAAAAAGAGAAAAAATTAAAACTCAGATTCTGCGGGCAAGGAACAACAGCAGAGAAATTTTCTTAAGCGATTATGAGATGTGGATTTATTCTGAGGCTAATGCTGCAATGAAATTAAATAAGGTATCAAGACTGATTTTGGCGACTTACTGTCCGTTTAATAAGGAATTGAGAGAATCTTTGAAGAGCAACGCAGCGTTTGCAGAAGCAATGGCGGCTCAGCAACGAATGTTCCATGAGAAGACAAGAGAATGGGAGTTGCGTATTAAAAAGAGAGAAAATAATAATCTTACTGTTCCACAGGAATTTTACGATACTTACGATTATTATGCAAATAATTAGGTTTAAAAAACAGGATTTGTATGGTAAAATAGAGGTAACTAAAAAAGAAGTGAACAAAAAGGATGAGGCAAATGAATAAAGAAAAAGAGTTACAGGAAAACAAACCAACAAATACCAGATTAAAGATGACAATTGGTATATTATTTTTAGTGGTATTGTCGATTGTTGAGTTATACTTGATGATGAATTATTCTGACAAGTATCTTTTTCTTGGACTTGTAGGTCTGGCAATATTGTGTTCTGTGTACTGGGTTACGGATCTTTCCTTTAAAATGCGCAGGGAACAGGAAAGCAGCTATGAGAAAGATTTTGAAAGTCTTTATAAAGCACAGAAAGTTTCTTATATTACAATAAAACAGGGATTTGCAAAGTTTGAAGAGCTTTTGGATGAGTTGGGAGAAGAGCTTTCATTTCCGGTAGACGAAGTACTCCAGGCGCAGAAAGCAGTCGGAAGAGTAACAATTCAGAAGAATAAAGAGAATATAGATGCAGTTGTAGAGTCGAATGAAAAGTTAATTGGACGTTTACAGGAGTTTGAGCAGAGATTTGTTGAAATGGGAGAAAGGATTGATGCTGTATCTGCTGCAATATCCATGCCTTTGCCGGAAGCAGCTGCGGACAGACAGGAAGAGATTGTAAATTCTCTGGCCAGAATGGAGGGTATGCTGCAGGGAGGTACAGGCAATGTAACGGCATCATCAGGCAGCCAGGAGCAGATTTTAGATGCCTTATCTGAAATAGAAGATATGATGCGCAGGGAGTTTGGCCGGGAGCCCATAAAAGACCGTCAGCAGGAAATTCTGGATTATCTGGTGCGAATTGAGGCTTCTATGAAGGATGAAATTTCCGAGCTTGAAGTACATATGGAATCAAAGATAGATGAGATTCCTTCTGTGGTGCAGGAAGAACATAAGATGTCTTCGGAAGAGCTGGATAAGATTCTTGGCGAAACCAATACTCTGATGGAGGAAATGGAAGAATCTGCTGATTGGAACAGTATGGCAGGGACAGCAGAACCAGAAGTGTCGGAAGATTCTGCTGTTCCGAATCTGACAGAGATGACAGGTGATGTATCAATAGAGGAAGAATTGGCAAAAATACTGGATGAGACGGACATTATAAAAGAATCAGAAGTATCCGAAAATCTGAGTATGCCAGAAACAGTGGAAATGCCAGGTGTGGAATTATCAGAGGAAGGGACAGGAATATCCGGAACTTTAACAATGCCTGAAACGTTGGAAATACCGGGTATGGAATTATCAGATGAAGGGACAGGAATACCCGAAAATCTGAGCATGCCAGAAACAGTGGAAATGCCAGGTGTGGAATTATCAGAGGAAGAGATAGAAATATCCGAAAATCTGAGCATGCCAGAAACAGTGGAAATACCGGGTGTGGAATTATCAGAGGAAGGGACAGGAATATCTGAAAATCTAACAATGCCAGAAACAGTGGAAGTACCGGGCGCAGAAATAAAACTGGAACAGTTTGCAACGTCTGATGATGCTTTAACATTGCAGGAAGAATTGGAAGGGTTGGCAGGATCGGAAAAGGTAATGACACCGGAAGAAGTGGCAGCTTTACTGGGAGATACCGGTGAATCAGATGAAGTTGTAGAAGAAGAAAAGATGCCTGTGCCGGATCTTTCGGATCCGGGGCATGTGATGACGCCGGAGGAAATTGCTGCTTTAGTGGCTAATATGTAAAGTGTGAATAATAGTTTTGGCAAAGTATATCCCATACAATGCAGATGGTATTTTTTACTAAAGCAGAGTATGGGGTATTTTTTGCTATTTTAAATAAAAGGAGAGTGCGGGCCAGGTTTTGATAATCCCTTTCTTACATACCAATAATCATAAACGAATAAAATCATCCAGTTCAAAACAAACCCTCCCAAAATGAGAATTATGGTCAATAAATTCACAGCATTTTCATAATAAACTTTCCAGAATACGCCTGCAGCAGTTCCACATCCAATACCGCTGTTCCAAAAGGCTTTTCGAAACAATATTCGCCGTATATCAGATCGGGACATTCCCAGCTGATACAAAATACGGTATCGTTCATATATCTGCTTTCCGTAATATGAATAAAGTCCCAGCCGAATGCTCATCGCAGCAAGAAAGACGGAAGTACACAAAAGCAGCGCAAGCATAGTCTGTGAAATCAGTTCCTGAAGCAATCTCATACGTTCTGCACGCTTATTGTGAAAATACAATCCGTTTTCCTGATGTGACAGCTCGATTGCAGTCTGATATGGAATAGCGGTATTGTCCTGAAATATCTGTACAAACGCATAATCTGCACGGTTCCATATTTCCTGATAGGTATCCTGACTGCATATTATACTGTATGGACGTATCAAACGATATGATTCTGGCAGGGAATCCGGGAAGGAACGGATAATACCCACAATCTTTAATTCCTTTTCCCTATTGTCCGTTTCCATATGGATAACGTTTCCCACGGCAATTGTATTTTCCGATAAAAGCCCCATGCCATTATCTGTTTTAAAATCTTTCAGAGAACCTTCTGTCTGGATGCCATAATCCGGCAGATACAAAATAACTTCATTTAAAGCAGGCGTCCTTTCCAAAGAAATAGATTCAACCTCGTCTTTATAGACAGCAAGCAATTCATCTGCACATCCGACGAATATTCCGTTAATTTCTGTATTTTCTCCAATATCCCCTTTTTCTGATAATAAGGAACGCACCTTATCTGCATATTCTGTGTCGTATGAGTTGGAAAACTCAATCTGACAGCTTTTGGAAACAGAAACAGAAATAATGTTTTTTACACCGTACGTATGCCGGATTTGCTGCAGTTCATCCTCTGTTATCGTAGAATGTGGAGGGGTATAAGAGGACAAATTTCCAAACGTATAGTCTTCCGGAAAGTCATTCCGATACTGCAGATAAGCGCTTGCGGCATAAAAGGCCCGGTAAGCCAGAAAATAAACAAAGACGGATAACGTAAAGGTAAGCGCTGTCTGAAAAAGATTTTGCTTTAGGTCTGTAAAACGAAACAGCGCTGTAATCGTATGGGAGCGGCTTTTCTTTCTATTATAGAAAATGATACGGGAGTGATAATCCATGGGCTGTTTAAAAGCTGTTTTTTGCAAAGGCATATGAAGCAGAGGAATCAGACTTAAAACAGAGAATGGAATTACTCCGATATAAAGCCATAGTACAATCTGTAAAAGATGCATGGCCTGAAACGAACAGATATTCGGAAAGGCGGGAAATCCCGGCAAAATAGAAAACAGGTACGCAAGCAGTATCCCAAGGAAAATGCCTAGAGAGGAGGATATTCCGATTAGCCGGGCTTTTTCCCATAGAAAAAAAGAAAAAATCTGTTTTCTGGATGCGCCGAGCGTACGCAGAATCAAAAAGCTGCGATATCTCTGCCGGACATCTGCCTGTGTGAGCGTAAGAGTAAAAATCATTCCGGAAAGCAAAAGGATCATTTGCCAGACAGAAAAAAACGGCGTGAAAAATGTTTCTTTTCCGTGATGCAAATAGGTAAAATCATTTTTTGTAAAAAAGCTGTGCCAGGAGCATAACATAGAAAGCGATGATGCATTTTCTGCAAATTCCGGCTTCATTTGTACAAATACATGGAGCATGGCAGAATTCTCAGTATCGTAAAATTTGTTGCAGATAAAAAAAGAGGGAAGGGGATATCCGCCCGTCTTCCAGTTTGCGGAATAATTTTGAACAATACCGCATATTTTATATGTTCGAATATCTGTTTTGGGCGTGTCGGAGCCATCCTTGCGGATAATTGTGACGGTTATCTGCTGTCCCAGTGTATTGTCAAGTCCTAAGCGGTGCAAAGAAAAGGCTTCTACAGCAATTTCATCTTGTGTATTCGGAAATCTTCCATCTAAAAGTGTAATATTGCCAATGTCCAAAGCATTTTGGTCAGCGAAGCCAATGTAGCCGAGGCTCTCTTTATTGCCTTTTGCAGTTTCCGTTACATTTCCGTATATCTCCATACATCCTGCAGCCTGTACGGTTGCATGGCTTTGCATGAGCTGACGTGTTTCTGAATCCGTATTGTAAGCAGCGATATGCCACGAGCCGTAAGCCAGCTTGCGCTGCTGCTCCTGGGATATATTATTGCTGTCCGTATAAATAACAGAAAATACACCGAACAAAAACACCAGAAAAAGTATGACAGACAGGCTTTTGTCAGGAGGCCAGAAGCCGGCCTGTTTTTTTTTGATTTTCAATTTATGGTATGTCATATGAGCCTCCGGATATATCAGACAGGATACGCCCATCCCCAAGCGTCAGGATACGATCGGCCAAACGGGCGATTTCCAGATCGTGTGTTGCCAGAATTAGTGTCTGGCCGAACAGACGACAGGAAAAACAGAGCAGATCCAATAACTGTTCTCCGCTTCTTTTGTCCAGATTGCCAGTTGGCTCGTCTGCTAATATAATGCCAGGAGAGGTAGAAAGGGCGCGGGCAGCGGCAACAAGCTGCTGCTGTCCGCCGGAAAGTTCGGCAGGATATTTTTCTAAAATAGTTTCCAGTCCGAGTTGTTCTGTAATTTGATTTAAAAAGGCGTTGTCCAAAGAACGCCGGCTTAAATAGGAAGGGACGCAGATATTTTCATATGCGGTCAGTTCTGGAAGCAGATTAAAAAACTGAAAGATATGTCCAATGTGCTGCCTGCGAAATTCTGCCTGCCGTCTGTCGTCCAAACGGTAGGGATTTTGTCCGTTTACTGTTATTTCGCCTAAAGTAGGAGCTTCTAAACCGCCTATGGTATTGAGCAGCGTCGTTTTTCCGGAGCCACTGCGTCCGGTAATAACGGTGAAGCTCTGAGGAGCAATGGTAAAATTCAGATTGTCAAGTGCAATCGTTTCCTGGCTTCCTTTTCTATATATTTTGCTTAAATTGGAAAATTTAATAAATTCATTCATGTATGACCTCTGTTTTTTTTGGATAAATGGAGCGCTCGTCCAACTGTGGAAAGGACAGCCTGAATTCTACGCCGCCCTCCAGCCGGTTTCTGGCGGTAATCAGGCCAAAATGCAGTTTCATGGCCTGCTGTGCAATAGAAAGTCCTAAGCCGCTTCCTTCTTTGTTATCCCTTGTCATGGACGCATATCGTTCAAATATCTTTTTTTCCAGTCCGTTTTTCAGGCCTATGCCGCAGTCTGTAATGATCATCTGGTTTCTGTTTGCATCCTGTTTGTAGCTGATTTGGATGGTTCCATCCGAAGAGTGTTCTATACAATTTTTTATAATGTTTCCCAAAATTTCTTCCATCCAGAAGCTGTCGCAGTACCAGACGACATCGGCTTTTCCTTTTACAGAAAAAGTAATTTGTTTCTTTTGGGCAATAGCGTCTAAGTCATTGGTCACTGTTTCGATCAAATCTGCGACCCGAATATGCCCATACTGCAATTTTTGTTTCTTGCAGTCAAAACGTCCAAGCTGGAGAAAATCCCGGATGAGCGAAGCCATTTTATCCGCCTGAGCAAGGCAGGAAGTCATTTTTTCTTCGGTTTGCGGCATTCGCATGGACAGATTTTCACAGATGGCATGGATGACAGCAATCGGTGTTTTGAGCTGATGAGAAATATTTTCCATATAATGAAGGATCTGTGTTTTATTTTCTTCGTGCAGTATTTTCTGTTGTATGAGCTGCTGCTTTAGGGAATAGATCGTATCGATCAGGGAAATTGGGATATAGTTTACGGCAGGTTCCTCTGCAGAAATGGATTCTGCGGTGTTCGACCACTGAATAACATTCTGTACTTCATTTGCACTGGCACGGGCCTGACGTATAAACAGGATCAAACAGAAAATGAGCAGCAATGCCAGAAAGATTGCGGAAAAAAGAATACCGGCGGAGAATTGCCGGATTAGAAGGAAATTATAAGTGTGTTCGTAGCCAGCCTGGCGCAGGGCGTCTATACCTGCTTGCCAGGCATCCTGTGATGTGCCGGTAAAAATATTGCTGATACACTGGGAATACAGATTAGGCGGTATCTGCCCGGAAAAAATGCCGATGGCGCATACCATCTGCCGCATGCTGCAATAAAAAAACAGCAAACCTGAGCAAAATACAAAAATGACTGCAAGGGTTATGGTAAAAACAAATGCAGATTGATAAGGATTGAGGTTTTTATTCAGATGTTTCTTCATAACTGTTCTCCATTACTTTGATATTCCATCGGTATCCGATTCCTTTGATTGTTTCGATATAAGGCCTGCCGCCGTATTGGCCTAGTTTTTTGCGAAGGCGCGACATGTGTACGGAAAGTGTATTGTCCTCAATAAAATGTTCTTTTACATCCCAGATTTTGCCAAGCAGCAAATCTCTGGGCATGATTAAGCCATCGGATTTGGCAAGAGCCAGACACAGTTTATATTCAATATTACTTACCGGCAGAGATTCTCCGTTTCGTAATATACTGCAGTGCTGTATGTTGATGATAAGATCGCCGCTGGAAAGTGTTTTGATAAATTGTCCGTTTCCGCGTGATTTTTTGCGCAGCTGGGAGGTAATACGGGAGTGAAGGACTTTAAAAGAACAGGGTTTTGTTACATAGTCGTCAGCACCGGCGTCTAATCCTGCTATAATATCATCATCGCTGTCGTAAGCAGTCAGTATAATAATAGGGACAGAATCAGAAAAGTCTGTCCGAAAGGTTCTGCACAGATCCAGACCGGAACAGTCAGGAAGGCCCAAATCAAGGATACAAAGGCTGTAGGTGGAAGCTGCCATGAGATCTATGGCCTTAGAGCCGTTTTCTGCAATATCTACGGTATAATTATATTCCTTTAAAAATGAAGCCAGTTCGGCGGATAGGGTCTGATCGTCTTCTATCAGCAGGATGGATGCCATGGCAAAAAATGTCCTTTCCGGGGTTAATTTATAAACTTATTTTATATGTGACAGCCTCTCTATGTCAAGTTTTCAAAAAAAATCTGAGTAAAACTCCAAAAGTCACATTAATGTAAGATACGTATGCTAAAATTACTTTAGAACTCTGCAGGAACAGTGTAAAAAGCAGTTATCATAATAGTTTGCAGAAAACAGGAGGTTTTATTATGGGTCAATTTGTATTAAAGGATATTTCTTATTATTACAGCAAAGACAGACTGATATTAGACAATATCAGTGAAAAATTTGAAAGTGGAAAAATTTACGTTATCTTAGGGCCGTCCGGCTGTGGGAAAACGACGCTTCTTTCTTTGCTTGGAGGACTGGATGTGCCAAAAGAAGGATCTATTATTTTTAATGGGCATGCGGTTGGGAAAAAGGAGCTGGAGCTGCATCGGCGTACCAATGTCTCGTTTGTATTCCAGAACTACAACCTGATTGACTATATGACGCCGGAGGAAAATGTAAAGCTTACGGCAACGCAGGATCCGGTGCCCATCTTAGAGAGGCTTGGACTTTCCAGGGAGGAAATGAAACGAAATGTATTAAAACTCTCCGGCGGACAGCAGCAGCGTGTCGCCATAGCCCGCGCCCTTGCATCTGAAAATCCGGTAATTCTTGCGGATGAACCGACGGGAAACCTGGACGAGACGACGGCAATGGGTATTATGGACGTATTCCGGGAAGCGGCCAGCTTTTATAATAAATGCGTGATTATCGTATCGCACTCTTACGAAGTGGCAAAACGCGCGGATGTTATATTTGAATTGACGCATGGAAAAATGAAACAGGTTCAGGTAGAAGATCTGCAAAGGACAACTACAGAGGATTAGCAGATAAGGGGGGGTTAAAATGAGTGTATTTGGACGTGCGTGGCTTTATCTGTCACGGAATAAAGGAAAATCCGGTATCCTTTTGACGCTGCTTGTGGTAATCAGTACGCTGGTGCTGCTTTGCGTTTCCATCGGAAATGCGGCGAATACCTCTTTGGCTGTGTTAAGGGAACGGCTGGGAGGGTATTTTCTGGTCAAAAACGATATACAAAACGGCGGTTTTTTGTATGTGAATGATCAGATGGTAGAGGATATTATGGAATGTGGGGAAATCAAAGCGTACAACGGAATGGACATCCGTTATTTTTACGTAGAAAATCTTACGCTTGCGCCGGGCCGGTTTACAGGAGAGGGTGACAAAAAAGCAAATATGACGCGGGTGCTTGGCAATTCAGACACCAGCCTGAATGAATATTTTGTACTGGAATATTATGCGCTAAAGGAAGGACGCCATATTACGCCAGAAGATCAGAATAAGGCTTTGATTTCGGAAGGCTTTGCCGGGCGCAACCAGCTTTCTGTGGGGGATACGTTTACCATGCGCCTGGATGAAGATCGGCTTCCGGATGAAATAAAGGAGAACATAACATCCCATGAGGTAGAAGTTGCAGGTATTTTTAGTATTGAGGCTGCGCTGGGGGCTCAGAGCGCCAATTCGGCAGAGTGTGATATTGAGGAGAATTTTATTTTTACAGATACAGAGTTTATCCGGAATGCGTGCGAGGATTATGGATATCGGATGGATCAGTATGTGGAAGGAGCGACTTTTTTTGTAAAAGATCCAAAGGATTTGAACCGGGTCGTAGAACAGGTACAGGAGCTTTCGGATTACAACTGGGAGGAATATATCATTACAAAAAACAATAAGACATATGAGGATTCTGCTGTACCGCTGGAGCGGCTGTCCGGAATAGTGAGTATGATGGTATTTGTCATTGCTGCAATCAGCGCCGTTATGCTTTCTTTGATTTTATTTCTGTGGATGCGGGATCGGGTGCATGAAATTGGAATTTATCTGTCTATTGGGAAGAAACGGACCGAGATTTTAGGCCAGCATATCTTAGAGAATCTGACGGTGGCCATCTTGTCGTTTGTTCTTGCCTGGGGGATTTGTATGGCTGCGTCCGGGGCCGTGGAGCAGACAGTCGGGGCGGCCTTTTTTGAGGAGGAAGAGAAAAAAACGCCGGAACGGGAAGTAGAAGAGGCCGAGGTTCCTAAACTGGTTCAGATTGGATTGATAGAGATTGCCGAGGTTGCCGGAATTGGAGGAATGATTATCCTGATTTCCACGGGAATTTCGTCTGGTCTGGTTTTGCGGATGAAGCCGCGGGAAGTGTTGTCTTTGATGAGTTGAGGCATGGAGCAGAAATAGGAGGAGATGGTATGGGGATCTGGAAGAGGGCATATTTGTATATAACACGCAAAAAGGTCCGGAGTATACTGTTATTTTTTATTTTTCTGGTAGTGGGATTATTTCTTCTGACCGGGATTTCCATCAGAAAAAGCGCCGGAGAAGAAGCAGATAATTTTCGCAAGACGCTGACAACGGGGGTAAGGGTGGAGTCCATTGCAGGTTCTGTGCCGTATGAAGATATTATTGATGAAAATGGGGAAAAGGTCATTGACTACAAGGCATCGTTAATTCGGGAGCATCATATTGAGGAATTTCTGGCAATTGAAGGCGTCAGCGGATTTTACTGTAATAATCTGCAGTCGGAAACGGCGTATACGGGGCTTACACTGCATCCGGGCTTCAATTCCCGGTGCCTGGATATCATAGATGGAAAAGCTTCTTTGGGGGAAACTGTGTCAGAAGAAGAAATAGAGTACATGGTGGAAAATCGGAAATGTTATGAAACCGACGCGCGCTCTAATCGGTTTCTGATGACTTATGACAGTGAATGGAATCCTGCTTTTATCAATGGCGGGGTAGAACTTGTGGAAGGGCGGCATATCAGAGTAAATGATGAGGCGAAGGTAGTAATATCTGATGAAGTGGCAAACAAAAACGGCATAAAGGTGGGAGATCAGATTACGGCACAATTGTCGGATGTTTTTACGGGGGAATTGTACGGCAGAAAATATGAAACAGAGATTGTGGGAATTTTTCATATCAATTTTGACCAGGCAGTACTGCCGGACAAAACGTATGAAAATGATATCCTGGCAAATACGTTTTTCAGCACGCCTGACATAGACAGCTGGTCCAGACGGGAATACCAGGTGGAGTATGGTTATACGGTTCATGCGCCGGTATCTGATGATGTTGTCTGCCTGATGACGATTTTTGTGGAGGATCCGGTGTATTTAGATTCGGTGAAAGAAAAGCTGCTTGCCATGGATTCGATTGACTGGGAGTACTATACGTTTGGAGTCTATGATAAGGATTATCAGACAGCGGCGGCTCCACTGCTTTCAATGATGAAAGTATCGAATCTGCTGGTTATTGTTCCGGCAGTGGGAATTCTTGTAATATTGTATCTGGTTTTGGCCATATGGATGCGCAGCCGCAAAAACGAAATTGGAATTCTTATTTCCACAGGAATGAAAAAGAATGCGCTTCGCCAGCAGTTCCTCTTAGAATGCTGCAGTATTGCGGCCGCTGCTTTTTTTACAGCTCTGCTGCTGTCAGGCCCGGTAACGAAGCTGGCCGGAAATGGACTTCAGAAGATGTTTTACTCTTCGGGAGAGACGGAAAAGTATGAGGTGGAAATTGAAATGTATACCTCAGATATGTATATCAATTTGCTGCCGCCGAAGGAAGGGGAGGCATTGCTTTATGAGGTGACGTGGCGGGAAGCGTGCACGGTATTTCTGATTTTAGTTGGAACAGCGGCAGCTGCGGTTTTGGCTTCTTCAGCAGAGCTGACGGGACAAAAGCCGCGGGAGATTTTGGGAAAAAGATAATGATTAGGTCATGGAAGTTTTCCCAGTCTGTATGGTAGGAGAGGTGCATATGGGGATTGGAAAACGCGCATTTTTATATGTAACGCGCAAAAGGATGCGGAGTATTCTGTTGTTTTTACTTTTTTTTGCGTCGGGATTGTTTTTTTTGATGGGGCTGTCCATAAAGCAGGTCGCCAAAAAAGCGGCGGAAGATTTTCAAAAGACTTTGACAACAGGACTTAGGATAGAGGGAAAAATGGTGGATCCGTCTTCGCTCTGGAATATCAGCAAAAATGAGAAGGGAGAAGACATCATACGATATCATGCTCCGCTTATGATGGAGGAGCATATTGAGGAGTTTCTTGCAATAGAAGGCGTCAAAGGCTTTTACAGCGAGGATATGGCATGCCTGAGTGCTTATACGGGTCTTTCGCTGCGTCCGGGTTACTATTCCTGGTGCCAGGATGTAGCCCATGGGAATGTTCCGCTGGAAGGAGATATAACAAAGGAATTCCAGGACTATCTGATAGAAGAAAGCTACAATGCAGATAAAGTAAAAGCACAATCGAACGGTTTTCTTGGCGTATACGACAGCGAGTGGCATCCTGCCTTTATCAATGGCGCCGTAGAGCTTGTGGAGGGACGGCATATTAGAATAGGAGATAAGGCAAAAGCTGTCATATCCGATAAACTGGCAGAGAATAACAACCTAAAGCTGGGAGATAAGATCAAAGCCCAGAATACGGATATTTTTACGGGCGAATTTTACGGCAGTATTTATGAGACAGAAATTGTGGGGATTTTTCATATTAATTTTGAACAGCCGATAACGCCGGACAAAACACTAGAATGGGATATTCTGGAGAATTCCGTCTTTTGTACGCCGGAATTTGACTTCTGGTCCAGGCATGAAGGGCAATTGCATAAAGATATGCCCGTCACGGCAGAGGAATCTGATAAACGACTGTATACGGTTGTTTTGTTTTTAGAAGAACCTGCACTTTTGGATAACGTGAAGGAAAAGCTGCTTGCCATGGATTCAATTGACTGGAACTATTATGACATGGGAACGTATGATAAGGATTATCAGACGGCGGCAGCGCCGCTGCTTTCTATGATGAGGATTTCTGATCTCCTGGCTGTGATCCCGGCTATCGGAACTCTTGCAATTCTATCGTTAGTCCTGATGATATGGATGCGCAGCCGAAGCTATGAAATAGGAATTCTTTCTTCTATAGGGATAAAGAAAAAAACAATACTGCTGCAGTTTTTTACAGAATGCTGCGGAATCGCTGCAGCAGCTTTTCTGGCGGCTTTATTATGTTCGGGATCGGTAATAAAGCTGGCGGGAGACGCATTGCAGGCACAGCTTTATTCTTCGGGATTTGAAGAAAAGTATGAAGTTGTCGTTCAGCTGGAAACCTCGCAAATGGATATTAATCTGCTGCCGCAGGCAAAAGGAGACGCGTTGGACTATCCTGTAACGCCAGGGGAAGCGTGTTTTGTATTTTTGATTTTAACAGGAACGGCTGCGATTACGTCAGTTCTTTCTTCCGGCAGGATGATAGGGCAGAGGCCATGGGAAGTTTTACATAGAAAGTAACGGAGAACAAGTCAGAATAATAAAGAGGGGGAATTATGTATGGGGATTGGAAAACGGGCGTTTCTTTATATAACACACAAAAAGGTACGGAGTATTTTGCTGTTTTTGATCTTTTTTGTATCGGCGTTGTTTCTTTTGACCGGAATTTCTATTAAACGGGAGGCTAAGAACGCGGCGGAGGAATTTAAGAAAACGCTTACAATGGGGTTGAAATTGGATACTACTATGCCATATGCGGATGGTGTTGTGGATGAAAGTATCAATGCGGATGGGGAGATTGTGATAAAATATACTGTTCCGTTTATCTATGAGCGCCATATTAAGGAATTCCTTGCAATTGACGGCGTCAGTGGGTTTTATTGTGATAACCTGCAGTCGAAATCGGCATATACCGGACTTTCTCTGTATCCAGGCTACTATTCCTGGTGTCTGGATATCCTGGATGGAAAAGTTATAGCGGAGGATGAGCAGAAAAAAAGGGAACTGGAGCTGGGTTATATGGAAGATTCGAGGTCACACTATGAAAGAGGCGCGCATACGAATCGGTTTCTTATAGTGTATGACAGCGAGTGGCATCCTGCTTTTGTCAATGGCGCGGCAGAGTTGACAGAGGGCCGGCATGTTCGGGCAGATGATAAGGCGAAGGTAGTTATATCTGATGAAATAGCGAAAAAAAACAGTTTAACGGTTGGGGACAAGATAAAGGCGTGGCAGTTCGATTATCTTACAGACGAACGGTATGGCAGGGTGTATGAGGTTGAGGTTGTAGGCATTTTCCATATTAATTTTGAACAGAAGGTTTTGCAGGATAAAACATATGAAGATGATATTCTGGCAAATACGTTTTTTACTACGCCCGATATATTTCCCTGGTTTCGGCGCGATTACCAGATTAAGTATGGTTATCCTGTGTTTTCAGAGGAATCCGAATCAAGGCTCTGCCTGATGGTATTGTTTTTGGAGGATCCGTCCTATCTGGATTCTGTAAAAGAAAAGCTGCTTACAATAGATTCCGTTGACTGGGATTTATATGAAATGGGGGTATACGACAAAGATTATCAGACAGCTGCGGCGCCTCTGTCTGCAATGATGCGGATTTCCGATATACTGGCTATTGCTTCATTTGTTGGGGTACTTTTGATCCTTTCTATGATTTTAACTATATGGATGCAAAGCCGGGGACATGAAATCGAAATCCTCTCTTTCATAGGAGTGAAAAAGAATGTGATGCGTCTGCAGTTTATACTGGAGTGCCAGGCTGTCGCTGCCGCAGCGTTTCTTGCGGCGTTTCTTCTGGCAAAGCCGGTCATAAATCTGGCAGGTGACGTGTTGCAGACAGTGCTTTATGCTTCGGGTGATGAAAGGGGATATGATGTGGAAATTGAAATGGGAACAAATGATATGTTTGTTCATCTTCTGCCGCCTGCAAAAGGGGAATTACTGCCTTATACGGTTACGCCTGGGGAAGCATGCTTTGTATTTCTGATTTTAACAGCAACAGGAGCGGTATCAGTGCTTGTTTCTTCAGAGAAGGCGTTTCGGCAAACTTAAAGAAGATCGGCATTTTCCTGTTTTCGCAAAGAGCGTTATGTGTAAGTGACATGGGATTATGGAACGTTTTCTTCAAAATGTTTTAAATTTTTTTAAAAAATATTAAAAAAAGGGTTGCATTTTATAAAATAATCGTATATAATTGGTTTCGTTGTTAGAAAGGAGCGCCACTAGCTCAGCTGGCAGAGCACCTGACTCTTAATCAGGGTGTCCAGGGTTCGAACCCCTGGTGGCGCATTTAAGCACTGATTTTGCGGACGCAAGAGCCGTGGGATCGGTGTTTTTTATTTGTCAGAATAAATGGGATAATACGAGGAGGGATAAAATGGCCGGATATAAAGCAGTTGTATTTGATTTGGACGGCACGCTGTTAGATACATTGGAGGATTTGACGGACAGCGTAAATAAGGCGTTAAAGGACTATGGCTGTCCGCAGAAGACGATAGGACAAATCCGCACCTATGTAGGGAACGGCATCCGTAACCTGATGATCCGAAGCGTCGAAGGAGGAGAAACGCACCCTGAATTTGAAAATATATTTTTGGCTTTTCAGGAACACTATAAAGCAAACTGCCAAAATAAAACAAAGCCCTATGACGGAATCATTGAGCTTTTGCGAACGCTCCGTGAGGCTGGTATAAAAATGGCAATTGTGTCAAATAAGGCAGATTTTGCCGTGAAAGAGCTGAATGAATCTTACTTTAAGGAATTTGGCATGGTCGCCATTGGGGAACGGGAAGGAGTGGCCAGAAAGCCCGCGCCGGATACCGTTTTTGAAGCATTAAGTGCGCTTCACGTTTCAGTCAGCCAGGCTGTTTACGTAGGAGATTCGGAAGTTGACGTTCAAACCGCGCGGGCAGCAGGCGTGCCCTGTATCAGCGTGCTTTGGGGATTTCGCGGCAGGGAAATACTGACGGAAAGCGGCGCCGGGCATTTTGCAGAAAATACAGATGAACTTATAAAGTTGATACAGTGCGTTTAAAATGGCCTTCTCTTAGTGCAGATTTAAAATAGCGCAGACTTCCAGAAAGGAACGCCGGATGCATTTTAATTTTCTGGGCCAGAACGTATTTTTATAAAAATATTTGCAGCAGCGGCCAGAACGTTTGCCGCAACAACATCTTCTTCGCCCCATAAAGCCCTCCTGGTATAAGTTATCCATATATCTTATGCCAGGAAGGGCTTTATGTTTCATGGAGAAGCAATCAGTTTGCAGATAGGATTTCCCAGTGTAGAAAATTTCTCTTCATATTCTGTCATAATGTTGCCGGTATTCATATCGGTATCCCTGTGCAGATCAAACGTATGCGCATCTATGTGCCATCCGGCCGCCGGAATTTCTTCTAAAGAAAAGTCAAACAGCTTTCGGTTGTCTGTTTTAAATTCTATATGTCCACCAGGAGCTAAAATCTGCTGGTATATTTCTAAAAAAGAGCCAGAGGTCAGTCGGCGTTTGGCGTGGCGATCCTTTGGCCACGGATCAGAAAAATTCAGATAAATCCGGTCAACCTCTCCTTTGTCAAAGATATCGGCCAGGGTTTTTGCATCAATACAGAGGAAATGCAGATTCGCTGGAGAGTTTTCTTCCTTCTCCATTTTTTGTAGCGCGCGCAGCAGGACGCTGGTATAGCGTTCAATGCCGATATAGTTAATTTCGGGATGACGCGCGGCAAGAGCCATAATAAACTGACCCTTTCCCATACCAATTTCAATGTGAATGGGGTGTTGGTTGTGAAGATACGTATGCCAGATCCCTTTTTGGAATGTCGGAGATTGAATACAGAAGGGACTGTTGGCAACAGCTTCATCGGCGCCTTTGATATTTCTTAAACGCATAAGGAAAACCTCGATTCTTTGTAGTTTTAAGGCGGTGGAAAAAATGATTTCAGTTCAGGCAGGATGTCTTAGAGTGCATTTGAAAATGCATTTTTAACATCTGTCGAAAAGCCATTTTCAAATACTCTCTGGAGATCATAACTGCCTGAATAAAAATTTGTACTGCCTATTATACTATTAATATAACAAATCTAAGGAAAATTGGAAAGAATTAAAAGTTTATTATTGCGCATCCGGAGAGGTAAGTCTATACTATAAATAGACAAAATTCGCAATAGTTAAGTTGTTTGTTTTAATGAAACTTGCCGCCGTAAAATAAGTACAAAAAGAAAAGAGAGGTATTCCTTTGAAAATACAAAAAAAATTAATTGCCATATCTGGTATCATGATATTAATTCTAAGCTGCATTCCTCAAAATATTTCAGCCAAAAAGACAGAAAAGAACCAGTACTGGCCGGAGGGTCCTGAGGTTGTTTCGAATGCTGCAATTGTCATGGAGGCCGAAACAGGAACGGTACTATATGAGAAGAACATCCACGATCAGCATTATCCGGCGAGTATTACTAAAATTCTCACAACGCTTCTTGCAGTTGAGAACAGCAAAATGGATGAAATTGTAACTTTTTCCCATGATTCTGTTTACAAGACAGAAGGTTCCGGGATCGCAAGGGATGTTGGGGAAGAGATGACGATGGAACAGTGCCTGTATGGCGTCATGCTTGCGTCTGCCAATGAATGTGCTTATGCAGTCGCAGAGCATGTGGGAGGAGATATCGGCACATTTGTTCAGATGATGAACGACAGGGCGGCGGCTTTAGGATGCCAGAATACCCATTTTAATAATTGTAACGGTCTGCCTGATGAACAGCATTACGTCAGTGCATACGATATGGCATTAATTGCGCGGGAAGCTTATAAAAATGAAGCATTCCGTATTATATGCGGAACAAAAAGCTATACCATTCCCTTTACCAATAAACATACTGCGGAAGAAACACCTCTGCACAATCATCATCAGATGCTTTATCCGCTGCGAACCCGGCAATACCTGTACGAATATTGTCTGGGAGGCAAAACAGGATATACTTCAGTTGCAAATTATACGCTGGTGACATATGCAGAGAAGGACGGAGTGACGCTAATCTGCGTGGTGCTTGATGCGCCTGCGGGGTCAAATTACGACGATACCAGAGGACTGTTTGATTTTTGTTTTGATAATTTTAAAAAAGTGAATGTTTCGGAAAGTGAGACTTCTTATACGCAGAAAAACCAGGAAAGAGAAAATATATTGGGAGAGTATGAGCCGTTTGTGGCTTTGGATGAATCCAGCAATATTATTCTGCCGATTACGGCCGAATTTTCGGATGTGGATTCCCAGATTAATTATAATGAACAGGATGAGGATGTTCTGGGCAGTATTGAGTATACCTATGCAGGGCGTCTGGTGGGAAGTGCAGATATTACGGCTACAGATGTAGAAGTTAATACGTTTGATTTTCACGAACAGGAGGAGGAGAAAACAGAGACGGCGGCTATCAATGCGTCGGACAGCGCAGAAGGTACGACAAATCAGAAAGCCGGACAGAACAGAATTTTTCAGATAGAGCCCAAAATGATCGCGGCGGGCGTGGCAGGCATTGGCATATTGGGATTATTTATTCTACTGGTGTGGAAATTTGTGGATAATTTTTATAAAATCAGACATATGCTTCATATGGATAAGAGAGAAAAATCACCTTATACGACCATAAAGCAGAATAAGATGTTTCGGAAAAGGAGAAAGAGATGGTTTTGAGTGATGGGAACAACGGATGCTCTTGACAGAAAATTAAAAGAATATGCCGCAGGAGACTATTATCCGTTCCATATGCCAGGACATAAGAGAACGCCGATTTTTATGTCCAATCCATATACGATAGATATAACGGAAATTGACGGTTTTGACGATTTGCACCATTCTGAAGGTATTTTAAAAGAGGCGCAGGATCGCGCGACAAAGCTTTATGGCGCACAGCAGAGTTTTTATCTGGTAAACGGGAGTACCTGTGGGATTTTAACTGCCATATTTGCCGCAGTGCCTCAAAATGGAACGCTTTTAATGGCCAGAAATTCACATAAGGCCGTTTATCATGCGGCATATTTGAGAAATTTATCTACAATATATATGAATCCGTGTATGACGCAAGCCGGTATATCCGGTTCTGTGAGTCCCGGTGAAGTGGAACGTGCACTTGCAGAGAATCCAAAAATTGACGCAGTGATTCTTACCTCTCCTACTTATGACGGTATAGTCAGTGATATTTCTTCAATAGCTAAAATTGTACACAGATATGGAATCCCGCTGATAGTCGACGAAGCGCACGGCGCGCATTTCGGTTTTTATGAAGCATTTCCTCAGACAGCTATCCGCCAGGGAGCGGATCTTGTAATCCAGAGTATGCACAAGGTTTTGCCTTCCCTGACTCAGACGGCATTGCTGCATTTAAACAGTACGCGCGTTGAGCCGCGGTCAGTGGAAAAATATCGGGATATGTTTGAAACAAGCTCGCCTTCCTATGTACTGATGGCAAGTATGGAAAAATGTATACGTATGCTGTCAGAAGATGGGGAAAGTTTGTTCAGGGCTTTTAAAAAGAATTTGGATGAATTTTATCAAAAGGCAGAAACGCTTTCCGGAATACATATTATGAATAATGGGGATTTTACGCGTGAGGAAGTCTATGAGACGGACCCTTCTAAAATTATAATTTCCGTACGGAATACAAAGATAAACGGCAGCAGGCTTTATCATACTCTGCTGGAGCGTTATCATCTTCAGATGGAAATGGTTTCCGGCTTTTATGTACTTGCTATGACGAGTATAATGGACAGAAGAGAGGGGTTTCTCCGATTATTTGAGGCGCTGCTGGAAATAGATGGAGAAATTTTAAAACAGCCTCCCAATCCGGAAGAGATTTCTTTTATTTCGGAACTTTATACGCCAAAAGAAAAACGCCTGGAGCTTTACGAAGCTATGGATCTTTCGACAGAGGAAGTTTCTTTTGCACAGGCTGTGGGGCGGATTTCCGGCAGTACGGTAAACCTTTATCCTCCCGGAATTCCAGTTCTTCTTCCAGGAGAAGTCATAGATGTTAATTTTATAAAAAATATTCGAAAATGCAGGGAATTTCGATTGAATCTGCAGGGAATTGCCGATATTATAAATGAGAGAATAAACGTTGCCAGGTTTTAAAATATATATTATACTGAAAAGCAAATATATTGCCTGAAAGAGGAAACAGTATGGGAAATCTTTTTTGTTTGATGGGCAAAAGCTCCTCCGGAAAAGATACGGTTTATAAACAGCTCCTGAACGAGGAGGCGCTTTCGTTACAACGGATTATTCCGTATACCACAAGACCTGTCAGATTCGGTGAAACAGACGGAATACAATATAATTTTGTAGATGAGAGACGGTTGGCAGAACTTGAGGAGGCGGGTAAGGTTATTGAGCTTCGGGCGTATCATACCATGCAGGGCGTGTGGAAATATTTTACAGTGGATGACGGACAGATTAATTTGGAAAAGCACAATTATCTGACGATTACAACGTTGGAAGCTTATCTGGAGATCCGGCGTTATTTCGGTAAATCCGCTGTGGTTCCGATTTATATTGAGGTGGAAGACGGGGAGCGGCTGCAGCGTGCACTTAACCGGGAACGACTGCAGAAAACACCAGGATATGCGGAGCTTTGTCGTAGATTTCTTGCAGATACAGAGGATTTTTCAGAGGAAAAATTAGAGGAAGCAGAGATTAAGGTGCGTTTTGTAAACGAAAATATAGTAAAAACCCGTGATGAGATTATAGTATATATACAAACATTTTTATAAGAATATACATATGACAGAGCATTGCGCAAAAACAGTGTATCTGGCATTTTGCATTGGGCGATAAATCAGAGGCAGGCAGAAGCGGTGCAAAAAATACAGGTACATAAAAAGGAAGGGGAACAGTTTATGGATTTAAAGGTAAATGAAATGACGCCGACGGCATCTGTGGATACGGCCGTAAAACCGCAGACAACTGACGGAGATTTTAAATTTACACTGACAAGTGCGATAAATGAGGCAGGACTTGAGGAGCGGCTGAATACGCTTTTGGATGAGATAACCAACCAGGGAGAGCGGATTGCACAGCATATGGATATTCGGGATATGAAAAAATACCGCGGACTGGTCAAAGATTTTTTGAATGAGGTAGTAAACCGTTCCCATAAGTTTTCCAGGGAGAATTTTCTTGATCGAAGGGGCAGACACAGGGTTTATGGGATTATTCGGCTGGTGGACGCCAATCTGGATGAGCTGGCAGGAGAATTGGTGAAGGAAGAGAAGGATCATCTCAGTATTTTAGGAAAAATTGGGGAAATCCAGGGATTATTGCTGGATATTTTTACATAGACGGATTGATAACCGTATATGTCTTCATTTTGTAGAGACGGATCTGTTTCATATGTTATAGAAGTTGTCTTAGGAGGTATAATGACAAAAGATTTTACAAAGATCATTGGGCATGAAAAAATAATTGCGTATTTTAAGAATGCAATTACAATGGATAAGGTATCTCATGCGTATATTTTAAACGGTCCGGATAAATCCGGTAAAATGATGCTGGCAGACGCGTTTGCTGCCGCCCTGCAGTGTGAGAAGGGCGGAGATGTTCCGTGCGGAAGCTGTCGTTCCTGCCGCCAGACAGAAGGGAGGAATCAGCCGGATATCATTTATGTTACTCATGAGAAACCGAATACGATTAGTGTGGACGATATCCGTAAGCAGATAAATGACGATATTGTTTTGAAGCCATACAGCAGCAGATATAAAATATATCTTGTGGATGAAGCAGAAAAGATGAATGTGCAGGCGCAGAATGCTTTGCTTAAGACGATAGAAGAGCCTCCGGTTTATGCCGTAATTCTCTTACTGACAGATAATGCGGACGAATTTTTGCCGACAATTTTATCCAGATGTGTCCGGCTGGATTTAAAAGCGGTAGCTGATGATAAAATCCGCACATATCTGCTGGAGGAAAAACAGGTTCCGGCTGACAGGGCCGATATCTGTGTGGCATTTGCGCAGGGAAATGCAGGGAAAGCAATCCAGCTTTCTGCTTCGGAGGATTTTAATGAGATTAAAAATTCTGCGATCGGACTTTTGAAACGCGTCAAGGATATCGATCTGAATGAAATGACACAGGCTGTAAAGCAGATTACAGAATATAAGTTAGAAATTAATGATTATTTTGATCTGATGTTGATTTGGTATCGGGACATACTGCTGTATAAAGCGACGGCAGACGTGAACCGGCTGGTGTTCCAGGATGAGATATACAGTATTAAAAAGGCGGCCAGTCATAGCTCATATGAAGGGATCGAGAGAATATTAAAAGCGATTGACAAAGCGAAAGCGCGTCTGCGCGCTAATGTAAATTTTGAGCTGCTTATGGATTTGCTGCTTTTGACAATGAAGGAGAATTGAGATGACAAAGATAGTTGGAGTCCGGTTTCGCAACACGGGTAAAATATATTATTTTGATCCGGTAAAGTACAAAATCGAATCCGGGGATCATGTGATAGTTGAAACGGCGCGCGGTGTGGAAATGGGAGCAGTAGTGCTTGGCCCCAGAACCGTAGAAGACGATACAGTCGTGAAACCCTTAAAAGCGGTAATAAGGATTGCTACAGAAGCAGACGAGCGGATTGCAGAGCGAAATCGCGAGAAGGAAAAGGAAGCTTTTCAAATCTGTCTGGACAAAATTGCAAAGCACAAACTGGAGATGAAGCTGGTAGAAGCAGAATATACATTTGACAACAACAAACTGTTGTTTTATTTTACAGCAGACGGACGGATCGATTTCAGGGATCTGGTCAAGGATCTTGCCGCGGTATTCCGCACCAGAATTGAACTGCGCCAGATTGGGGTTCGGGATGAAACCAAGATTTTGGGCGGAGTCGGAATTTGCGGGCGGGGTCTGTGCTGTCATACGTATCTGACTGAATTTGTACCTGTATCCATTAAAATGGCGAAGGAACAGAATCTTTCTTTAAATCCCGCGAAGATTTCCGGTGTTTGCGGAAGACTGATGTGCTGTCTGAAAAATGAACAGGAAACATATGAGTATTTAAACAGCCGACTGCCAAATGTCGGTGATACGGTGACAACGCCGGAAGGTCTGAAGGCTGTTGTGCAAAGCGTCAATGTCCTGCGTCAGCTTGTTAAGGTAATTGTAGAGGTTGACGACGGAAAAGAAGCAAGAGAATATAAGGCAAAAGAGCTGCGTTTTCGTCCGCGCAGGAGAAAAGACGTTAAAATATCTGCCGCGGAGCTGAAAGAACTGGCAGCGCTGGAAGATAACGGGGGAAAATCTAAAATTGACGATGTTAAATAATCTAAAACCACATGAACGTTTAGATGAACTGCATCGAAACGGATATTATATCATCCAGAATCCTGAGAAATTCTGTTTTGGAATGGATGCTGTACTCCTTTCCGGTTTTGCCAGGGTCAAAAAAAGAGAACGGGTATTGGACCTTGGCACAGGGACAGGCATTATTCCCATTTTGCTGGAGGCCAAAACAGAAGGAGAGCATTTTACCGGCCTTGAAATTCAGGAAGAAAGTGCGGATATGGCCAGAAGAAGCGTAAAACTGAATCATTTAGAAGAGCGGATTGATATTGTAACCGGCGATATAAAAGATGCTTCCGGATTGTTCGGGGCATCTTCTTTTGATGTTATTACGACCAATCCGCCGTATATGATCGGATCGCATGGCCTGTCTTCCGACAGCCAGGCAAAGGCGGTCGCAAGGCATGAATTGCTTTGTACGCTGGGAGATGTACTGGCGGAATCGGCCAGGCTGTTAAAGCCAAAGGGCAGATTTTATATGGTGCACCGTCCATTCCGGCTGGCAGAGATTATGTTTAAAATGGTGCAGTGCGGCATTGAGCCAAAGCGGATGCAGCTTGTGTATCCTTTTGTAGATAAAGAACCAAATATGGTATTGATAGAGGGATTAAGAGGAGGAAATTCCAGACTGAAGGTGGAAAAACCTTTGATCGTGTACAGGGAAAAGGATGTTTATACGGATGAGATATATGATATCTATGGATATTGAGAAAGGAGAGTCATGGCGGGGAAACTGTATTTGTGCGCAACGCCGATAGGCAATCTGGAGGACATCACACTGCGTGTGCTGAGGGTATTAAAGGAAGTAGATTTGATTGCAGCGGAGGATACCCGCAATTCTATTCGGCTTTTGAATCACTTTGGAATTAAGACACCTATGACAAGCTATCATGAACATAATAAGGTTGATAAGGCATACCAGCTTGTGGAAAAGCTGCGTGCAGGAAAAGACATTGCGTTAATAACTGATGCCGGTACGCCAGGGATATCCGATCCGGGAGAGGATTTGGTGCGTATCTGTGATGAAGCGGGGATTGAAGTAACTTCTCTGCCAGGAGCAGCCGCTTGTATTACGGCTCTTACCATGTCAGGTCAGAAGACCAGGCGTTTTGCGTTTGAGGCATTTTTGCCGCGGGATAAAAAGATGCGTTCAGAAATATTACAGGAGATGGCAGAGGAGACACGAACGCTGATTGTATATGAAGCGCCGCACCATCTTTTAAAAACGCTAAAGGAACTGCACGAAGCTTTAGGAGAACGCTCTGTGACGATTTGCAGAGAACTGACAAAGCGGTATGAGGAAAAGCAAAAGATGACGCTGGGAGAAGCTCTGTCCTATTATGAGATAAATGAACCCAAAGGAGAATTTGTTCTGGTAATAGAAGGGAAAAGTCATGAGGAAATCCGCAAAGAGGCTGAAAAATCATGGGAGGATATGCCAATTGAGGAGCATATGGCACTTTACGAATCAAAGGGATATGACAGAAAAACAGCGATGAAAGCAGTGGCGAACGATCGCGGTATTTCGAAAAGAGATGTATATCAGAGTCTGTTTGTATGATGTAAGAGGGCTGTGGGAAAATTGTTGTATCGAAACAATATTTCCCACAGCCTTCTTTTGGATCAGGATTCCGGACTGTAAAAATGCGGCAGGTAATTTTTCAGGATTGAAAACGGCGCAGGGCCAATACGGATAACGGCCTGATGAAATGCACGGTCAGAATAATCCTCTGCAAATCTTGTTTTTGCATATTCTTTTAAGTCCAAAAATTCCAGATAGCCAATATAATATTTTAAATAATGCGAGGGTTCCGTTACAATCAGATCATAAATGCGTCTTATCGTGCCCTGATCGGTGATACCGAAGCCTTTTAAAAACGAGACGGCGTCTGCAAACAGCCAGCCGTCATAATGAATACCCATATCAATTGATGCATAAAGGCTAAGCAGCGCAGATTGATTGTGCATCAGAACTTCTGTAAGATCTTCGTCAAGGCCTGCATACCGGTAGGAGAGCATCTCTACATATGTCGCCCACCCTTCTGTGTAGCCTGGATAGCTAAACAGGGCGCGCACTGGGGCAAGGCCAGCCTGATATGTTCCGGTTGTCTGGTAGAGGTGGCCGGGAAAACCTTCGTGAGCCAGTGTTGTAAAAAGCTGAATACCTGTATAATTGCTGCTTCTGTTTAAATAAATCATATTGTGGCTGATATTGTCAATCGGCGCCGTCAGGTAAAATGCGGGTGCAAGCGTATCTTCTAAAGATTCGTGTATATAGTTGACCTCATAGGAGCTGTCTGCCGCCGGATAAAAATCTGCCTGCATGGCATCTAATAAGTGGTCTAAAATCGCTTCTGGTTCTTCGGTGGCGATTTTTGGATTTTGGACCTGCAATAAATCCGGATTTTTGGACAACAGGTTGTGGAGAGCGTCGATATCCAGATTACGCTGGCGTTCGGTGTGTTTTTGCAGCTCCCGGATACTTTTAGCTGAACCGGTATTGGAACGAACAAGGTATTCGTAATACGATTTTCCCTGCGGGTAATGACTGAGGCCCGCGGTATTGTTTCCACTGCTTTTTAATTCGATAAGCGAATCGGCGAGATTTTCATATGCGGGCACAACGACATTTTCAACCAGAGAGCGGTTCTGTTTTTTATAAAGCGCTTTTTTCTCATCGGAAATGCCGTCCAGTTCGTCTATGCGCGTATCAAACGTATCAATCAAAAAGTTGGTTTCCGGATCTATGGCAAAGGTTTCGCAGGCGTCAATTACAGTGTTTGCGGCTTCCGGAGACATAAACAGTCCTTTTTCTGCTTTTTTTCGCTCAAAAGCGGCAATCTGGTGAAAGTAGTCTTCTATGCAGGTGAGCAGCGAAAGGTAATCTGTTACATCACATGGATTGTAAAAAGCATATTCCGCCAATAGTACCGGCAGCTCGGACTGAACGCCCGTTGTTGGGCGCAGCGGTTCGTTGTAATAATACAAAGACGATATGCAGAGTTGTTTTTCACAGTAATCTTTTAAAATATCATATGTAAGTTTTTGCTTCGTATTTAAAGAATCGTAGTGAAATCCCAAAAGTGAGGCAGACATGTTTTCCAGAAAAGAGGCAGATGCATCCGATTTTTCTTCAGAATAACTGCCAAGGGATATTTTGTGGCTTTTAATGCCAAACTCTTCTGGATTTGCAAGAGTGTAGTGCAGGTTAAGGGTATTTTCTTTCATTTCCTGTACAAAAAGCGTTTGGGTATAAGTATCAAAATCGTGCTGTTCTTTGAGCATTGCCACGGAAGAAAGCACTTTGGCGGGCGAGCCGCAGGCAGATATGGAAAGGCATATTAATATAAGACCAAGAAGACCGGGCAGAAAATGTTTTTTAATATATTGGATCAAAGGAGGGACTCCGTCAGGTTTGTTAGTTGCAATATATGAGGAAAAGCATGGGTTTATGAAAAGAAATAAACTGCATATAATTAGAACAGTCAAAGTTTTGAAAAGGAGTTAGTAAAGGTGTTTGCGTATATTTCGGCGCCGAAAGCAGCAAAGAAATAGTGTATGTTTCGGTAAAGTCAATTTGCAATATGACGGTTACTGTAATGCTCCGTTTACTGTAATGAAAAAGAAGAATGGCTCTCCTTCATAGGACAGGGAGAGGGTGCATAAATATAGAGAAAAAGAAAGCAGTATGGTAGATGTATGAATTATTTATGGGGATTTATGATAATTATTGGTGTTGTATTTGCGTCTTTTAACGGAACACTGCCGGATGTGACAGAGGCTGCATTGGACTCTGCGAAAGAGGCAGTGACACTGTGTATTACAATGATGGGCATAATGTCGTTTTGGGTCGGGCTTATGCGGATTGCAGAAAATGCGGGGATTATTGAGGGTGCAACCAGATGGTTGATGCCGTTTTTAAAATTTCTGTTTCCTGGAATTCCGCGAGAGCATCCGGCAAATCAATATATTGCGACAAATATGATTGCGAATGTGTTTGGGCTGGGATGGGCGGCGACGCCGGCGGGCTTAAAAGCTATGGAGGCTTTGGAGGAGCTGGAGGAGGAGCGGAGAAAAGGAACGGAAGTCCGCCCAGGCGGCAGAAGCCTTAGGCCTCCTGTGCCGAAGGGGACGGCAAGCAATGAGATGTGCACCTTTTTGATTATCAATATCTCGTCCCTGCAGCTGATCCCGGTGAACATCATCGCCTATCGAAGCCAGTATGGGAGCGTGAATCCGGCGGCGATTGTGGGTCCGGGAATTGCTGCGACCGCGGTGAGTACGATTGTGGCAGTGCTTTTTTGTAAAGTAATGGATAGAACAAAGCGGGAAGTGTGAGTGCTCTCCGCTTTTGAGTTATTTCTAGTGCAAACAGAATTAAAATTTTTAAGGAAATGGGTATCATTTTACAAGATATATGCTATAATGATAATGAAAAGGGAGGTGCTTAGTATGCTGTATATTGGTAAAGAGATGCAGGATAGAATGAATATATTAGGCTTAACTGCAGCTGAAGTGGCAGAAAAGGCTTTTATGGAAAAAGAAACTATTGATACAATTATACAGAACAAAATTGCACTGGAAGAAATTGATGAATTTGATATGTCTTTAATTTGCAGTATTTTACACTGTAAACCAGAATATTTTGCGGATGCGAATATGAAAGAAAAAGATTTGTTGATGGCATCTATGAATAGAGGTTTAGATAATAAGATATCAATGGAAGTAAAAGCGAGGATTCAAGATTTTATGACTGATTTTGCTTTTATAAAAGATATTTTATTAGAGATGGGAGAGGTATACTCATGACATGTAATGTTATAGAAGCTATAAATAAGGCCAGGGATGTCTTTGGGATAAAAGATTTCCCTGGAAATTTTTTTGTATTGCTTGAAAAACAAAACTATACGGAAAAATATAAATTATTACTATTTAAAGAGGATATAGATAAATTATCAGGTTTTATTGGCTATGGTGATAATGAGATATGCGTTATATGTATAAATTATCAAAGACCAATAGGGCATCAAAATTTTACACTTGCACACGAACTGGGACATTGGTTTATGCATAAAGGGCAGAATATTTCAGATGATGATAAAACATGTTCATATTCTACTGAAAAAACAGAACAGGAAGCTAATGATTTTGCGGCGGAATTACTTTATCCGAAGAGGCTTTTTAATGAGGATTTTTCTGACATAATTGAAAAAGATTTATTGAGGCCTGATTCAAGAAAAGCATTGGCAATTTATATTGACAAGCTATGCCATAAGTATTGTCTCAGTTTTGATATGATATTCAGAAAGATACTATACAAAAATAGGCAAATAAAACAGCATAGTATAATAAAGAGAGAAATAGAAAAAGCACTTGGGTGTAAAATATCCGAATATTTTGAAAAGGACTTTTATGTGCCTAATGAAGAGAAGCCAGAATACCAACAGTTGAGGACGCCTTATATTGATTTGGAAAAAAAGGTTGATAGGTTAGTAGCATTGGGGAAAATCGGTGAAGCCACAGCCGAAGCCATAAAATATAGAAACGGAATACAAATTAATTAATGTATTATCTTGTAGATACAAATATATTTCTTCATGTTATTGGTTCTGATATATATGGTGTGGCTGATTTATGCAAAAAGAACAATAACGATATTACAATTACACAAACAATCTTAGATGAACTTGATCCGGGTTATTACAGGGAAAATGAAGATGCTTCTAGCAAAGAAGTATTTACATTGGTAAACAATCTGGTATTAGGAACGTGGGGGATTAAAGCAATTCGGATAATTCGCCTAAGCGATATTGAAGGGGCAAAAGAAGAGTTAAAAAAGATTAGAGAAAGATTCTATGGCTGGATGAGGAATCCCCAATATTTACAAAAATTAATACAAGAGGGAAAAATTTCTAGAGATGATATAAAGAAGCCCGGTTTTAGAAACAAAGATTTGGGTGAGTGTGAATTATTAGCAATTGCAAAAGTATCTGCAGGTCAATACAGGATTGTTACAAATGACAGGGGAAGGGTTTTTCAGCATCCGGATCAAAATATATTTGATACATATGCGAATGATCCAAATGTTGTTATTCTTACGGGTAAAGAATGGCTTAGAATAATTGGTTTTAATGAAGAAAATGTATAATAAAAGAAATATTTTTAGTCCTATCTTGACGCCAGCCTACGGAAGCCAGTATGGAAGCGTGAACCCGGCGGCGATTGTGGGGCCGGGGATTGCGGCTACGGCGGTAAGTACGCTGGCAGCGGTGGTGTTTTGCAAGGTGATGGATAGAAGGCGGAGAGTGTGAGGCTCTCCCCTTTTTTCATCTACAGATCGGGTATTGACATTGTATAATAAATAAACTACAGTGAAATTGAAAGTTCAGTTGTGTTATTTCCATAATATTATGCGAGGATGTACGGAAATGGATGTAATGTTTAAATAGAATAATTGACAATGAGGAGCGTGTAGGCATGGGTTTATATTTAAATCCGGGAAATGAACAGTTTGCGGTTTCTGTCAACTCTGAATTGTATGTGGATAAGACAGAATTGATAAAATATACGAATAGCCGTATTGGAAAGGACAGGCCATTGATCTGTTCCAGCAGACCGAGGAGATTTGGAAAGACAATGGCAGTAACTATGCTGTCAGCGTATTACAGTAAAGGATGTCGTTCTGGAAAGCTGTTTGCAGGACTTAAAATAAGCCAGAATGAATTTTTTAAGGTGCACTTAAATAAGTATAATGTAATCTTTTTGGATATTCAGTGGATGTATGGAAATGCGCTTGAGGAAATGAAGAGAAATTCTTCTGTTAAAGTGGTGAGTTATATTCAGGAGCAGGTGATATCCGAGTTAAGAAATGAATATTCGGAATGCGTCTTGGATACAGATATTTCATTGCCTTCTGTATTGGCTAAAATTAATGTTAAGACAAAAGAACAGTTTATCATTATTATTGATGAGTGGGACTGCCTGTTTCGTGAGGACAAAAATAATGAGAATCTTCAGAAGGAATATATTAATCTATTAAGAGGCTTGTTTAAAGGAACTCCGTCAGGGGCGTTTTTAAAGCTTGCTTATATTACAGGGATTTTGCCAATTAAGAAGTATGGCACACAGTCAGCTTTAAATAATTTCCGAGAGCATACAATGCTCAGTCCCAGACAGATGGCAGAGTATGTCGGTTTTACGGAGGCAGAAGTAAAGACTATTTGTAAAGAATATGATATACCATTTAAGGAGATGCAAAGGTGGTATGATGGATATTATTTTGCAGAGGTAGGACATATCTATAGCCCTAATTCTGTTATTGAAGCGGTAGACAGTGGGGAAATAGGAAATTATTGGTCTGGAACAGAAACGTATGCGCCTTTGATGGCGTATATTGCGATGGATTTTGATGGATTAAGACAACTGATCGTAGACATGTTAGGAGGTCAGGGATGCAGTATTGACGTGGAATCGTTTCAAAACGATATCACTTCATTTAACTCTGCAGATGATGTAATTACACTGCTGATTCATATGGGATATATGGCTTATGATAGTAAAACGAAAAAAGTTTTTATTCCGAATGACGAGGTAAGGAGCGTTTTTTTGAGAGCAATTAGAAATGATGGATGGGAGGAAGTAATAAAGGCTGTTAGTGCGTCAGATGCCTTGCTTAAAGCGACTTTGGCCATGGATGAAAAAGCTGTAGCGCAGATGATACAAGAAGTTCATATGCAAAGTACTTCCAGTCTGATATATAACAATGAGATTTCTTTGAGCAGCGTGATTGCGTTGGCATATTATAGTGCTTGTAGAGATTATACGCTTGTAAGAGAACTTCCAGCAGGAAATGGATTTGCTGATATGGTATTCCTTCCTAAACGTACATCTTTAAACCCGGCGTTGGTTCTGGAACTTAAATGGGACAAAACTGCTGAGGGAGCAATAAACCAAATTAAAAGTAAAGGATATGTGTCAGCTCTAAAAGAGTATAAAGGAAATGTTTTGCTTGTTGGAATTAATTATGAAAAGAAAAATAAGAAGCATGAATGCAGAATAGATAGATTTGAAATGTAATTATGCAGTATTAATAATTGAGGAATATCAGAGATCTATGCGGCAGAAATCCCGTTTCGCTACGATCTCTCCCCAACGGATACATCATTCATCTCCAACCCGAAAGTAAAGTTACACTGTCGAATTCCGCCAATCCCCTTGACAACATCAAAAAAGTATTAGAAAATGAAGTCAAATATAACGAATTAAAATCTGAACCAAAAGGCAATGCCTGACGGTGAAGGCAAAATAGTAAAGACATTTTTATGCCATCCTTGCGGAACAAGGAATTCTTTTTCCAAAAGTACATAAAAATCGTCTTTTCTTGTGCAAAAACTTGCACCGCATAAATACCGGGCAGACAGGAAGGGAGATGCACATGGCAACCAGGGTAGCCATTATTTCAATTGTTGTGGAAAATTCTGACTGTGTAAAGGAACTGAATCGTATTCTCCACGAATATGGCAGCTATATCATCGGAAGAATGGGTATCCCATACCCAAAACGCGAAATTTCACTGATCAGTGTCGTTATGGATGCCCCGGCAGATTTGATCAGCGCTATGACCGGTAAAATCGGTATGCTGCGCGGCATTTCGTCCAAAGCGCTGTATGCCAGACTCAAGGAGGTGGCAGATGCGCCGGCTGATTGATAAATTAGAACGGGAACGCTGCCTTACAAGAGAAGAGTGGATTGCTCTGATAGCCAGTCAGGCGGAACGGGAATACCTGTTTGCAAAATCTAAGGAAACAGCGCAGCAATATTATGGAAATGCAGTTTATACACGGGGACTGATTGAATTTACCAACTACTGTAAAAACAACTGCTATTACTGTGGAATTCGCCGGGAGAATCAAAATGTAAAGCGTTACCGTTTAAGCCGGGAAGAAATTTTAAGCTGTTGCGCACAGGGCTATAAACTGGGCTTTCGCACCTTTGTACTGCAGGGAGGCGAGGATGCTTATTTTACAGATGATCGTCTTGCGGCAATCATCTCTGAGATCAAAAGCCGCTATCCGGATTGTGCGCTGACCCTGTCCGTAGGAGAACGGTCAAAAAGCAGTTACAGACGTCTGTTTAATGCTGGTGCAGACCGCTATCTGCTGCGGCATGAAACAGCAAATGCCACGCATTACCGTTCTCTGCATCCGGATGAAATGAGTTATGGCAATCGCAGGGCATGTCTGTTTGCACTAAAGGAAATTGGCTATCAGGTTGGCTGCGGCTTTATGGTGGGCTCGCCGGGACAGACTGCAGCGTGCCTGGCAGAAGATATGCTTTTTATTACAGAGCTTGCACCGCAGATGGTGGGAATTGGGCCGTTTGTGCCGCACCACGAAACTCCGTTTGCAAAGGAATCAGGCGGGACGGTGGATTTAACCTTATATTTGCTTGCATTGCTGCGTTTGTTAAAGCCAGATTTGCTGCTTCCGGCGACGACGGCATTGGGGACAATCGATCCAAAAGGGCGGGAAAAGGGAATTCTGGCAGGGGCAAATGTTGTGATGCCTAATCTTTCCCCGACCGGGGTTCGGAAACAATATGAGTTATATGATAACAAAATATGTACCGGAGACGAAGCGGCGGAATGTTGGAATTGCTTAAACGGCCGTATGGAGTGTATTGGCTATCGGCTTGTAACAGACCGCGGAGACCCGGCGAAAGGATCAGGAGGAAAAAATGTACAATGTAATGTCGCCAAAAGCGGAAGAATTTATCAGTGATGAGGAAATCAGGGAATGTCTTTCTTATGCAGAAGAGAATAAAAACAACAGGGAGCTGATCGGGCAGATCCTGGCGAAGGCTTCTGAGATGAAGGGAATTTCCCATAAAGAAGCAATTGTTCTGTTAGACTGTGAACTGGAAGATTTAAATGAACGGATTTATAAGCTGGCGGAAGATATTAAGCAGGAATTTTACGGCAATCGAATTGTTATGTTTGCACCGCTTTATCTGTCCAACTACTGCATCAACGGCTGCAAATACTGTCCATATCATTTGAAAAACAAGCATATTGCGCGCAAGAAGCTGACGCAGGAGGAGATTATCAGAGAGGTGACCGCTCTGCAGGATATGGGACATAAGCGCCTGGCGCTGGAGGCTGGTGAGGATCCGGTGAATAATCCGATAGAATATATTTTAGAGAGTATCAGGACGATTTACAGTATCAAACACAAGAACGGGGCAATCCGCCGTGTGAATGTAAATATTGCAGCGACTACGGTAGAGAATTATAAGAAGCTTAAGGATGCTGGAATCGGGACATATATTTTGTTTCAGGAAACCTACAACAAAAAATCGTATGAAGATTTGCATCCTACCGGGCCAAAGAGTGACTATGCATATCATACAGAGGCAATGGATCGTGCAAGAGAGGCTGGTATTGACGACATGGGCATTGGTGTGTTGTTTGGATTAAACAATTACCGTTATGATTTTACCGGAATTATTATGCATGCGGAGCATATGGAAGCGTATGGCGGTGTCGGACCGCACACAATCAGTGTGCCGCGTGTCCGTAAGGCGGATGATATCGATCCGGATGTATTTGACAACGGGATTTCGGATGATACCTTTGCCAAAATCGTGGCCTGTCTGCGTATTGCAGTGCCATATACGGGGATGATTGTATCGACCAGGGAGTCGAAAGAGAGCAGGAAAAGAGTGCTTCATCTCGGAATTTCCCAGATCAGCGGCGGATCACGTACAAGTGTAGGCGGCTATGCAGAGGAAGAGGAGCCGGAGGACAACTCCGCACAGTTTGATATCAGTGACAACCGTACGTTAGATGAGGTGGTGCACTGGCTGATGGATATGGGCTACGTACCGAGTTTTTGCACGGCATGCTATCGTGAGGGCAGGACGGGCGACCGATTTATGACACTGTTAAAAAACAGGCAGATCATTAACTGCTGTCATCCGAATGCATTGATGACACTGAAAGAATATCTGGAGGATTACGCTTCTGAAGAAACAAAACAAATCGGTGAAAAACTGATTGAAGAGGAACTGAAAAAGGTTCCGAATGAAATTGTACAGAAAAAAGCAGCGGAATATATCAATAATATACATCTTGGGAAGAGAGATTTCCGTTTTTAGGAAATTTAAGGAGAATATAAAGTGGGTATGAATGAAACACCGTCGGCGAACAGGGTGCATATTGGGATTTTCGGCAGGCGAAATGCAGGCAAATCAAGCATTATCAACGCGATTACCGGGCAGGGGCTCGCCATTGTATCGGATCAGAAGGGGACGACGACGGATCCGGTGAGTAAGGCAATGGAGCTTCTGCCGCTTGGTCCTGTCGTATTGATTGATACACCGGGCTTAGATGATGAGGGCGAATTAGGGGAAAAGCGTGTTGCAAAGACCTACCAGGTTTTAAATAAAGTTGATATAGCAGTTCTTGTGGTAGATGCCGTTTCTGTGGATATTGCCGGACTGGATGCAGTAGAACGGCCGCTTTTGCGCCTGTTTGCAGAAAAAAAGCTGCCATATGTCGTTGCAGTAAATAAAGCGGAACTGCTTGATGAAAAAAAGAGGGACAGAATAAAGGCTTTTTTTGAAAAAGAAGTACATTTACTGTTTGTCAGCGCAGAAACCGGGCAGAATATTCACAGTTTAAAAGAATGTATTGCAGCGACAGTTCCAACGCAGGAAATGACAAAGAGGGTTGTTGGGGATTTGCTTAAACCTCATGATATTGTGGTTTTGGTCGTTCCGATTGATTCGTCTGCTCCGAAAGGAAGGCTGATTCTGCCGCAGCAGCAGGTGATCAGGGATTGCCTGGAGGCAGGTGCGATTCCGGTTGTGGTCAGGGATTCGGAGTTTCCGGCGGCATTAAAGACGCTTTCAGAGAAACCAAAGGTGGTTATTACGGACAGTCAGGTGTTTGGACGCGTTTCAAAGAATATGCCAGAGGGAGTATATCTGACGTCATTTTCGATTTTGTTTGCGAGGTATAAAGGCGATTTGTGGCAGCAGGCAGCCGGAGCAAAGGCTATTGCTTCGTTAAAGGATGAAGATATGGTACTGATTTCTGAGGGCTGCACGCATCACAGGCAGTGCGAGGATATCGGTACGGTAAAGCTACCGCGTTTACTGCAAAAGTTTACGCAAAAGCAGCTTACGTTTCATTTTACAAGCGGCGGGCAGTTCCCGGAGGATTTGTCCGGATTTGCTTTGGTTGTGCATTGCGGAGGTTGTACTTTAAATGAACGCGAGATGAAATACCGCTTGAAATGTGCCAGAGATCAGAATATACCGATGACAAATTATGGCGTTGCCCTGGCAGCGATACATGGAATTTTAGACCGCAGCCTGGAAATTTTCGGGAAACCGCAGGAGGAACTATGAACATACAGGATCAACTGGAACGAATCTTAAGGGAGCTGCTGGTTACAGTGTCGAGGGCGCCGGTATCAGAGGTAAACGAAGAATATGTTTTAATCCATAAAAGAGATGTGCAGCGGCAGCTTGGAAGCTTACGGGATGTGGTGGCTCTGATGATGGAACAGTACGAAGTGACGGAACAGAGCCGCCTGCACGCAGAGCTTGAAGTGGAAAAGCAGCGTACCGAAATCATTCGCAGCGCAAATCATCAGGCAGAGGATATTTATGCGGCATCGGTTATTTATACGGATGATGCATTGGGCCGGATTCAGAATATTATTGATGAAGCGGAGAAGTCAGCCAAAAATATATTAAACCGTATTGGCCGCGAGATGGAAAATGAACGTCGGCGTATCCGCAGTAATCAGGTGGAGCTGATGACACAGCTTGAAGATATGAACGATACGGCAAAATATATGAGGCTTATTGAAGAGCGCAATAAAGAGTTGGCCAAAGCCAGAGAAAAGAAACAGGGAAAGGCGGCCAGATATGAACAGGATCCAAAGGAAACCAGTGGTATAGCTATCACACCTGAGATTAAAATTAATGAAGAGTATTTTGAAAAGGCAGGACTTACACCGGACGGTCTGCCCAAAGAAATGACAGAGGGTATTTTAAAAGAGGCAGAACTGGAAATTGCAGAAGAAATTACGCCAAAAGAGGAAATTCATTACGATAAGCCAGTGATTAAGGTAAATCAGGAATACTATGAAAAGGTAAAAAAAGTAGCTGAAGAACAAAGTGAGGCGTCCCAGGAGAGAAAGCTTTTAACGCAGCAGGGATCGAAGAAGGATGAACGGCGCAAAGGACGTTTTTTATTGGGAAAAAGCAGTAACAGGGCAGGGAACAGCAGATAGAAAGGGGCAGGGGAGATGAACCGTATTCTCGTATGTGATGATGACAAAGAAATTGTGGAGGCTATTGAGATTTATTTGCAGCAGGAGGGTTATGAGGTAGTAAAAGCCTATGATGGTGAAGAGGCTTTGGCAGAGCTGAAAAAGCAGGCGGCGGATTTGCTGATTATAGATGTGATGATGCCCCGGTTAGACGGTATCCGGGCTACTTTGAAAATCCGGGAAGAAAGCAGTATTCCAATTATTATCCTGTCTGCTAAATCTGAAGATTCTGATAAAATTCTGGGCCTAAATATTGGGGCAGATGATTATCTGACAAAGCCTTTTAATCCTCTGGAGCTTGTTGCACGCGTCAAATCACAGTTGAGACGTTATACAAAGCTTGGGAACGCTACGGATAACAACCAGGCGGTATATCAGGTTGGCGGACTGATTATCAATGATGATTTGAAAGAGGTTACGGTAGACGACGAACTGGTTAAACTGACGCCGATTGAATACAATATCCTGCTTCTATTGATGAAGAACCAGGGTAAGGTATTTTCCATCAGTCAGATTTATGAAAGCATCTGGAACGCGGATGCCATCGGAGCGGACAATACGGTTGCGGTGCATATCAGACACATTCGGGAAAAAATAGAAATCAACCCTAAAGAGCCGCGTTATATCAAGGTTGTATGGGGTGTTGGATATAAAATAGACAGAGGGTAGGGATTGCTATGGAAAACAGCAAATATAACAATGGATTTAAAACAGTAGCCGTTTTGTTGCAGATGGTGTTTATTACGGTTGTCATTGTCATATTTTCTCTGTTGTCCAATTTGTTTGAAAGGAGTATGCTGAGTTTTGGTGATCTTGGCAATGACTCCTTTTTTCATTCGTATTATTATATGAAAACCGTTGCAGGGGAAATCAAAGAATTGGTGATGTACCTGCAGATGCAGGACGATTCTGTACGCAATGAGATAGAGACGGAGAAATATAAAAAGCTGAAATTGAAATTTGATAATGGGAACAGTAATTTTAATTACTGGTTTTCCTGTGAGGATGCGGTTTATACCAATATGCCAAAGGGACTTTCCAGGGACGAGGCGCTTAACCGCGCAAAGGAGATGGGAAGTTATTTTTATTATGATGATGAAGCCATTACATTTCAGGGAAATTTTCTGTTTCTGGATCGGATTTCCAATATCGAAATACTACGGCTGTTCGGACAGGGGGCCAGTGGCGGCAGCCTGATTACGGCAGTGGATGAATCTTTACCGGGACAGGATGCGATTTCGGAAGCGGCGAATGCTTACAATACATATATTCCATGGGTAAAAACAGGAATTGTAGCCGCAATTATATCCTTACTGTGTTTTGTACTCAGTTTGATTTACATTACACTCGCAACTGGCAGAAACGGCAGGGACGATGAAATACACCTGCATCGGATCGATTATATTCCGGCAGAATTGCTGTTTACTGCATTTCTGGTATTTGTTATGGCTCTGTTTGCCTTTTGTTCAAGACTTAGCAATCAATCCTTTACTATTTCAAGTTCTATGGTCTTAACTGGGACGCTGGTATTTTTATCGGATGTTTTTTTGCTGACATTGTACTTAAGTTTTGTCCGTCGGATTAAGGCAGATATTTTTGTACGTTGCAGCCTTGCTTCCTATTCTATGCGTATATTAAAGGAGAGCATGCGCAGGCAGCATATATTCAGCTGGTCGATGATCCGTCTTTTGATCTGTGCGGTATTAGAGCTGTTTTTTGTCTGGAATGCGGCATTTGGGAAGAGACAATGGGCTCTTTTTGGAAGTCTTGCCGTTTTTTTGTATCTGGCATTTGATATGCTCAAACAGGCAAATCTGCGCAAAAAGATATTGGAAGGAATTCTGGAAATAAGCAGCGGAAAACTGAATTACAAATTTGATACGACAGAATTTGACGGAGATTTTAAGGAGCTGGCGGAAAAAATCAATGGAATTGGAGAAGGCCTGCATACGGCAGTAGAGGAAAATGTCAAGAATGAAAGGCTAAAAACAGAATTGATTACCAATGTGTCCCATGACATCAAAACACCGCTGACATCCATTATCAATTATATTGATCTTATCAAAATGGAACAGATTGAAAATGAAAATCTGGAAAATTATATTGGAATACTGGAAAAGAAATCAGGGCGTCTAAAACAGCTTGCTGAAGATTTGGTAGAGGTATCGCAAATTACCAGTGGTAATATTCAATTAGACATGCAGCCGATTAATATGGTGGAGCTGATTTACCAGACCGGAGGTGAGTTTAATGAAATTTTTGAGGATTTGGGCCTTACGATTGTTACAAGGCTGCCCAAAGCTCCGGTGATTATTCTGGCGGATGGCAACCGTATCTGGCGTGTGATTCAGAACCTGTACAACAATGCTGCCAAATATGCCTTAAAAGACACCCGCATTTATGTGGAACTGAAAAAAACAGACAGTATGGCGGAGTTTTCAATTAAGGATATTTCCGCACATGAAATTCACAAAACGGCGCAGGATTTAAGCGAGCGTTTTGTTCGAGGAGATGAATCCAGGGGAACAGAGGGCAGCGGTCTTGGCCTTTCAATTGCCAGGAATCTGACAAATTTGATGGGCGGTACGTTTGAAATTCAGTTAGACGGGGATTTATTTACGGTATCCATCACCTTTCCGGTGATAAACCCTTGATTTTTAACGGTACTGCATTTATAATTTCTATAAATAGTGGACAAGAATAAGGAGAATAATCTGATGAAACTTTATGAAAACGGGGTATACCTCGTAAATGGAAACGAATTAATTGAAGATACAAAGGAAAATGCCGCAAGAATCCAGATGTCAAAAGAGGAAGCGGCAAAGAATACGATTGCATACGGAATTTTGAAAGATCATAATACTTCCGGCAGCATGGAAAAGCTGCAGATTAAATTTGATAAACTGACATCACATGATATTACGTTTGTGGGGATTATTCAGACGGCGCGCGCAAGTGGCCTGGAGAAATTCCCGATTCCATACGTGCTGACAAACTGTCACAACAGTCTCTGTGCGGTTGGCGGGACGATCAATGAAGACGATCATATGTACGGTCTTACCTGTGCGAAGAAATACGGCGGCGTCTATGTACCGCCGCATCAGGCAGTTATCCATCAGTATGCAAGGGAAATGCTCGCAGCAGGCGGCAGGATGATCTTAGGTTCTGATTCTCATACGCGTTATGGGGCGCTTGGAACGATGGCGATGGGAGAAGGCGGACCGGAACTGGTAAAACAGCTTTTAAGTCAGACATATGACATTAATATGCCTGGAATCGTCGGTGTATATTTAAAAGGTGAACCGGTCAAAGGCGTAGGCCCGCAGGATATTGCACTTGCGATTATCGGAGAGGTTTTTGCAAATGGCTACGTGAAGAATAAGGTCATGGAATTTGTCGGACCCGGTGTATCGAATTTAAGCGTAGACTGCAGAATTGGCGTAGATGTAATGACAACAGAGACGACTTGTCTGTCCTCGATCTGGCGGACCGATGAGGCGGTGCGTGAGTTTTATGAGATTCATGGCAGAAGTGAAGATTATAAAGAGTTAAATCCGGGAGATACGGCGTATTATGACGGCATGATAGAGATTGATTTGAGCGAAATCCGTCCGATGATTGCGATGCCGTTCCATCCGAGCAACACTTATACGATAGATGAGTTAAATGCAAATCTGATGGATATTTTAGATGACTGTGAGAAGCGGGCGCAGGTAAGCTTCGACGGTGCAGTAAGCCTGGACTTAAAGAGCAAGGTCAAAGACGGCAGACTTTATGTTGATCAGGGAATTATCGCAGGCTGTGCCGGAGGCGGTTTTGAAAACATCTGTGCGGCGGCAGATATCTTAAACGGCGCATCTATTGGTCAGGATGGCTTTGCACTCAGTGTTTATCCGGCCAGTATGCCGATTTATATGGAACTTGTGAAAAATGGCGCGGCAGCGGCACTGATGCAGACCGGCGCTGTGATGAAAACCGCATTTTGCGGGCCATGCTTTGGTGCAGGAGACACACCGGCGAATAATGCGTTTTCTATCCGCCATTCGACCAGGAACTTCCCGAACCGCGAGGGTTCAAAGATCCAGAATGGACAGATTGCATCTGTTGCATTGATGGATGCCCGTTCTATTGCGGCGACTGCAGCAAACAAAGGGTTCCTCACGGCGGCTACCGATATGGATGTGGATTTTACACAGAAGAAATATTTCTTTGATCAAAAAATTTATGAAAACCGTATTTTTGACAGTAAGGGTGTTGCGGATCCGTCTGTAGAAATTCAGTTCGGGCCCAACATCAAGGACTGGCCGAAGATGAGCCCGCTGCCAAAGCATATGATACTCAAGGTTGTTTCCGAAATTCACGATCCGGTTACGACGACAGATGAACTGATTCCGTCCGGCGAGACATCGTCGTACCGCTCGAATCCGCTTGGATTGGCAGAATTTACGCTTTCCCGCAAAGATCCGGATTATGTCGGCAGGGCGAAAGAGATTCAAAAGGCGCAGAAAGCGATAGAAGCAGATACCTGTCCTTGTGAGGCAGTACCTGAGCTAAAACCTGCAATGGATGTGATAAAAGCGCAGTTCGGTGATATTAGCAGAAAGACAGTTGGTATCGGCAGTACCATTTTTGCAGTGAAGCCGGGCGACGGTTCTGCGAGGGAGCAGGCAGCTTCCTGCCAGAAAGTACTCGGCGGCTGGGCAAATATTGCCAATGAATATGCGACAAAACGTTACCGTTCAAACCTGATCAACTGGGGTATGCTGCCGCTTGTGATTGAAGAAGGTGAATTGCCGTTTACAAACGGAGATTATATTTTCCTGCCGGATATTCGTGAAAAAGTAGAGAAAGCGGAAACTGAAATCAAAGCTTATGTTGTAAAAGACGGGGAATGCAGAGAATTTGGGCTGACAATGGGTGAATTGACAGATGACGAGAGAAGTATTATTTTGAAAGGATGCCTGATCAATTACAACAGAAAGTAGGTGTTTCAATTATGGACGAGCAGGAGTTGAAAAATAAGAAGAAAATTCCGGAATGGGATTTGAATAAATATATTGCAATTGCAGTGATAGCGTTTGTTACCATATGCAGTTGTATGCTTTTCTTTTTCTTTATTTACCGATATCATGGGCTTACGGCGTACTGGCAGAAGCTGGTAGCCGTGCTGCAGCCGATTATTATGGGATGTATCACAGCATACCTGCTGAATCCGGTTATGATGTTTTTGGAAACACACCTGCTGGTTTTTTTACAGCCGCGTATGAAAAGCGAAAAGAAAGCGAAGAAGACGGCCCGTTCCATTGCAACGGGCGGAGCGCTGGTTTTTTTTCTGCTGATTATTTTTGTGCTGCTGGATATTTTAATACCGGAATTGATTACAAGTATTCAGGGAATGGCAGCGAGCCTGCCGGCAGAAGTCAATTCTTTTATTGCATGGAGCAGAAAGACTTTGTCAGGAGACAGCAAGCTGGCGGAAATGTTAGGAAGCGGCCTGGTTACATTTACAAATTATATGGAGCAGTGGCTTCAGATGGATGTAATGCCGCAGATCAATTCTTATATAGCCTCAATTACCACAGGAGTAATCAGTCTTGTTAAGACATTGTTTAATTTTGTGATTGGACTAGTGATTGCAATTTACCTGCTGACAAGCAAGGAAACGTTTATCGGTCAGGGCAAGAAAATTGTTTATGCCGTACTGCCGCCCAAAGTAGGAAATCATGTCATAAAAACGCTGCGGATTACGCACAGTATGTTTGGCGGATTTATCAGCGGTAAAATCTTAGATTCCGCTATTATCGGCGTGATCGCTTATGTTGGACTGTTACTGATGAAAATGCCGTACAGTCTGCTTGTGGCGGTGATCGTGGGCGTGACAAATATTGTACCGTTTTTTGGGCCATTCATCGGAGCAGTGCCGGGCGTAATACTGATTGCTCTGGCGGAGCCCATAAAAGGATTATATTTTTTGATTTTTGTGTTTGTGTTGCAGCAGGTGGACGGAAATATCATTGGTCCCAAGATCCTGGGCGATTCTACAGGATTGTCGTCTTTCTGGGTTGTGTTTGCAATTCTGGTCGGCGGCGGGCTGTTTGGATTTATGGGAATGCTGTTAGGAGTACCGACTTTTGCGGTGATTTATTATCTGATCCGTGAAATTGTAGCTTATGTTTTACGCCGGCGCAGGCTGCCGGAAGACACGGTAGATTATATCCGGATGAAAGATATTGATATGAATACCGGAAAAGTCCGTTATGATAAAAAAGAATAGAGCGGCCCTGCTTTTCGAGGTGACATACATTGGTGGATAAATACGAATATAAATTAAAATTTGAGCAGATGAAGGCGCTGACTGCGGGAGGAGATTATGAAGCGGCGGCAGAGATAGCAGATACGATTCACTGGCGTAAGGTGAAGAATATTAATCTGTTAATTAAGGCAGGAGATATCTATTTTAAGCTGAAGCGTTTTGAGGATGCAAAGGAAATTCTGCAGATGGCATATGACCGTACGCCGATTGGGAGGATGATCATATACCGTCTGGCAGAAATCGCAGTGAAAATGAAAAATTTCGAGGAAGCGGAATCGTATTACAATGAATTTGTAGAGATTGCGCCGCATGATAATTTAAAATATGTGCTCCGGTACAAAATCAGTAAGGCAAAGGGAGCGGATATTCTGACCCGGATTGCAATTTTAGAGGAATTAAAGGATGCAGAGTATACAGAAGAGTGGGCTTTTGAGCTGGCTTATCTTTATCATAAAGCAGGTGAGTATGAAAAGTGTATTGATGTATGCGATGAGTTAATTTTATGGTTTGGCGATGGTATTTATGTGGAGAAGGCGTTGGAGTTAAAATTGCTTCATAAGCCGTTGACAAAGCCGCAGGAGGATAAATATCTGGCGTACAGGCAGCACAGGGATGGTGTAAAAGAAGTGTATCCTCAGGAAGAAGCCGTGCAGATACCGCCTGAGGATGAATTGGATCCTGTTGAGGAGTTTGATAAGTCTGTGCTGCAGGCAGAGCCAGAACACGAGGAACCGGAACCAGTAAAGGGACCGGAACCAGTAAAGGGACCGGAAGATATTATGGATTTGCTTGCAGATATAATTCCCCGATTCGATACAGGGGCTGCATCTGCGGATTTGGCACAAGAAGGAGTATCGTTGTCAGACAGTGAACCAGTCCAAAAACGTGGCAGGCTGCATATGGATAGCAGGATACGAAGGCCGGAGTCCAGGCAGTCAGATGCAGAATCTGAGGAATCTGATCTGCTCCGGAAAATAAAGCGGGCAAAGCCCCAGTTCAGAGAGCAGCTTGGTGAACGCCAGTACATACCGAGGCGCATCCGACAGCCGGATATATCTATACCGCCTGAGGAGGAAATGCCGGCAGAGGATGAAACATACGTGGAACAGCCTGCCGATTTATCAGATTTTTTAGATACAGAAAATAAGTCGGCTTCAGATGAGACGATATCAGAAGGAGATATGCCATATACGCAGGAATCTGTTTTTTTTGCTGAGAATCGGAAAAGCTATAGGGAACGTCAACAAATCATAGATTCTGAAGGTTATGAAGAATTTGAAGCAGAGCCGGACGATCCAATTCCAGAGGAAGAGGATGTGTCAGAGGAACAGCCCGCACAAGAGGAAGAGGACGAAACACCGGCACAGGAAGAATTGCGCGCGGCGGAAGCAGAATTTTATGGAGTACCCGTAGAATTACTGCCGGAGGAATCGGAAGAAGAACAGGGCAGTTTGGTTGCCGAAATGCTGGCCAGACAGGATACAAAGGAGATCAAAGCCAAACAGATTGAAGAAGCGTTGGACAAGCATGCCAGAGAGATGCTGATTGAGGATGAAGTAACAGAGGCGATTTCAGTTGGCAGTGTGGTCGAACCCGAATCCGAAAGTCTTCCGGAGATTACAAAGCTGGATGACGAAATGAGAGACATTTTCTCTTATTTTGTTCCGGTTGCAGGTATGGAAAGCCAGATATGCCAGGTGCTTACTAAGACACGCGACAAATTTACCGGCCGCAAGTCTTCTGCGGAAGAAAATATTCTGATTCAGGGCGGACGCGGCTGTGGAAAGACGATACTGGCAACAAGACTGGTCAGGGCACTGAAAAAAGAATCGCAGTGTAAGGATGTTAAGATAGGAAATATAGATGCGGAAAAGTTAAACCAGAAGGATCTGGCCAAACTTTTGGATAAAATATCGGGGGGCTGCCTTATTATTGAACGGGCAGGAGAAATTACACGCGAAACGGCTATAAAACTTTCGCTGCTGCTGGAAAACGACGATACCGGAATCCTGGTTATCATGGAAGATACCAGAGTAGGATTGGAGGAAGCTTTAAAGAAAGATGAAGGGTTTGCAAAGAAGTTTAGCCAGAGGATCATTATTCCTGTTTTTACGAGTGACGAACTTGTAGAATTTGGAAATGCGTATGCACATGAACGTGATTATGAAATTGATAATATGGGAGTGCTTGCATTGTATAACCGGATCAGTAACATCCAAAGGTTAGATCAGCCAACCACTTTAATTGAGATAAAAGATATTATTGACGAAGCAATTGAAAGGGCAGAGAAGAAATCATGGAAAAAAGCTTTTTCAATTTTAACTTCCAAAAGATATTCTGAGAACGATTATATCATTCTCAGGGAAAAGGATTTTGAAGAATAAATAAAGAATCGGAGGGGTATGAAGCATGGGAAATTTTTCAGAACTGGATATGTATTTATTTGGGCAGGCGACACATTATGACATTTACAAAAAATTAGGAGCGCATCCGCAAACCCGCAGAAAGAAAAAGGGTATCTGTTTTGCAGTGTATGCGCCGCATGCACAGAAGGTATTTGTAATCGGAGAATTTAACGATTGGGATGAAACATCACATGAATTAAAACGGTTAGAACCGGAATCAACAGGGATATATGAGCTGTTTGTTCCTGGCCTTGGGACGGGCAGCCTTTACAAATATCTGATTGAAACACCGGACGGACGTAAGCTGTATAAGTCAGATCCGTTTGCAAATTTTGCGGAAATGCGTCCAGGAACTGCATCCCGTATTGTAGACATCGATCATTTCAAATGGTCAGACGATGCATGGATGAAAAAGCGACAGGCTATGGAAACAATGGATGAGCAGCCAATGAGTATTTATGAGGTCCATCCGGGTTCCTGGATGAGACATCCCGGCTATGAAGAAGATACAGGGTTTTATAACTATCGTGAGCTGGCAAAAGCGCTGGCAGCTTATGTAAAAGAGATGGGATATACGCATGTTGAGCTGATGGGTATTTCCGAGTATCCGTTTGATGGTTCCTGGGGTTATCAGGTAACCGGTTATTATGCGCCGACTTCCCGCTACGGTACGCCGGAGGACTTTGCATGGATGGTCAATTATTTTCACAGAAATAATATTGGCGTTATTTTAGACTGGGTACCTGCACATTTTCCGAAAGATGCGCACGGACTGGCTGAATTTGACGGACAGGCGTTGTACGAGTACGCCGATCCGAGAATGGGCGAGCATCCCGACTGGGGGACCAAAATTTTTGATTACGGCAACAATCAGGTGAAAAACTTCTTAATTGGAAGTGCGCTGATGTGGGTTGAGCATTATCATGTAGACGGCCTTCGCGTAGATGCGGTTGCTTCTATGCTTTATCTGGATTACGGCAAACAGGACGGACAGTGGGTGGCTAATAAATATGGCGAAAATAAAAATCTGGAAGCCATTGAATTTTTCCGCCATATTAACACTTTGATTACCGGGCGCAACAAAGGCGCGGTGATGATTGCAGAAGAATCTACCGCATGGCCAATGGTAACCGGACCGGCGCCGGACGGCGGCTTAAATTTCTCCCTGAAATGGAATATGGGCTGGATGCATGACTTTTTGGATTATATGAAGCTGGATCCTTATTTTCGCAAAGATAATCACAACCGGATGACGTTTGCCATGTCTTATAATGCCAGTGAGAAATATATCCTGGTGCTTTCTCATGACGAGGTAGTACATTTGAAGTGTTCCATGTTAAATAAAATGCCGGGCCTGGGGGAAGATAAATTTTCGAATTTAAAAGTGGCATATGCCTTTATGATGGGTCATCCTGGCAAAAAGCTTTTGTTTATGGGACAGGAATTTGCACAGGATCACGAGTGGACTGAAAAGAAGGAATTGGAGTGGTATCTGCTTGATAATCCCAGTCATAAACATGTACAGGAATTTATGAAAGAGCTTTTGCATATGTACAAAAAATATCCGGCTATGTATGAATTAGATCACAGCTGGGATGGGTTTGAATGGATCAATGCAAATGACGCAGAGCGGAGTATTTTCAGCTTTATACGAAAGAGCAAAGACGGGAAAAACTGCCTGTTGTTTGTCTGCAATTTTACACCGGTAGACAGAGACGATTTCTGTATCGGTGTGCCGGAGCGGAAATCCTACCGTCTGATCTTCAACAGTGACGAGGAGAGGTTTGGCGGAAGCGGCAAAGAGCGCCCGGTAAGTTATCGTGCCAAAAAGCAGGAATGTGATGGAAAGCCGTATTCTTTCGCTTATCCACTGCCGGGATATGGAGTAGCCGTGTTTAAGTTCTCGTACTAAAGACAGTTCTTTTGAAATAAAGCGTAAAAGGAGCTGCCGCATGAGCCTGAAAATGTAAACAGTGATAAATGTTATGTTTTCAGGTTTCATGCGGCAGCTTCTTGTCTTCAGAATTTTTTTAATGCTGTTCCGGGTTCACATGTACCATAATATGCTTCACTTTAGGAAAATTTTGCTCAATAGAGCGGTGTACATTCTCCGCAATTTCATGCGTTTCCCACAGTTTTTTTTCACCGTCAGCCCGGATTTCAATATCTACATAGATTTTATTTCCAAACATTCTCGTATGCAATACATCTACGCCAAGTACGTCCTCCTGGGAAAGCGCACAGTTTAAAAGCGCGGCTTCCGTGCTGTCATCGCAGGACTGATCGACCATTTTCCCAATTGCATCCCAAAAAATATCAAAAGCAGCTTTTGCAATAAAAATACAAATCACTATGCTGGCAATTGGATCGAGCACCGGAAAGCCAAGCCTTGCACCCGCAATTCCAATCAGTGCGCCAATTGAAGAAAGTGAATCAGAGCGGTGATGCCATGCATCCGCCATCAGGGCTCCGGAATCTATTCGTTTTGCATTCATCTGCGTGTACCAAAACATGGCTTCTTTGCAAACAATAGAAAGGACAGCGGCTGCAAGTGCAAGTCTTCCGGGAATGGCAAGATGACTGTAATCGCCCGAAAATATTTTTCCGCAGGCCAAATATCCGATAACAAGCCCTGTGACAAGTAAAATTGCAGACAGAATAATAGCCGCGACACATTCCATACGTTCATGGCCGTACGGATGTTCCTTGTCAGACGCTTTGCCGGAAAGCCTGACACCGATAATTACAATAACGGTACTGAACACATCTGAAACAGAGTGGACAGCATCACTTATCATAGCATCTGAGCCGGCAATAATTCCTGCCAGAAATTTAATTGCTGAGAGAAGCAGATTGCCTATAATACTTACGGCAGAAACCCGTGCCGCTACCGTCTGGAAGTTTTCATTTGAAGAATTTGTTTTTTGATTCATAATACCTCCCCAAAAATGAAAATTGTTTTTCAAAAATAAAAAACACCTGCGAAACCAGTAAAAGCAACTACTGTCCCGCAGATGTAATCATCCATCCACTGTCACTCAGGAATTCCCCTGAGCAACCCGGCGTCGGCAAATAAATATGCCTGGCCTGATCAGTTCGTACTGTAGAATAAATATGCAGTGCTAACATTATTTTGAATAATATACTAAAATAATATGCATCTGTCAAGATAATTCTACACGTTTGATCGCGATTCTTTTATTTTGCATATACTTTCCCGTTGTAAACCGCTGCAATCCAGCCAGATGGGGTGCAAATCCATGTATCATCTCCGACTTTTTTTACCTCTTTGCACGTTACCCTTGTACCTTTGTCCAGGCAACCGTCGCCGTCTGCATCATGATTTTTTCCATCCTCTGTAAGTTCACTGTGTTTTTTTTCGCGGTATTTTGTCCCGGCTCCTTCCCGTACCTTCATGTTTGCCTGCAAAATGTATGTGCTTCCAATTTTGTATTCCGTTATTTCCATTTTCGTTTTACTAATATATGCATTCTCAAGTTTTTCCTTGGAAGCGTTTCCGTACAATCCATCTTCTTCCAGCCCGTTTTCATGCTGGAATTTAAGAAGGGCCTTTTCCGTATCCTTTCCAAAATTCTCATCTGCACCATCTTTCCCGCAGGAATATCCGCATCCAATCAGCATAAGCTGCATATCTTTTACTTTTTGTCCTTTATCCCCTCTTTTTAGGTATGTCCTTTCTGCGTTTTCTGGTTTGTTTTCGGCTTCTTCATTTCCCCATGATTTCATGAAGTTTTGCGGCGTTTTATACTGTTGTTTTAATTTTTCGGTAGTGCTGCCCCAGTCAGGAAGGTACAAGTGCGGTCTATCCTTAATGCTTTTCCAGTCGCCACCCCATCCTAGCCCGATGGATTTTGCAAGGCTTCCCACTGTTTCAAAAAAGCTGCCGGATTCATTGTAAGACCCGGTTCCATCATTCCGGTAAAAATCAAACGCAATACCCCATTGGTGCTGGCTGGAATAAGAACTTCCCCTGGCGTTGGTTACAATATTCCCAGGAGTCGTCCTGCCCTGTGCATATAGCGCATCCTGTTTCTCCATTGTCCTTATACATTCTCCGATTCCGATTAGTAATCCATTTTGTTTGCAAAGATCTTGAAGTTCTAATACTTTTTGTTCTAACCTTGGATGAAGTTCATTAATGTTTTCGCTCATAAAAATTCTCCTATATTATCTAATTATTGTTTTAGGAATTCCATTATTGACCGCCAAAATTAGAGGGTTTATGCCCCCAAATTCCTGCAATGGTACGCCCAATGCATTTGCTTTTGGAAGTCATTCGTTTTCAAACAGTTCTCTTGCTGACCTGTATTTTACGTTTCTTTGCTCTTCGCAGCTTCCTCGTCTCCCTTGATGAAAGATTAAAAAATCTGAAAATTCATTTTTTTATGCATCGCCTCAACAATGTCATCAAATTTTCCTTCGACGACAAAATATGCGTTTTGCTCTTTCCCGCAAAATCATCTCCCTTTTCGACACAAATAGCAAAATATGATCGAATCACAGACATTGTTTGCTTCCCATTTTTTCAAGGGAAATGTCCGTGTACTCTATATTGCACACTAAGCTAAAATGAAATGGTACTGTCTTGTATTCTATTCCGTTTACTTTGAAGGTGTTCATATTTATTTGTCTTTTCCACACGGAAAGTTCCATCGCCGTTGTCAGTAATAGTAAAATTCGTCTGTACATTCAACAGATGACGTATTTGGAATGTCTGTATCTGTCATTTTCACAATTTTATCTACACTACCTACATCTTTGGAGTGGCATTTGCCGGGCTGTCAAAGGCGTATTTTGCTGTTTCTCAAATGCCATCCGCCCTTCTTTGTCGCAGACAAACTATAAACAGGGGGCAGATCCTGAGAAATAGCTCAGATAAGATGTCCCGTCGCTAACTCCTTTGAGATAATAGCTGTCCTGGCTGCTCCGTTCTATAACATAAAAATATGGAATTCCGCAAAAAAAGGTGGCATATCACTTCAATTAGAGTTATACTTAATAAGCAGTTTCACAGCAAAGAGAAAGGGTAAGGTGTAACGAAATGTCAAGTGAACAGGAAAAACTACAGAAGCGGAAAGACGAATCTGCAGTAAAGGAAGTGATTAGTTGGATTATTACACTTGCACTTGCTGTAGTAGCGGCTTTGTTTGTCAAGAATTACGTACTGATCAATGCGAATATTCCGTCAGGGTCCATGGAGAATACGATTATGACCGGAGATCGCCTGTTTGGATATCGCCTGGCATACAGGCAGAAAAACCCGGAGCGCGGAGATATTATCATATTTAAATTTCCAGATGATGAAACTGAGAATTACGTTAAGCGTGTCATTGGGCTTCCTGGAGAAACGGTGGAAATTGAGGATGCCAGAATTTATATTAATGGTTCAAAGGTCCCGTTACAGGAGAATTATCTGAAAGAAGAATGGACTGTTGCGACCGGGCAGTACAGCTTTGAGGTGCCGGAGGACTGTTATCTGGTTTTGGGAGATAATCGAAATAATTCTTATGACGCCAGATATTGGGACAATACGTATGTATCAAAAGATAAGATTCTCGGAAAGGCTATGTTCCGTTATTATCCGTTTGGCAACGCAGGTTCGTTATATTAGGGCAGGTGCAGAATAATGACAAAGACACTACTGTTTATCGGGGGAATTTACGATACGATAGATTTATTTAACGAGGCATTTGCAGCAGCTTTTCGGCAGTTGGGCTGTATTTGCCATGTGATAGATATCCGAAGAGAATCAGAAGCAATGGCTAGGCTGCGGGAGCTGACAAAAGATCATATGCTTGACGGTGTAATAGCATTTAATAATATCGGCTACAATCTGTCATTTACCGAAGGGAAAATTATCTGGGAAGAGCGGAATATTCCGTATTTTAATATACTGATGGATCATCCCTTTCATTATGCAAATGCTTTGAAGCATGCACCGAAAACCTCTGTGGTTTTTTGTACGGACCGAAACCACGTATCGTTTCTGCACCGATTTTATCCACATTTAAAACAGGTGGATTTTATGCCGCATGCAGGGATGGAAGCAGATGTGACCAAATATGCCAAAGCCGGACAGTGCCATTTGTGTACGGAAGGAAATGCATACCATCCTGCGATGGAGGAACGTTCTTTTGATGTGTTGTATGCCGGGGGCCTTTCCAAATATGTAGCGGAGGGATTGGTGCCGGATTTGGGGGATATTACGGAATTTGACGCATTTGACCTGACCAGGCAGGTATTGTCGGAGCTAATCAGTCATCCGGACAAAACGACAGAACAGACGGTGGAAGAATATCTTGTGTCTATCGGAAAGAGGTATACGGATGAAGCGTTAAATCACTGGATTACCGAGCTTCGGTTTATTGATTCATATGCCACCTCCTTTTACCGGGAACAGGCCGTCCGCCTCCTGGTAGAAAACGGAATTCGCGTAGCGGTATTTGGGGGCGGCTGGGACAGGTGCGAATGGGCCAAACATCCAAATCTGATGTATGGAGGAAAGGTACTGGCGCCACAGGTGCTGGAGCTGATGAACCACAGCAGGATTGTGCTCAATACAATGACCTGGTATAAAAACGGCATCCACGACCGTGTGATTAACGGAATGCTTGCCAAAGCAGCTGTAGTGACAGACGGATCTGTATACCTGGAGGAAACAGTAAAAAAAGAACAAGAAACGTGCATGGTATCCTTTTCACTGCCACAGATACAGCGTTTGCCGGAAATAGTAGAGGATTTGCTTGCACATCCCAAACAGATGGAACAGATTGCAGAAAATGGGTATTGGTATGCGAAGTCGCACCATACCTGGCGGCAGAGGGCGGATTATATATACACGACATATTTGAATGAAAAACGAACATCCTTTGACACTTAGCGCAATGGATGTTCGTTTTTTTATAGCTATTAACAGATATGATCCAACATCATTCCAGAATAAAGGGAATTGTGATATGGCGATGGGAAATGGCTTACCCCCGGCTGTTTATATGTTACGATGGTCTTATCTACATATCGGATCGGATCTACAGAAACAATATCCGCTTTGGCTGCCAGTGCATTTTTAAAGGAATTTAATATGGAAAAAGATTTCCTGAAATCCTTTGTTTCAACTGCATCTGCCAGTAAATTACGATCGACGGAAATGTGACCGTTATTTCCGATCATCAAACCGATGGATTCCAGATTGTTCCGATAGGTGTAGGATACATTTTTAAAATCGTGCAGCAGACGGTTTCCCTGCTGGCTGCCGGAATAACGCTCGCCCGTCTGGATAAAACCGTTATAGGAATCAACCAGCTCCTGCAGGTTGTCAGCTACAGAATCCACACTGGTTTTAAATCCGATCCGGGTAGTAGTATCCTCAGGGCTGATACCGTGCAGCGTCAGTTCAAACTCTTTGTTGAGCGTAAAGGTATTTGAATAGGAAGAATGTTCGGTTCCGTTCAAAATAAAAGCAGAATTCTGCGCCGGGGATGTAATCTGATCAATCCCAAGCAATTCCATTGCCTCAATAGATTGTGAGGAAGCTTTCGGCTTAATATCAAAGAGCGATGATTTGCTGTCGCTCAACCCGGTCTGTTTGGATGTAAGTTTTAAGGAACTTCGATTCTTTTCATCCATTATAATTTCGGCGGATACTCCGACGCCGGATGTATTGAAGAGCCGCGCCAGTTTCTCCTGTATGGAGCGGTTGGTATCTTCCGAATTTACTGTAAACTGAAATTCGTAAGAGTTCGTCGTCGTAATCAAATCAAAAGCATAATCTCCGGGTTCAAAATCTGAAGTACGACTATCCAAAAAGTTGCCAAGATTGGATTGCGGAGCAGCCAGTTGAAGGACTTCAATCTCGTATTCATGCGATATATCATCCTGGTTGCTGCCGATATAGGAAGCGCTGACAATCCCGTCATCGGAAGATACGGCGACTTTTTTCTGGAAAGAACTTTCTAAACCATCCGTGCTGTCCGACAGAGAAGAAATGACATTTTTTGCCTGCCGGGCGTTCTCCTTGATGTCGATTAAAAATTTGGGAATATTTACGTCGTTGCGCAGTTTGTAAAGAGGAGAATCCTTGTTCACCTTTACCATACTGTTGTAAACATTTCTCAATTCGCTTTTTTTATGCGTGTCATAACGCGTTACCGCAGAATCACGATAAACGTCCAGATAATAATGATAAGCGGTCTTGCTGATAAACATATAAACCCCTCTCCCTTCTTCCTTGAATTTTGTGCACTGCACCAGGGGTATATTAAATCCATTTATTACTATCTATATCGTACGAAATTAAAAATAATGAAGAGGCAAAAGAGAAAAAATCATTCTTTTTTAGGCAAATTAACTTGTAAAGCGTAAAAATATGTGATATCTTTTAGTAAATTAATGCAAATAAGGTTGCATATAAGAAAGGAGGAAGTTTATGAGCATATCTTCAATATCAAATCAAAACATATACCGCAGCTATCAGTCCCTTTCCAGCGGAAAGAGGATCAATTCGGCAGCAGATGATGCGGCCGGGCTTACCATTGCTCAAAAACTGCAAAGCCAGGCAAATAGCTATGATGTGGGCAGCCGCAATGCAGGGATGTCTAAAGATATGGTCAATATCGCTGACGGTGCACTGGGTTCCATTACAGATAATCTGCAGCGTATTCGCGAACTCAGCCTTCAGGCATCGAATGGCTTGTATACGGCATCAGATAAAGAGGCAATCCAGACAGAGATTGATCAGCTCAAACAGTCTATTTCGGACACTGCGTCCGGAACACAGTTTAATACGATGAATCTGTTAGATGGGAGCAAGGATAGCTTTCATGTAGGGGCAGGCTCAAATGGTGACGGTCTTGAAGTCCAGATGCCGAATTCAACTTTAGATGCACTGGGGATTGCAGATTATGATGTGACAGGCAATTTCGATTTGTCTGCGATTGATCAGGCGCTTGACACGGTGGTATCCGCAAGAGCAAATCTTGGAGCTACATCAAACCGTCTGGATTCGGTTATGGCATACAATGCCAATGCGTCGTATAATACGGTTGCATCCCAGAGCCGGATTGAGGATTTGGATTATTCAAGCGCCGTATCGGAACAGAAGAAAAATGAACTGCTCAGGACATTCCAGATGATGATGCAGAGAAAACATCTGGAAAATGAAAACGGCCGGGTGCTGCGTTTGTTCCAGAGTTAAAATACGGGAATGAGGAAGAAGCTTAGAATATTTGCTTATATCAATAAGTGATCCATAAAATGAATCACCTAATAATAAAAAGACGGTGTCAAGACCGTCTTTTTATTTTGTCTTATTAGCGGAAATCGAATCCGTATTCCCTGATAAAATCAGCTGCTCCAGAATAAGTATCCTCCGTGACGCTTTGTACAATTTCCGCAGGGTCATCCGCTGCCTCCTCTGTTGTGACCAGCAAAAGTCCTTTTTGGCCTGCTTCTCCATTTTCAGTAATTTTGGAAATATCATCAATGCAAAACAGAAAAGAGGCATTACTTCCACGGTTTTTCTTATTGAAATTGGTAAACATTGCCTGTTGATTTATCTGCGTTTCTTCAGGTTCTTCTCTGTTATGCATGACCCATTGCCACTTTCTGTCTAAGAAATTATAAACAATTAGAGCATCAAAAATTTCCACCTCGTTTTCGCTGGCAACGGCTTTGATTTCAATGTAGTCTACGTTGCCGCCAGTATGTATAGGATAATAGTGATATACCCCCTCTAACTCTACCAGAATTGTGTCGGCATACTCTGTACCGTCTTCCAGAAACAGATGTGCATTGCTTCTTTGGCTAATCTGGACGTTATGTACCCGCATACAAAGCTGCAGGCAGCTTAAGGCAGCGGTTATTGCAAGGATCAAAATGGCTGTTTTTATTAGTTTGCTTACTTTCATATTAGTATTCCTCTTTTATAAAATATTTTACCTAAGATCTCATGCACTTTTTAGACTTCTAATGTCAGAAGGGTGGAAGTGATGTACAATGCGGAATTAATGGTGTGCTTTTACAAAATCCTTAGTGTTTATTAGCAAATTACTCAAATGTAAAAGTAACATTTTTAATAGTCCATCTATAAGGATCGTCTAAATGGCCTCCAATGCCCGTGCTTCTGATGGCAATTGCATCTGGATTCTTGTAGTTGGGTGAAAAAAACTGCTTATTTACATATTTGGATTTTACGATATCGTCTTTATGTAGTTTTTTAATATAACAATACCATGATATGCCTTGCAGTTTTACCCAATGGGTACGAGCGCCTAAAATCCATGAACCATTTGATTTTACATATGTAAATTTTGTACGAGAAGTATATTTGGGAGAGCAACTTACTTTATCGCCGCTTCCGGCATACCGCAGAGTGCCGTTTCCAAAACAAAAATCTGCTAATGCAATTCCGGCACTTCCAAATGGAACAAATTTATCCACTAATACAGAACCAGCATATACTTTAAGAGCTTTGTTGAATTTGCCGGTAGCATTTACATCTGTCATGCCAAAAGCATTGGAAATTTGTACTATCCAATCATTTAAAATATAGCCATTGTAGGGCCTTTCTCCTTTCCAACGTCCCCCATCTTTATAAGTTGATATTCCGCCTGTGATTGTTGGGCTGGAATCGGGACTGTATACAGTTACTCTTGCAGTTTTATTTTTTGTGAAAATATCTTTTACGTATTCCTCAACTTCTGTGGGCATATCATATAATCTGGCTTTTGTCTTCAGTGAACTTTTGTCGTTAATGTTAAATGTAGTTACATAATCACTTTTGCTAATTTCAGTTGTTTCCTGTGCATTTGTGACAGTTGCAGTACTTAATCCCATTATCAGTGTTAATCCTAAAGTTAATATTCTTTTTATCATAATTATAATCCGCCTTTCTGCGAAAGGCGTCAATGAAGATATGAATCCCATTGACAAACTTTCGCTTTCTAAAATTCCCCCCTGTTTTGATTCTTTTATAAGGCTGATACATTCCAGAACATGTGGAGATGGGTAGCAGAGCTGTATAGCGGCGATATCGCATAATAATATGTTGTCGATAATTCATTGATGTATCAATGTGTAACGCATTAGTATAACCCATAAACGTACCCCTTGTAATGTTAACTTGATTTTATTTTGCTGAGTGTCCAGTAACTGTCAGTTTTACGGCTATCAATCTCAGGAGGTTTTTTTATTGTTTTTTAAACTCTACTATATTAACGGTGGTGACCTTGATGGCCACAAAAAAATACGTTTTCATTTTCTGCGGCTTTTCTTGCATTAATCCAATGGAATCACCTCTTTCTGATTTGACCCTCTACTTTGTGTACTCATTTGAAAAATAATAGCTATTTTCTTCTACATATTATATATCATAAAAATATAATTTTGTAAACATCATATTTTAGCTCTATGTATTGATAACTTGTTAAACAGTTGTTATAATATATTTATGTAAGATAAAGAACAGCATCTTAATCATAGGCGTTCATGAATTAATATGCCATTTGTGACAGAGCATAAGGAAAATTCAAACAGATCAGAATTTTATTTTGTTTAGGGGGTGTATAAAGACGAATCTGGAAAAAAAAGTAAATGCATATATAAAGAAAATTAAAAGTCAGATTCCGGTGAGTTATCCAAACAGAAACGATATTATCCAAACGATTCGGCAGAATATAGACAATTTTCGGGCAGAACATCCGAGAGCATCTTTTAATGAAATTATAGAAGAATTTGGGTCTGTCACAGAAGTGGCAGCTTCTTTTTTGGATGAGCTGCCGGAACAGGAAATTTCAAGTATTCTGCAAAAAAAAAGAAAGATGCTGCATATTTTTTTTGCATTATTTCTAATCTGTGCCATGATCTTTTTTGTAGTTCTTTATAATTTGAGTAGTTGGGCTGAGGAAGAGGCATTGATTTTTAATGAAGGTATGTATATTTACAATGATACAGAAGAAACGTCAGAAATTTTAGAAAAATTATTGGATATTGAAGAGTTTTCCGAAAATTAACGGAATATAAGAATGATTATTATGGAAGGGGTTTTTGAATTATGAAAAAAGTGATTGCATTTTTGCTGTCTTTTTTAATGTTTTTATCAGTAACAAGTAATGATTTTTACGCCAGAGAATTTCTGTCCGACGGCGATGCCTCTTATCAAAACGACACTGAGGTGATTTATCAAGATGATGAAATTGTTGTAACATGTACACTTGTTGTTTGGAAAGAGGTTTCAGATATTGGACTTTACTCTTTAAAACAAACCGTACGTTCCACTAAGTATGTGAGTATTACTACAATAAAAGGTAAAGTACTTGCAACATACACTTTAACCGGAACTTTTACTTATGATGGAAGTACTTCTACCTGCACAAATGCTGTTTGTGCTACTTCCGTTCACAATACCAAATGGCATTTTGCTTCACAGACAGCTGCAAAAAGTGGTAAAAAAGCAATTGGCTCTTATATTTTAAAAAATAGTTCTTCTAATAAGTCTAAGTCCGGACAACTTACTATAACCTGCAGTAAATCGGGTGCTATTTCATAACGAAAGTTTTTTGCTGTAGGAAAGTGTGGCATATTTTTGTGTATGCAGTTAGGAGAAATTGTCTAAAAACTGAGAGAGCATTGCAAAACAGATAGATGCATTTGTAAAAAGTCTTGATCTGTAAAAATATGATATTAATATGACGCTTGTGGAAGGGCATTATTTAAGTTCCAAAAATTTTTTAGAAACTACATATTTATAGAATCATGGAGGGAGTATTATTCGCGGAAACTAGAAGAAAGGAATCAAAAAAGGAAATTCAGTATGTTAATAAAAATGTACCGTAAGGGACGCTTCGAAATAAAGAAGCGTCTTTTTAGGTATTTCAAAGAATTTGTAAAGGCGGCAAAGGTAAAGTTGTAGAAATAATTGAATAATTTGAGTTTCCCCATTTTTAGAATACAAATGCCCCGGTATCCTCTATTTTAAAGTGCTCAAACAGATTCATCTGTTGTGATTTGACTTTTTTCTCAAAAAAGCCCTGTATGTCTGTCCGGCTCATACCTAGGACGCGATTTATTGTATATCCTAATGCATAAAAAATAAACTTGCGAACCTCATAAATACGTTTGGAACATTCTTTTAATTTTTCAGGAATATACTTTCCCTGTGGCTGGATGATATAAGGCTAATATATCCTGCCACAAGGGTGGCAAAGAAATTCAGGCTGCGGATAGACTGCAGGGACATTACACGTAAATCCTTAAGTTCAAACTGCTGTTTTTTGAACTTGAAATATTCCTTAATTCGCCACCGGAGCAGATACACTTTGGTAATGATGTGGCACAGCTTTTTCTTTTCCTGTACTTTCAAATTGGAGAGCAGGAGCATGGGTTCCTCGTCAAAGCCATACAATACAGTCAGCACCAGTTCTTTGTCTGAAATTCACAGAGCCTTACAGGTATGCAGCTCATTTTACACTGGACGTTTTTGCCGCTTTTATCTTTAAAATCCATACGGTAGGCCCCTTTATGTTTTAACGCCACATCCATGATGTTGCAGGTCTTTCCATTATAGATGACATTCCGGTTCTTTTTGGCACAGATGACAAAATGCTCCCCGCGTATTAAGAAATAGCGGTTATAGTCATTGGTATCAAATCCGCGGTCGAGGGTACGGACACATTTTGGGCTGAAGTTTTCAGAAAGGGACAACAGGAAGCATAGATTTTCATAGGTTTCACATACAAATCCTTCTTCTGCCGCCGAAAATACTTTCTTATAGACTGGAAGGGGCATCTTTCCGGACTCAGACAGCACGGCAACTTCAATCGTTAGATAACCCTGTGTGATCTCACCGGTGCTTCCATCACGTATTTGGAAGAGTGCTTCAAGCTTTCTGCTTGCTGGATTTGCGATAACTGAGTTGTCAATGGCAATCACAGCACAATCTTCTGTGGTATGTTGCTTTACAAGAGAAAGATAGTCCTGCATCACAGTCTGCTTTTCATCAAAAGCATTTAAGTTTCTGGAGAGCTGGTCAATCGTCTTTTTCAGTGTGATGTTTTCTTTCAGGGAACGGGCGCTTTTGCTTAGATGCAGTTTGTTTTCTGTGAGTATGCAATAAACTATCTGATGGACAAACTTCTGCTGTGGGTGTTTTAACTTCTGTGAAATTTTTATGGAAAAGTTTGTAGAATCCCTTTTAATTTCATATCCCAATCTGTTATAATTAATCATGCAAAAGCACTCCTTTGCTTGATTGTTTTGTGGTGATTTAATTATAACATTTAGGATGTGTTTGTGCATTTCTTAATTATTGAGATGAAATCAGTTGTCAGAAAAAATGGGGAAACTCAAATTGAACATGTATTGATTTTTTGTTATAAAATTGATATGATAGATCAATAAAATGATAACTTAAACCATAGTACAGTGTCAAAATTCAAAAATAAGGAGACTCGAACTACAATGAACTTTGACAGTCATATTAAGAAATACATAAAACGCCTTTCTAGAACTATGCCAAATAATAGTTATGATAAAAAACGTCTTCTTACAGATATAGAAAAAAATCTGCGTCATCATATACGGGAAAATCCTTCAGCTTCCTGGGATGAGGTTATAGAAGAATTCGGTACGGCAGATGAGATGGCAGAATCCTTGATAGAGATATCCCCAAGATCAGATATTTTGGTATCGCTGCAAAGCAAAAAGCAAATGCATATGTTTCTTTTACTGTTATGTATTATATCTATTATAATATGTGTTGGTACTGTTCTTTACAAGATAAGATGGGAAAGCACAGATCATTACATCAAACATGAACCGTATTATATCTTTGATGGAACTGAAGTATCATCCGAAGAATTCGAAAGGAATATGAATGAAAAATAATATTTCTCATCCGGACTGACAAAATGTTGTTCCGGATATTTTTATATATTTTGCACAATTTTGTTTTGAATAGTATATTTATTTAGTCTTTTGTAGGTTGTTGCTTTTCATATTAATCAGAAATTATTTTAAAAAACATGTTTTTAAAATAGGTATTGATCTTTTAATGACACTTCGTTATGATGCTATTATGAATATAAAAAAATCCAATCTTTTAACAAACTTAAAAAAGGCTACGATAGAAATGCTTCTTTTAAAGCTGTTGACAGAAAAAGATATGTACGGTTATCAGCTTTCCCAAGAATTGAAGAAACGCAGCCAGGGTATCTATACGGTTTTAGAGGGCTCCATGTACCCTATTTTATATCGCCTTGCTGATCTCGGTTATATTTCTTTTTATGAAACTAAGGTTGGAAAGCGACAGACAAGGGTATACTATCATTTGGAAGAAACAGGGCAGCAGTATGTTCAGAATATGAAGCAATCTTATAATGAATATCTGGATGTAATTTCATTTTTATTAGATTCTGCAGAAGGAGATGTGTATAAAAATGGCGAATCATGTGAAATCATGTGAAAAATAATTGACGCTGTTTTTACAGCGTAATATAGTTTGGCTTTTTTAAGTAACTGGTTTATAATAGTATTTCAGAATAATTTATGAAGATTTAGATGATATATCTGTCTGGAAGTTAAATATTTCATTCCTGATAAGAGAGAAAATTTGAGGCATAAAAAGGAATATTTTAACCGCAATTTGCCACAGCTCGCGAAAAAACAATTGACGCCGCTTCCATAGTGTGTTATATTAAAACAGCTTGGAAGTAGGTCTTTTTTTTATGCCTAAATTTAACCTGCGGTTATCGCAGGTACAACCAGGCATAGAAAACACAATGAATTTATGGAGGTGGAAGTTGTGCGCACGAGAATTACATTGGCATGCACGGAATGCAAACAGCGTAATTACAACACAAAGAAGGACAAAAAGGCTCATCCGGAAAGAATGGAAACCAGAAAGTATTGCAGGTTCTGCAGAAAGCATACTTTACACAAAGAGACCAAATAGTCTCGGAAGGGCAGAGGTGTGAAATTATGGCAGATAACACAAACACAGATGTAAAGAAAAAAGAAGAGAAGGCTCCAAAGACGAGCTGGCTCGAAGGTGTAAAAACTGAGTTCGGCAAAATTGTCTGGCCTGCAAAGGATGCGCTTGTAAAGCAGACAGCGGCTGTTATCGCTGTATCAGTCGTAGTCGGTTTTGTGATTACCATATTGGATACCTTTATTCAGTATGGTATTGATTTCCTGGTTAATTTATAAGGGAGGCGTTTTATGACAGAAGCACACTGGTATGTTGTTCATACTTATTCCGGTTATGAGAATAAAGTAAAGGCGAACATTGACAAAACAATTGAAAACAGGCATTTAGAGGATCAGATCCTGGAAGTAAGGGTTCCGATGCAGGACGTTTTTGAGATGAAAAATGGCGCTAAAAAGCAGGTTTCCAAGAAACTGTTCCCAGGATATGTACTCATTAATATGGTTATGAATGATGATACCTGGTATGTTGTCAGAAACACCCGAGGCGTTACCGGGTTTGTCGGACCAGGTTCAAAGCCGGTGCCGCTTACCGAAGAAGAGATGATGCCGCTGGGAGTCAAGAAGGAAGACATTATGGTGGATTTTGCAGAGGGGGATACCATCGTGGTTACGGGCGGTGTCTGGAAGGATACCATCGGCGTAATTCAGACGATGAACCACGGCAAGCAGTTTGTTACCATTAATGTAGAATTATTCGGCCGCGAAACGCCGGTAGAAATCAGTTTCGCAGAAGTTAAGAAAATGAATTAAGGAGGTTAATTCCAAATGGCAAAGAAAGTTACAGGATATATTAAATTACAGATTCCTGCCGGAAAGGCAACACCTGCTCCTCCGGTTGGTCCGGCGCTTGGACAGCACGGCGTAAACATCGTCGAGTTTACTAAGCAGTTTAATGCAAGAACCGCAGATCAGGGCGATTTGATCATCCCTGTAGTAATCACGGTATATGCAGACAGGAGTTTTAGTTTTATTACCAAGACCCCGCCTGCTCCGGTACTGATTAAAAAGGCCTGCAACATCCAGTCCGGTTCGGCTGTTCCGAACAAGACAAAAGTTGCAACGATTTCCAAAGCGAAACTGCAGGAGATTGCAGAATTAAAAATGCCGGATTTAAATGCGGCTTCTCTGGAAGCGGCTATGAGTATGATTGCCGGTACTGCAAGATCAATGGGAGTAACAGTAGAAGAATAAGAATTAGAGGAAGGCTTTGCCTGCGGATACAGCGGCCGCGGCAGGCCGGATTGCCAAAATAGTGGGAGGGAGCGCTTCCCCGATACAACCACAGGAGGTTAGAATCATGAAAAAAAAGGGAAAGAAATATTTAGAAGCTGCAAAAGCAGTGGACAGGACAGTTTCTTACGACAAAGAAGAGGCTGTTGCATTAGCAAAAAAGACAGCGGTTGCCAAATTTGACGAAACAATCGAAGTTCATATCAGGACTGGCTGTGACGGACGTCATGCAGAACAGCAGGTACGCGGTGCAGTAGTACTGCCTCACGGAACAGGAAAATCCGTACGTGTACTGGTGTTTGCAAAAGGAACGAAATTAGATGAAGCACAGGCAGCAGGTGCAGACTTTGTCGGCGGTGACGAGTTAATACCGAAGATCCAGAACGAAGGCTGGCTTGATTTTGACGTTGTAGTTGCTACTCCGGATATGATGGGCGTTGTAGGTCGTCTGGGACGTGTACTCGGACCGAAAGGTTTGATGCCGAACCCAAAAGCGGGAACCGTTACAATGGACGTGACAAAAGCGATTGCCGATATCAAAGCCGGTAAGATCGAATACAGGTTAGACAAGAGCAATATTATCCATGTGCCAATTGGAAAAGCATCCTTCACAGATGAACAATTAGCGGACAACTTCCAGACTCTTATGGATGCAGTCAACAAAGCAAGACCAAGCAGTCTTAAGGGGCAGTACATTAAGAGCATTACCATGTCGCCTACAATGGGACCTGGAATCAAGGTAAATGTCCTCAAAGCGACTGCACAGTAAATTTGCGGATTGACATCCTATATAAATCATGCTATAGTGAGAAAGCATAATGCCGAAGACAGCAGGTGCCGTATGGCGTAATCGCAAGAGCCTGCCGAGGAGATGAACGAATACTACTACCTCCCTGTCCTCTGGCCGGGAGGTTTTTTATTTCCGAAAGAACGGTGGCATATGCCAGACAATATTAAAAGGAGGTGCACGTTCGTGGCAAAAGTAGAGCTGAAACAACCAATCGTACAGGAGATTTCTGAACATGTAAAAGATGCACAGTGCGTCGTAATCGTAGATTACCGCGGCCTTACTGTTGCAGAAGATACTGAACTGCGTAAGCAGCTCAGAGAAGCTGGTATTACTTATAAAGTATACAAAAACACATTGATGAATTTTGCGTTCCAGGGAACAGCGTTTGAAAGCCTTGCTCCGGTATTGGAAGGACCTAGCGCTATTGCGATTTCTTCTACAGACGCAACTGCTCCGGCAAGGGTATTATCCAAATTTGCAAAGAATGCCCCGGCGCTTGAGATCAAAGCGGGTGTCGTAGAAGGAACGTTCTATGATGCGGAAGGCATGAAGGCTATTGCAGCAGTTCCATCAAGGGAAGAATTGCTTTCCAAATTCCTTGGAAGCATCCAGTCCCCGATTACGAACTTTGCCCGTGTGCTTAAGCAGATTGCCGAGAAAGATGGCTCAGGCGATGCAGCAGAAGAAGCTTAAAGCAGCTTAAGGTATTATTTTGGAAGACAAACACAAAAATCTATTTATGGAGGTAAATCAGAATGGCTAAGTTAACAACGGAAGAATTTATTGAAGCGATTAAAGAGTTAAGTGTATTAGAGTTAAACGAACTGGTAAAAGCATGTGAAGAAGAGTTCGGTGTTTCTGCAGCAGCAGGTGTAGTCGTTGCAGCAGGCGGCGGTGAAGCAGCGGCAGCAGAAGAGAAGACAGAGTTCGACGTAGAGCTGACAGAGGTTGGCCCGAATAAGGTTAAGGTTATCAAGGTTGTCCGTGAAGTAACCGGCTTAGGCTTAAAAGAAGCGAAAGACTTAGTTGACAGCGCTCCGAAGGTAGTAAAAGAAGCTGCTGACAAGGCTGGTGCGGAAGACCTTAAGACAAGACTTGAGGCAGAGGGCGCTAAAGTTACTTTAAAATAATTTTTTGATAAGTTGTTTTTTGAAGGCACAGAGGAGTTTATCCCTGTGCCTTTTTTATGATGCGCCCGGTAAAGGCGTCCGTCGTGAGACGGAATTGTCCGATCATAAGAAGATTGCAAAAAACAGCTGCGTCATCAGAGCACGTACGGTGATCTGGAAGGCCGGTAGAAAATGATTCTATCTGCCTCCTGCCCGATTGTTTTAGCCTGTTACTTTATGCGGGTGGGATGTGTATCTATAGTTGGATTTTTTTCATCTCGATCAAAGATTTCAGATAGTGGATGGTTGTTTCAAGTTCGTCAATGGTGAGGGCAGTGGCTAAATCAATGAGCGAAGTCTGGCTTTGCTTTTGGCCAAACAGAATATAATCTGCGGACGTGTTTAGCTGCCTGCAGATTCTTGCAAGAGTGTCCTGGGACAGTCCCTTTTTTCCGTTTTCAATTTCAGAAAGAAAATTAATAGATATGTCAACTAACTCGGCAAATTCTGCCTGTGTATAATCATGAAGAATACGAAGCTGGCGGATTCGCTGCCCGATTTTGGATTTGTCCAGAATATCTGTCATTATATCCCTCCCTGGCCGCGTATTCAAACGGATATGGATTTTACTGGAATGATACGCGTTATTCTTTGATTATTGTAACAGTATTCCCGAATCCAAAACATTGATTATAGTTGTATTAAATTCGCTAAAAGCGATAAAATATTTGACAAGGATGTTTTTTCATAATAGTATAGAATAGAATTGAAATAAATGACTTACAGAGGAGAAAACATCATGAGAGAAAAAATAAGAAGATATTTGATGATGGCGATATTATGCTTTAGTTGTATTTTATTATTCAAAAGTGAAAATAAAGCGGCGGATGGCAAGCGGTTCATACGGGCAGGGATACAGGAATCAGAGACTGATAAAGAAAATACGGCGGATACGGCAGATAACCGCGCTCACAGCGGCAGAATTCTTAAAATTTATCTGGATGGGAAGTCATATATCGCAGTAGATATTTTGTTTTTGATTGTGGTTATGGGACTGTTGTTTTTGTTAGTATTAGAGAGAAGATGACCTGAAGCGAGTTTAGAAGAATAGTGGGTAATCCGGCCTTCTTGTCGCAGACAAACTTGTAACAGGGGTGGGTTGTCAAATTACATAGCCGGGAAGAGGCTGTGGCGGATACATCATTTATTCCCGGCCTGAAGGTAAAGCTGTAATATCAAAGGTTATTAAAAAATATTGACAGAAAGCCAATAAAATGATAGCGTAAAAAGAAAAGGGAGATGACAGAATTGAGTAAAAACATACCTTATAAGATTTATCTTCACGAACATGAGATGCCGACACAATGGTACAATGTACGTGCAGATATGAAAAATAAACCTGCCCCATTGTTAAATCCAGGGACGCTGGAGCCTATGACGGCAGACGAGTTGTCCGGCGTATTCTGCAGAGAACTGGCCAGGCAAGAGGTGGACGATAATACCCCGTATATTGATATTCCGGAAGAAATTTTAAAGTTTTATAAAATGTACCGTCCTTCACCATTGGTCAGGGCATACTGTTTAGAGGAGAAACTTGATACTCCAGCCAAAATTTACTACAAATTTGAAGGCAATAACACAAGCGGAAGCCATAAGCTCAATTCCGCAATTGCACAGGCGTATTATGCAAAAAAGCAGGGGTTAAAGGGTGTTACGACAGAAACCGGTGCAGGTCAGTGGGGGACGGCGCTTTCGATGGCGTGTTCCTATTTTGATTTGGATTGCAAAGTATATATGGTGAAGGTTTCCTATGAGCAGAAACCTTTCAGGCGTGAGGTGATGCGTACGTATGGTGCAAGCGTGACGCCTTCTCCTTCAGAGACGACAGAGGTTGGACGCAGGATTCTGGCGGAGTATCCGGGTACGACCGGAAGTCTGGGCTGTGCGATTTCAGAAGCGGTAGAGGTTGCAGTAGGTACGGAAGGATATCGTTATGTTTTGGGCAGCGTGTTAAACCAGGTGCTTTTACATCAATCTATTATTGGTCTTGAAACGAAAGCAGCATTGGACAAATACGATATTACACCGGATATTATTATTGGCTGCGCAGGCGGCGGCTCGAATTTGGGCGGCCTGATTTCTCCGTTTATGGGAGAGAAGCTTCGCGGAGAGAAGAATTATCGGTTTATAGCAGTAGAACCGGCTTCCTGCCCGAGTTTTACCAGAGGTAAATTTGCATATGATTTCTGTGATACCGGCAAGGTTTGTCCGTTGGCAAAGATGTATACCTTAGGCAGTGGATTTATTCCTTCTGCCAACCATGCAGGCGGACTGCGCTACCATGGCATGAGCTCCATACTTTCTCAGCTGTATCATGACGGACTGATGGAGGCACGCGTTGTAGAACAGACGGCTGTATTTGATGCAGCAGAGCGGTTTGCAAGGGTTGAAGGCATTCTTCCAGCGCCGGAAAGCTCTCACGCAATTCGCGCAGCGATTGATGAGGCGTTAAAGTGCAAGGAAACAGGTGAAGAAAAGACAATTGTATTCGGCCTGACCGGAACGGGATATTTTGACATGGTTGCTTATGAAAAATACCACAATGGACAGATGTCCGATTACATTCCTTCGGATGAAGACTTACAGCCAGGGTTTGCGTCCCTTCCGGATATTAATATATAAGAACAAAAGGAGCTGCTGATTTACAGGCGGCTCTTTTTTCAATATGATAAAAAATGATAAAATTTTAAAGTGACGTTTGAAAGGAAAAGGAAAAACAGTATGAAAGATGTTCGCATTATTTCCGGGAAACGTATTGTTCCGTCTCTGGATATGGTATCTGCGCTGTTAGGTATGAAAAATACAGACCAGATCCAGACCGTATTTGAGCAGCAGCTTTCAGTTGTGAAGATGCGGATACGGCCCAAATCGGCGATGGTGATAGACGAGTTTGAATTTTCGGCGGATAATCATACAGAAGTCAAAAAAGTGCTCTGTGTGATGCTCACCGTAGGGGACAGCATTTGCAGTCTCATCGGGAAATATACGGCGGGAAATGAAATGCTAAAGGCAATGGTGGTCGATGCAATGGCGGACAGTTGTCTGTTTGCATTTGAGCAGCAGCTTTTGCCATACATTCGGCAGCTTTGTCTGGAGGAGGGTTACGGAATTTTGGGAAGGCTCGAAATTACGCGGGATGTGCCTGCCCGATTTCAGAAAACAGTATTTGCCGCACTTGAGGCAGAACGCACACTGGGTCTGTCCATAACCTCCGGGTATATGCTAAAACCGGAAAAATCTATGAGTATATTGTTTGAATTGACACAAGATACAACCATGCAATGTCTGGAGCATGATTGTGAAAAATGTGCAGATAAAAATTGTATGCTCAAGAAGCGGGAGGTGTTGCTTACAATAGATAAAACCGGTTTAAATGGGGCGGACAGCAACGGGCCTTCTTTTGCAGGTTTTCCTGTAAAATCGGATGAAACATTTGCAAATGTACAGATTTCCTGCCCGCAAGGAAGTAATTTGCTTGATATTCTGCGGGAAAACAAAATGTTTTTGCCCTCGTATTGTAATGGAAAAGGCACCTGTGGGAAATGCGGCGTACTTTTAAAAGAAGGCAGCCTTCCCATAACACCTGAGGACAAAGCGGCATTTTCAGAAAAGGAACTGTATCAGGGAATGCGGCTTTCCTGCAGGGCAGTTTTGCGGAGCAATATTACAATTGCAGTAAGGTCGCACGAGAATGAGGTTTTTCAGACACCGGATATAAAATGGGACAATAATGAAGTAACAGATAAATATAACTCTGATTATGGAATTGCCATAGATATAGGAACGACAACGCTGGCATTTTCTTTGATAGACCTTTCAGGTAAAAGGGTAATAGATTCATATACAGCAGTTAATGCCCAAAGATGTTTCGGCGCAGATGTACTTACACGGATACAGGCGGCCAATGCAGGTAAAGGACGGCAGTTAAGCTGTCTTATAAAACACGATATCCTAATCGGAATCAAGACGCTTATTACGAGAAATGCCATAAAACCGGCTCAGCTGCGCCATATCGTAATCGCTGCCAATACAGTTATGCTGCATCTGCTGCGCGGGTATTCCTGTGAGGGTCTGAGCGGATATCCTTTTACCCCGGTTACACTGGATATGGAAGAACTCACACTTTCGGAGCTCTTTTCTGATTTTTGGGAGGATGCGCTGCAAATATTTCCTTTAGAACGGGTGAATGTCATCCTGCTTCCGGGAATATCTGCATTTGTCGGTGCAGATATCACCGCAGGCCTGTACGCCTGCAATATTTTAGAAAAAGAAGCACCAACCCTGTTTTTGGATTTGGGTACAAACGGTGAAATGGCTCTCAAAAGGGGAAATGTCATTTATACCGCTTCTACAGCAGCAGGGCCTGCGTTTGAGGCCGGAAATATTAAATGGGGGATGCCTGGTATTGCCGGCGCTATTTCACAGGTTACATTTTGCGGCGGCAGATCCAAAATCAAAACTATTGAAGACTGTTTGCCAAAGGGGATCTGTGGCACAGGCGTAATCGAAGCCATAGCAGAGCTTCTCATTGCCGGACTTATAGATACGAACGGAAAATTAAAGGAACCATATTTTCCCGATGGGTTTCCATTAGCCCAAACTGCATATGGGGAGCAAATTCTTCTGTATCAGCAGGATATTCGCGAGATTCAGATGGCAAAAGCGGCCATCCGTGCGGGAATAGAAATTCTGCTGCAACGTTCTAACACGTACTGGGAAGAAATCGGAGCCGTTTATCTGGCCGGAGGCTTTGGCTTTTTTCTGGATACAAAAAAAGCGTCATACATTGGAATACTGCCGGAAAAAATGCCGTTAAAAATAATAGCCGCAGGTAATACGTCCCTAAAGGGGGCGCAGCTTTATTTAACAAATCCCGATCGTGACGGTCTACAGGAAATCAAAAAAAATGCAAGGGAAATTTCCCTTGCACAAGATAGCAGTTTTCAGGAGTTATACCTAAAACATATGGCATTTGATGATATTACTGTGTGAAACGGCTGTAATGTTAGTATTCAATCGGCGCAGACGAACGCGGCATGTTTTAGAGCGTGTCTGAAAATTCCTTCTGTAATGTGTTCACCATATCCGCATAAACATCAGCGCAGTCTTCCAGGTGATTTTCTTCAATCAAACGGATGCAGGGGTTTAAATATTGCGCCCAGATAGAACGATACCGCTCCGCCGCATCTGCCCTTCCGTTAATTTTTTCTACAATCTCAGGCGCAATGCGGTAATATTCTTTTACCGCAGCAGCTTTCTGTTCGCTGCACATCATAAAAGTATTGCGATACCTGCGCAGCAGCGTCAGCTCATAGCAGTCGTCTGGTTTGCCCAGACTTTCGCAGACTGCCGTTGTAATAAAGCAGGGGCTGGTCCGGAAACCGCCCTTCATCTCCGCAATCGTCATACCGCTGATTTTATTTCCCGGAAACGTTTGATTCCACGCGTCCGCCATAGCCTGAGCCAGTTCATCTGCCCGTGGGCTTTTCACATCCCGGATCAAAGGCAGAAAATAAGAAACCATGGCCATGTTATTATCCACGCGGGCCATCTTCTTTTTTCTATCTGAACGGATCGTTTCCATTTCACCGGAAACATATTCTGCGACGCAGTAGCTCAGTGTATCAATCGAAGTATTTGGATCGTCCAGATAAATCCGCAGCGATTCAAATAAATCTGCGTGACGTTTCTGAAGGCGTCCAATATCTTTTGGGTAAGTGGACAGATTTAAGTTGTCAGAGATCTGTCTGATGTCTTTATATAATGCAATCAACTGTTCTTCCAATATAAGTCCTCCTGCTATGTGAATTTTTATAAAGCTAATTCTAGCATGGTCAGATTGTTTTTTCAAGTTTGCAGGAGGAAGTCTTTGCCAAATCCCCTTTCTGGTGAATACATCGTATATCGTTACTGTTTACTCTGTGACCAGTAACACGCTTCGCGATGTACAGAAATCGCAGAAATATGCGATTTCGCGCTGAAAAACTCAGTGTTTCCGCACAGAATGTGCAGATACATCTCGCGGAACAGTGGTGTGTAAACTGTAACCGTATATCTTTCTTCTGTAAAATAATTTTTTAAATTACTTGATCTGTCGTAGTAATTATGTTATTCTATTCCTGACAAAATTACTACGACAGACATAATACTTTTCCAAAAGGAGGCGACAAGTATGATAAGCAGTGACGGAATACGCGGCTACAACGACATGATGATCCTGTATCTGCTCTTGAAAGAGCCTTCCTATGGATACCAGATTTCCAGAGAAATCAAAATCCGCACAGAGGAAAAATATGTAATCAAAGAAACAACACTGTATTCTGCTTTTACCAGGCTTGAGAAAAATGGCTATATCGAATCTTTTTACGGAAGCGAGACAAATGGAAAGCGGAGGACCTACTATCGGATTACAGAGGCAGGGAAGGAATATTACAAAGAAAAGTGCAGTGAATGGGAGCTTACAAAGGAAGTCGTAGATCAGTTTTACCAGTAATGTTATTTCAGAGGAGGAACGTATATGGAAACTATCATGAGCTATATCGACAATCTGTTCCGGAGTTATCCGGATACACCACAGGTACGCAGAGCCAGAGAGGAGCTGCTGGGGATTATGGAGGATAAATATAACGAGTTAAAGGCCGGGGGCAAATCGGAAAACGAGGCTATCGGTATCGTGATATCTGAATTCGGCAGCATGGACGAGATTGCATTTGAGCTTGGACTTGATAAAGAACTGGCAGCAGGACAGAAACGTACAGTGGATTTCAGACAGGAAAAAAAGCTCACATTAGAGCAGGCGAAGGCGTACCTGCAAAGTCAGGACAGTTTTGGATTTAAAATTGCTGCGGGCGTAGTGCTCTGCATCTGCTCACCTGTGCCTGCGTGTATTATGAGTGCCCTGGAAGAGGCAAATATTCTGCCGAGAGCGCTTGCAGATGCAGCAGGGGGATGCAGCCTGTTTCTGATGGTAGCGGCGGCGGTCGGAATTTTTATTACGGCTGGAATCGCAAACGGCAGATACGATATGTACAAAAAATATCAAATACAGTTGGATTTCCGGACCAGAGCCCGCATTGCGGAGGAATATGAAGCATTTAATCAGGGATTTGGAATAAAAATTACGACAGGCGTTATTTTATGCATTATTAGTGTGCTGCCATCCGTGTGCATGGAAGCTGTTTTTGCCGGTACAGGATTTCAGGTACTGCGCGACTTGTCCGGAAGCAGTTTGTTTGTACTCGTTGCGGGGGGAGTGTTTTTATTTATTACACAGGGAGTGAAAAAAAGCGCTTACGATTTGCTGTTGGAAAAGGGCGACTTTGCTCCGGAAAAGCGGACAGAGAAGAAGGGAGAAAAACTAATACAGGCAATAGCGGCTGCTTATTGGCCGATTGTTACAGCGTGTTATCTGGTGTGGAGTTTTGTTACGGGAAAATGGGGATTTACCTGGATAATCTGGGTGGTGGCAGGGTTGATCTTTGGAGCAATCAGTGCAGTAATTTCGATTATTTTCAGGGAGAATTAACAAACGTGCGCAAAAAATAATATATTGTGGAAAAAATGCTCTGGATTTGGATGTGCAGTGGGCAGCATGTCAGATTCAGGGCTGTTTTTGTGTCTGAATTATAGCGCGTCTGATGGGAGGTCAATAAGATTTCCATTTTTTAATAATAAATTTTTGAAAAGTCTCTTGACAGATGTGTTTTAACTGTATATACTGTTTATATACAGAAAGAGAGGTAACAACATGGAGATAATAATCAGAAACTCCAGCAGTCAGCCAATCTACGAGCAAATATACACACAGATAAAAGATCTCATCCTAAACGGTACTCTGGCAGAAGGTGATGCACTTCCGTCCATCCGCGGCCTGGCAAAGGATTTGCGCATCAGCGTAATTACCACCAAACGCGCATACGATGAGCTGGAGCGGGAAGGCTTTGTCAATACGGTAGCCGGAAAGGGCTGCTTTGTAGCAGGTACTAACCGCGAGCTAATCCAGGAGGAAAACTTAAAAAAAATAGAAGCTCACATGCAGGTCATCAGCCAGCTGGCCAAAGGCTGCGGCATTACAAATGAGGATCTGATCGAAATGTTTCGCATATTGGAGGTAGAAGAATGAATGCAATTGAAATGAAACACGTTACAAAATCATACCCTGAATTTACCTTAAAGGACATATCTTTGTCTCTTCCAAGCGGCTGTATCTTAGGCTTGGTAGGAGAAAACGGCGCGGGTAAAAGCACGACGATCCGCCTGCTTCTAAACGGAATATCCAGGGATTCCGGAGAGATTACCATATTGGGCAGGGATAACCGTTCCAGGGAATTTGTACAGACTAAAGAGGAAATCGGTATTGTTCTGGATGAAGCCTACTATCCGGAGGTTCTAAGCGCCGGAACAGTCAGTAAGATGATGCAGCATACCTACAAAAGCTGGCAGCAGGATACCTTTATGAAATATCTGGAACGTTTTTCTATTTCGGACAAAAAGCAGTTTAAGGAATACTCCAGAGGTATGAAGATGAAGTTTGCCATTGCGGTTGCACTGTCGCATCGGCCCAGGCTTTTGATTTTGGATGAGGCCACCAGCGGGTTAGACCCCATTGTCCGGGATGAAATCCTGGAAATATTTAACGAATTTACCAGACAGGAGGACCATTCTGTATTAATTTCCTCCCATATTACCAGTGATCTGGAGAAAATCAGCGATTATATCGCATTTCTGCACCAGGGGAGGCTGCTCTTTTGCGAAGAAAAGGATCGTCTGATGGAAGAGTACGGTATTGTGCATGTGACAAGTAAGAACCTGTCCGATGTGCCGCCAGATGCTATTGTAGCCAGACGGGAGGGCAAATACGCTACGGAGCTTTTGGTAAAGCGAGCCCTGCTTTTGGAATCCATTGAGGTGGAAAAGGCGGGAATTGAAGACATTATGTTGTTTCTGGCAAAGAAAGGAGATGTGCATTGATGAGGGGATTATTGATCAAAGATCTTTGCTCCATGATGAAGCAGACAAAATATTTTTTTATACTGGCAGTTGGTATGGCGTTTTTGCAAAATGATTTTTTGTTTTCCTATGTAATTGTATATGCGGCTTCACTTCCAATTACAGCTCTGGCGTATGATGAGCGTGCAAAATGGGGAAGGATGGAGGAAACGCTTCCGTTGACCCGTACCCAGATTATAGGCAGCAAATATGCGATGGGCTACATTACAGTTGCGGTTTCTTTGCTTATCGTTTTTTTTGGAAGGCTGTTTGGCACTGTGGCATATGCCAGGCCGTTCCATATGGAAAATATGTTTGCAATACTGATTACTGCATGTATTGCGCTGATGGTACAGGCGGTGAACCTTCCACTTATGTTTTGGATAGGCGTAGAGCGGGGACGTCTGCTGTTTATTTTAATTGTAGTGGGTTCTGCCTTCGCCATAGTTTCCATTTGGGAAGATTTGGGAATGAATCAGGCTTTACTCAATTTTCCGTTTGTTTTAGCAGTTGTTGTTGGGATTACAGTCGTGTTAAATATCCTTTCGTTTCTGATATCAGAGCGGGTGTATAACCGGAATCAATAAAAGCATGGTAATTTGTACTACATCAGTTTGTTTCATCCGGCGCTTCTTCCGGTCTGAAATTGGAAAAAGTTTTTCCGGTTTCAACATAAAGCGGTTTCTTGTCCTCCGGTATAGCCCGGTAGATATTAACAAGATGTCTTTCGTCTGCATTGTACGGAGATTCGACCGTCTCCCGTAGTGCTGTCAGACCATAAATAAAATCGGTTGTTGTATTGAAATAAGAGGCAAGCCGGATCACTGTATTGGCATCCGGCTGTCTCCTATTTTGTATATAACCATTCAATGTTGTTGTTGAAATATTCAGTGCCTGTGCTAATTGTTTTTGTGTAATTCCGTCCTGATCTAAAAGTCTGCGCAGTTGGTTTCCAATATCCATACCGCATTCCTCCTTATCTTTTTGCAGATATTGTATAGCAAAACGGAGGGTAAAATCAGGAAAACTCGCAAAACGCGAATTACACAAAAGTTTTGGGTAAAAAATTTTCATTAAGCGTATTAAATCCAGCCACCGTCAAAACTGATGATTTGTCCGGTCAGATAAGGGGGAGCAGAAGCCAGCTGATAAAGAAACTGGGCCGCCTCCTTTGGTTTTGCAAAATATCCTGCTGGAATTTCTTCTTCCAGCCGTGTACGCTCTTCGTTGTCAAAGCAGCTGTTCATATCTGTATCAATTATACCAAATGCAACGGCGTTGACCTGAACATTGCTCGGCGCAAGCTCCTTTGCAAGCGCTTTTGTAAAGGCATTGACGCCGCCTTTTGCAGCGGAATAAGCCACTTCACAAGATGCTCCGCAGATCCCCCAGTCGGATGAGATATTAATAATTTTGCCGGATTTCTGGGCTACCATATAAGGAATTGCACATTTACAGCAGGAAAATACAGAAGATAAGTTTGTGTGAATGAGATGTTCCCAGTTATCAAAGGACATGTCACTCAGCAGTCCAATATAAGAGATTCCCGCGTTATTAATCAGTATGTCAATGCCCTGACAAAAAGAGCGGATTTGTTCAAACATCTGACAGACAAACATATGATTTCCTATATCGCCGCAGCAGCAAAGTGAGCGGATGGCAAAGCGGCGCTTTAGACTTTCTGAAAGATCTGTAAGCTCTTTTTGGGAGTTTATGCAGTTTAAAACAAGGTCATATCCTCCTTTGGCAAAAGCAATTGCAGCTGCATGTCCGATTCCTCTGGAGGCTCCGGTGATCAAAACCGTTTTTCGTTTCATGTTGCTTTCTCCTTGATGTTTTTATCTTATTATAAAACAGAATAAGGGGTAAATCAAATTGTTGAGAAGGTACTTGATGATAATAAATATTTGCAAAATTGGAGACAATGTAAAGTTTTATGAGGACAAACAGGATGGGGTTTGAAAATAAGGTTTCACGATCTGAAAGTTGTCTGTTAATTGCAGAAATGGAAAAAGATATTGTAGAGTAGGAATACCTGATAATGTTTCATATTTGATAAAAGTGTGTGATGAATTTTAATTAACAAAACCCAAAAGTAAAGTTACACTATCCAAATTCTGAGAATTTCTTGAAATTATCTGCAAATATGATATAATAATTCCATCATACAGCCAGATCAGGCTGTAAACAAGGAAAGGGGCGGGATACCATGCGTATTACGATTACAGGAAGAAATGTTGATTTAACCGATGGCCTTAAGAATGCGATAAACACTAAATTGGGCAAATTAGAGAAGTACTTTACCCCTGATACGGACGTATTTGTTACATTAAGTGTGGAGAAGGAGCGTCAGAAAATCGAAGTTACCATACCGGTAAAAGGTAATATTATTCGTTCAGAACAGGTAAGCAATGATATGTACGTGTCAATCGATCTGGTAGAAGAAGTTATTGAAAGGCAGCTTAAGAAATACAAAAAAAAGATTATTAGTAAACATCAAAATGTTGCCAGCTTCCGCAAGGAATTTATTGAGAAGGAATCTGATTCCGACGATGAGATCCGCATTATTCGTACCAAGAAGTTTGATATGAAGCCGATGTATCCGGAGGATGCCTGTGTGCAGATGGAATTATTAGGACATGATTTTTTCGTATTCTGTAATGCAGAAACCGAACGGGTGAACGTTGTTTACAAGAGGAAAGGAAGTACCTACGGATTAATGGAACCGGAATTTTAGAGTTAAAATTTTTTTGCCGCACATATCGTGAAATACGGTATGTGCGGTATTTTTTGCGTGTTTAAACGTGGTATGTGATTAAAGTTGATAAAATTTGCTGATCGAATAATGATTTACAATACGCTAATTGCCTATATAATAAAGATAGGTTAAAATAAATACAACGGGGACTGTAAAGAAAGGGGTTCGAAATGCCAACATACGGTATGGGAAATGCAATCCGTGAAATGCGTATGAGATTAGGGTATACACAGGAAGAATTAGCTTATGGAATCTGTACTACAGGTACTTTGTCTAAAATCGAAAACGGAAAAGCAATTGTTTCTAAGAGGGTATTTGAGGCGCTATGCAGCAAAATGCCTGGAATGCATCATGTCTGGGTTTCCTGCGACACAAAGACGGAAATGGAACGTTCCAGACTATGCAAGAAAATATTGCTGTATCTGGGGCAGACGAGAATGGAGGAGGCAAAATCTGCAATGGAACAGTATAGCGGGTTAAAAGATGAGGGCAATCCATTCTGCGTACAGTTTGAGCTGTATACGCAGGCAATCTATCAGGGAATACTAAAAGAGAATGAAGAGGAAATTCTGCCGAAATTAAGGCAGGCATTGATGGTTACGATGCCTGATTATAAAGAACGGTTTAAAGCAAAGAAAAAAGTGGTACTTTTGACATATGATGAGATGTATATTCTGTCAAATATGGGCATCGCTTATGCAAGAAAAAACGATTTGGAAACGGCATGGTCTGTTTTCTTTTTTTTAAAAAAATATTTTAAACAGCAGGAGCTTGATGTGCCGGATGCAGCGAAGATTTATCCGATGCTGCTTGGTAATTTGGCATGGATATTTGAGCTGCGGAGACAATTTGACGAGGCAGTAAAACAGTGTGACGAAGGTATAGAAATGTGCTGTCTTACAGGTAAGTATACGATATTACCATACTTGCTGTGTATTAAGTCAAGGTGTCTTACTGCCTCAGGAAATTTAGAGAATGCCAAAAAAAGCAGGCAGCAGGCGGAAACGATTCTTGGCATAAGAAGTGAAACCAGAAGTTATGGGAGCTTTGAAGAATTTTACAAAGCGCAAGAACCCATATATGTTACTTTTTAATAACTTATATTTATATTATACAAAAGATATTCCCCCGTTACCATGCGGTTTCAGTAGAAAAAATATTTTCCTGAAACCGCATGTTTTAGGATAAGAAATAAATTCCGGCATAAAATGAGGAGAGGCGTTTCAGAAACCCCTTACTTGTCATTGCCGGTAAAATGGGATACAATAAGGAAAATAAAATGAAAGATGGGAGATTACAATGGATATTGCAGTATTAGCAGGAGGTTTGAGCGGCGAACGGGATGTGTCTTTAAAAACCGGGGGAATGGTCGCGGAAGCATTGCGGGGAAACGGTCACCGTGTTATTTTACTGGATGTTTTTATGGGATATAAAGATGTGAAAGGAGATATTTCCGATATTTTTGCACAGGAGTGGGACGCAGGTGTACAGGTGGAAGATATATCAGAAACGGCGCCGGATTTGGAAAAAATTAAGGCAGCAAGAGATAGTGAGTGCGACGGGCTTTTTGGGCCGAATGTACTCCAGATTTGCCAGATGGCGGACATTGTATTCATGGCACTGCATGGAGAGGACGGAGAAAACGGCAAGATTCAGGCAGCTTTTGACTTGCTTGGAATCCGTTATACCGGAAGCGGTTATTTTGGAAGTGCGCTTGCAATGAATAAAGCGGTTTCCAAGACACTTTTCCGGGAGAATGGCATTCCGACGCCGGGCGGGATTACGATGTCAAAAACAGATTGGACAGAGAATTTTACAGAGGAAGAAATTTCCCTGCCATGTGTGGTAAAGCCCTGCAGCGGCGGTTCGAGTATTGGAATTTCGATTGTGCGTACGGAAGGGGAGTTTGTAAAGGCATTGGAAGAGGCTTTTCGCTGGGAAGATGAAATAGTGATTGAGGAGTTCATTGAGGGCCGGGATTTTTCAGTAGGTGTGCTGGGCGGGAAAGCGCTTCCGGTCATTGAAATTATGCCAGTGCAAGGCTTTTACGATTATAAGAACAAATATAAGGCGGGAAGCGCAGTGGAAATCTGTCCGGCGGAGCTTGATGCAAAAGCGACAGAGGACTTGATGGATTATGCGGTTGCTGTTGCAAAGGCGTTAGGGCTTACCACTTATGCCCGCATGGATTTCAGAATGAACAAAGATGGCTGTATATACTGCCTGGAAGCAAACACGCTTCCGGGAATGACCGCAACCAGCCTGCTTCCGCAGGAGGCACAGGCAGTTGGGATAAATTACGTACAGTTGTGCGAGAGAATTATACAATATTCATTAGAGAAATATGAGGGAAAGAAATGAAAAATATGACTTTAAGGCGGATTACTGCATGCTGCGGCGGTACATACTTTGGAAACGAGTCAGCTATGGATACCGAGGTGACGGGGATTGCGATTGACAGCCGGAAAGTAAAGCCGGGCGGTTTGTTTATTCCAATACTTGGGGAGCGGGTAGACGGTCACAGCTTTATTCCGGCTGTAATGGAAGCGGGGGCGTTGGCCTGCCTTTCAGAAAAGAGGATTGAAAATCCCAAAGGGCCTTATATTCTGGTGGAATCTACGAAAAAAGCATTGCGGGAAATTGCTGCGTACTACCGCAGGCAGTTGGATATCAAGGTGGTTGGGATTACCGGAAGCGTAGGAAAGACCAGTACGAAGGAGATGATTGCCTCTGTACTTGCACAGAAGTTTTTCGTCCATAAAACCGAAGGGAATTTTAATAATGAAATCGGACTTCCGCTTACGGTATTTGAGATGACACAGGAGCACGAGATAGCAGTTCTGGAAATGGGAATTTCAGATTTCGGAGAAATGCATCGTCTGGCACAGATTGCGGCTCCCGATATCTGTGTAATTACAAATATCGGATTGTGCCATCTGGAAAATCTGGGCAGCAGAGATGGAATATTAAAAGCTAAGACAGAAGTGTTTTCACATTTGCAAAAAGAGAGTATAGTCATTCTGAATGGAGATGATGACAAACTTGCCACTGTAAAGGAAGTAAACGGGACAAAACCCGTATTTTATACTTATCGGGAATCTCCGGACAAATATGTCAAAGAGAGTGAAGCTGTCTATGCCACAGATATCAGTCCCCTTGGAATGGAAGGAATCCGTATGATGCTGCACCTGCGCGGTGAGCAGCAGACAGTTCTCATACCGCTTCCTGGCGAGCATAATATTTACAATGCGCTCGCAGCTGCATGTGCAGGAGATGCATGTGGTATGAAGATAAGTGAAATCTGCAGGGGTATTAGTGCGGCAGAGACTATAAGTGGCAGAAGCAACCTGATTTATAAAGATGGTTTTACCATTATTGATGACTGCTACAATGCCAATCCGGTTTCCATGCGCGCGTCTCTTGACGTACTAAGCCAGGCATCGGGCAGAAAGATTGCAATATTAGGTGATATGGGCGAACTTGGCGAAAATGAAAAATTACTGCATGCCGGAGTCGGAAGTTATGCGGCGGAAATAGAAATTGATATTTTGTACTGTACCGGGGAACTGAGCCGGGAGATGGCGCAGGCTGCACGCAGCGTACAGAAAAGTCACATTGAGGTTTTTTATTTTCCAGATAAAGCAGAATTGATAAAAGCAGTTTGCTCTATTATAAAAGAAGGGGACACCTTGTTGGTTAAAGCGTCCCATTTCATGCAGTTTCATTTGATTGTGGATGCATTGGAGCATGTCTGAACAGTTTTTAAATACGCTCCAGCATAGCTCCGATCTTAGTTCTGGTATAGCTGCCCAGATGTTTTTGCTCTTCTTTTGACAGGTTTTTTGGATAGATTGGTTCGTCATACTGCAGGGTGACGTGAGCGGAACGAATCCAGGGAAAATGATTTTCGAAAATATCAGCAGAGCCGGTGATTGCCATAGGAATAATCGGGCAGCCGGTTTTTGCAGCCATTTTCATGCTGCCCTCTTTAAAGGGCAGCATTTTTGTATCGTCAGAGCTCTGACATCTTGTGCCTTCCGGAAAGATACAGACAGAAATGCCACGTTTGATCTGTTCAATTCCGGTAAGGATCATTTTAAAACCTTCCTTAACGTCATTCCGGTTTAAAAAAAGACAGTAAAGACGCTTCATCCAAATAGAGAGCAGGGGTACCTTTAGCATAGAATCTTTGGCCACGTACCCTGTCAGTCCGGGACATCTCGAATAAGTAATCACAACATCAAAAAAGCTGCGGTGGTTGCCAATATAAAGCACAGCTGTGTCCTTTGGCACATGTTCTTCTCCAATCACCGTAAGCCGGGTTCCGGCCAAAAAGAGGATACATTTAAATCCCCACTGGACAATGCGAAGCTGGGATATTTCAGCCGCATGAGGAAATTTCCTGGCGATCAGCCATTCTATACACAGCACAGGTATGCCTAACAGCAAAAATAAAATCAGAAACAGTGCAACAAGAATCAGTCGTATCATATTGTTTATCCTTTCTTAACCAATGTAAATTCCGGACTTCACCGAAGCTTAGCCACATTGTTCAGAGCATATCCTCAGTGGACAAGGGGACACACGGTTTTGCACCACAGATTTGCGATTGTGCCGCGTTATTGTCGCTTTGCGTACGTTCTTTTGTCCACTGAGGGTAGTAATTGCCCTTCAAACATTCATTTATTATACTAACTGCAAGTTGGAATTACAACCATAAATGATGAATAAACTGTAAAAAAAAGCAAAAGCAGGAAAATATGAAATATCATTCTGAACAGAAAAACAGGTGGAGTCACAGGCTGTTTTTGTTTGCGGCTGCTGTTGGTTTAATGGCTCTGTCAGCTTTATACGACGGCTGCGGTATTGAAAAAACAGATGGAAGCAAAATCAACGATTTAGAGTACGAAATGGTAGAGGAAGAAAATATTCCGGAGGAACTAAAGACAAAAATAGAAGAAAAAAAGGCGGCTGATTTTAAACTCACTTACGAAAGTGACAGTTATATTTATGTTGTCAGAGGATATGGCGAGCAGGAGACTGGCGGGTACAGCATTCAGATCCTGGAATTTTATCAGACACAGAATTCCGTTATATTTCAGACAAACCTGATTGGACCGTCAAAAGACGAATTGAAAAATGCCGCCCCCAGTTATCCGTATGTTGTGATAAGAGCGCAAAATCCTGAGAAAAACATTCTATTCAAATAGAAAAAGAGGACAGAGGAGGATGGCTTTAGGAAATCTTAACGCAGAAACAAACACCTGAGCCTTCTCCTCTGCCATAAGCCTTCCTAAGTTACCCTCTCCGGGATTTTTATGCATGCTGCATAAAAACAGCCCGCAAGATAGTGAGTGTTTGAACTGTAACTGAAAAAATGCATAAACTTACAAAAAATCCGTTTTTATACTTGTATTTATGCATAAAGATGTTACAATAAAGAATATTGTGTTTAAGGAAGGAGCTTATATTATGAAAAAAGCAGCAGTTTTACTTATGTTGGCAATGACCATGGCATTTGCAGGATGTGGTACGGATTCTGCAGACAATAGTGCACAGGGACAAGCAGAATCGGGAGGAAAGGTTTCAAGCGACGAAGCAGAGCCGTTGGATGATTCCAATGCGGGTTCAGATACAGAAGATTCTTCGGAAGTTTCCTCAGGCGATGTACTGGCAGACGGTGTTTTAACCGTAGGGACAAACGCAGAATTTCCTCCATTTGAATTTGTAGGAGACAATGGCGAACCGGATGGGTTTGATATTGCTCTGATTAAAGCGATTGGAGATAAGCTTGGCGTAGAAGTAGAGGTGGAAAACATGGAATTTGATTCCCTCGTAGCTTCCATTGGCAGCAAAATCGACGTAGCCATTGCAGGTATGACTGTAACCGATGAGCGCACCCGTATGGTAGATTTTTCCGATTCCTATTATCAGGCAGTGCAGTTTGTATTAGTGCCGTTAGAAACTGAAATTGCGGCGGCAGACGATCTGGCAGGCAAGACCATTGGTGCGCAGCTTGGAACGACGGGAGATTTGATGATAGAAGATTTTGAGGGTGCGACTCCAAAGCAGTACAATAAAGCAGTGGACGCAGTAAACGATTTAGTCAATGGGCGATTGGACGCAGTTATTGTAGATAAGAATCCGGCCCTGGTATTTGCAGATAATTTCAGCGATCAGATTCAGTATATGGACTTTAATTTTGAGCCGGAAGATTATGCAATTGCGCTGCCGAAGGGGGATGAAGCGTTAGCGGAAGCAGTTAACGGCGCATTAGCGGAGCTGAAATCAGACGGGACGTTTGATGAACTGGTCAATCAGTATATTGAGAACTAAAGACAGCGGGAGTGGGAAAATCAATGAATGAATGGTTTGCAGATGTTGCATTTAAATTCCAGGTAGCTTTTGTCGAAGGGGATCGCTGGAAACTTTATCTGAAGGGACTGGGGGTTACACTGCAGATTTCTCTGTTTGCCGCAATTCTTGGCATTGTAATAGGAACGGTTGTTGCCCTCATGAAGCTGTCTGTCAGAAAAGATGGGAAACGTTCTGTTTTTTCTGTGATAGCGCAGGTATATATTGATATCATTCGCGGTACGCCTGCAGTGCTGCAGCTTTTGATTATGTGGTTTATCGTGATGGAGAACTGTAAAAACGGTATATTAGTTGCCGTACTCACATTCGGTATTAACAGCGGTGCATATGTGGCGGAGATTATGCGTGCGGGTATTCTGGCAGTCGATCACGGACAGATGGAAGCGGGGAGGTCATTGGGTCTATCAAAAGGCCAGACCATGCGTTATATTATTCTGCCGCAGGCGATCAAGAATGTCCTGCCGCCGATTGGCAACGAATTTATTGTGTTGTTAAAAGAAACGGCGATTGTAGGTTATGTCAGCCTTTCTGATTTGACGAGAACAGCAAGCCAGATATCCTCCCGGACGTTTGAAGCCTTTATGCCGTTGATCGGCGCTGCTGTAATCTATTTTATTATCATTAAAATACTGAGTAAGCTGATTGAGCTGTTAGAGAGGAGGCTGCGCAAAGGTGATCACCGTTAAAAATCTGCACAAATCATTTGGAAAAATAGAGGTTTTAAAAGGCATTGACTACCATGTGGAAAAGGGCGAAAAAATCGTTGTAATCGGCCCGTCCGGTTCCGGAAAAAGCACCTTTCTGCGCTGTATGAATCTGTTAGAGCGGCCTACCAGCGGCGAAATCTGGTTCGATGGTAAACTCATCACCGATCCTAAGACAAATATCAATAAAGTCAGAGAGCACATGGGTATGGTATTCCAGAATTTTAATCTGTTTAATAATCTTACGATTTTAGACAATATTACGCTGGCACCCATAAAGCTGAAACTGATGGACAGGGAAGAAGCACATCAGAAGGCGATAAGTCTGTTAAACCGTGTGAATCTGTCGGAAAAAGCAGATGCATATCCTTCACAGCTTTCAGGCGGGCAGCGGCAGAGGATTGCGATAGTGCGCTCTCTTGCTATGAACCCGAAAGTCATGCTGTTTGATGAACCGACCTCTGCGCTAGATCCGGAAATGGTTGGCGAGGTGTTAGACGTTATGAAAGAACTTGCGGACGACGGTATGACAATGGTAGTTGTGACGCATGAGATGGGTTTTGCTCGTGAGGTGGGGAGTAAAGTGCTGTTCATTGATGAAGGAATTATTATGGAAGAAAATACGCCGGAGGAATTTTTTACAAATCCTAAGAATCCGAGGCTTCAGGATTTTCTCTCAAAAGTATTATAACAAACAAGCGGGAGGGTGCATTGACATACTCCCGCTTGTTTGTGATATAGGATGCTCTGTTCCTTACATCATAAGCGATGCCAGAAAAATGCTTGCGGCAATCCCGCATAGCGTGGCAAATAAAGCGCCAGAGAGAGTAAATCTTGTTTTTTTGATTTGGACATGCATAAAGTAAATGCTCATGGTATAAAAAATGGTTTCCGTACAGCTCATCATAATGGAAGCACAAAGTCCAATAAAAGAATCTGTACCATAGTTTTTGAATAAATCCAGCAGCAGACCCGTTGCAGCGGAAGAAGAAAACATTTTTACAATAGAAAGCGGTATCAGATCCGCAGGGAAATGCAGCGGTCCCAGCAGATTTTTTAAAAGTCCTGAAAAAAAATCCAAAAAACCGGAAGCACGTAAAATACCTACGGCAGTCATTAACCCGACTAAAGTAGGCAGAATATCAATGACTGTAAAGAACCCGCTTTTTGCGCCTTTCAAAAAGTCTCCAAACACATTCTGATGATTTAACAGACCATAGGTGACAATCAGAAATATGAGTATGGGGACTACCGATTCGGATAAAAATTGTAAAAGCTGCATATATATGCTCCAGGGAGATTTTCATTTTTATTATATGCCGCAGAAGAAATATCCATGAAAAAACTTGCAAACAAACCTGGGATGCTATATTCTTATAAAAAACCCCAGACAGGAGGGAAATTGTGATATACAATAATGTGTTGGATGCTATCGGCCACACGCCGATTGTGCGTCTGAATAAAATGAATAAACCTGACAGCGCTGAAGTTTTGGTTAAATTCGAAGGCCTCAACGTAGGAGGTTCCATTAAAACGAGAACGGCTTACAATATGATACTGGCCGCAGAACGGCAGGGCCTTGTACATAAGGATACTATTATCGTAGAGCCGACGAGCGGCAATCAGGGGATAGGTCTGGCGCTGGTTGGGGCAGTACGCGGATATGAAACAATCATCATAATGCCGGATTCCGTCAGCGAAGAACGCAGACTTCTGGTGAAGCATTACGGTGCCAAAGTGCGCCTGATTCACGATGCGGGCAATATCGGAGAATGTATCGAAAAATGCCTGCAGACTGCTCTGCAGATGGCAAAAGATGATCCAAATGTATTTGTTCCCCAACAGTTTGAAAATCCCAACAATATTAAAGCACACAAGCACCATACCGCGCTTGAAATTTTAGAACAGGTAGCAGGACCGATTGATGGTTTTTGTTCTGGAATTGGCACAGGCGGTACGATTACCGGAATTGGTGAGGTATTAAAAGCACAAAACCCGGATATTCTAATCTGGGCCGTTGAGCCGGAAAACGCGGCGATTCTTGCAGGAGGTACAATCGGGACACATCTGCAGATGGGAATTGGCGACGGCGTTATTCCGCGAATTTTAAATCAGCAGATTTATGAAGATATTTACATTGTAACCGATGAAGAAGCAATAAAGGCGGCCAAAGATCTGGCACGTCTGGAAGGAATTATGTGCGGAATTTCCAGCGGCACGAACGTAGCGGCTGCGCTTAAAATGGCAGAAAAACTAGGAAGCGGTAAAACCGTTGTTACCGTTCTGCCGGATACGGCTGAACGGTATTTTTCCACACCGCTGTTTGAAGACTGATATTGTAATTCCTGCATCGTATGGTCATAGCAGGTGTCAGGAAAGGAGAGGATTTTATGGATTGGCTGCTGCATCTGGATGGTAATATCCTGTTATGGATACAGGAGCATATACGCAAAGAGTTTTTTGATCCAATTGTAATTTTTATCAGCAGTCTGGGTAATGCCGGGTGGTTCTGGCTGGTGCTTTTGGCCGTGCTATTATGTATTCCCCGGTATCGCAAAGCAGGGATGACGGGCATGGTTGCTGTACTAATCGGATTTCTGATTACCAATGTATGCATTAAAAATATGGCAGCGCGGATCCGCCCCTATGAAGTAGTCGAAGGATTAAAATTTATTGGCACAAAACCACATGATTTTTCTTTTCCGTCCGGTCATTCGACCTGTTCAATAGCAGCTTCCGCAGCCCTGTTTGCAACGCTTCCCAAAAAAGCAGGCATTCCCCTGCTTGTGCTGGCGATTTTAATCTGTCTCTCAAGACTTTATGTCGGCGTGCACTATCCGACGGACGTTCTGGCAGGAGTACTGATTGGGTTGTTCGCTGCAATGGCATCGTTTTATCTGATGAACCGCAGAAATAAAAATACAAAAAAAGGGACTGCCGCATAACGGAATATTTCCGGGCGGCAGCCCTTTTTTGTTCCAGGAATTTATCAGGAATCTAATTTAATATTTGCAAGCAGAGAGCCAAGGCTTGTGGATGCCGTTTCATGTGATACATAATCGTTGATACTTGCCGTATCATCCTCATCTGCCTTTGTTTCTGTCGTGTTTTCTTCCAAAGCACGCATACTCAGGCTAATCTTGTTGTCATTCGTGTTCAGAATCTTAGCTTTAACACTTTGTCCAACTTCCAGAACCTCTTTTGGTGATTTGATGCGCCGGATACAGATTTGTGAAATATGCACCAGTCCGCTCAGGCCGTTGCCGATATTGATGAATGCGCCATAAGGCATAATACTTTCTACCGTACCTTCTACCACTGAACCCGGTACCAGCATGGAAATCCTGTGATTCTGCTCTTCCTGGGCCTTTTCGCGGGCAACAGCTTTTGCAGATAATACAAGCTTCTTTTTACTTTTATCTACTGTAATAACCCGTACGTCAAGTTCTTTGCCGAGCCACGGATTACAGTCTTCCACATAATCCAGACTTAGATGCGAAGCAGGAATAAATCCGCGGATTCCTTCTACGTAAGTAATAACGCCGCTTGGTACAATACCCTTGACACGGACCTTCAAAGTGGTATTTTCCTCCATAAACTGATTTAGTTTGTCCCAGGCAAGGATGTCGTTTGCCTGTTTTTTGGAAAGCAAAAGATTGCCCTCCCCGTCATCCATGCGAATAATCGTTGCTTCAACCGCATCGCCTGCATGAACAGATTCCATAAGGTTAAAGCCGGGTTCTTCACTGTATTGATCTGCTTTGATAATGCCGGAGGTATAATATTTCAAATCCAGTGTGACTTCTTCCTCCGTCACGGCAATCACTGTACCGCTGATAATATCGCCCTCAGACAATTTGCGGAAAGATGCTTCCACCTCACGTTTGTAATCGTCCATAGATTCTGTTACTACCGTTCCGGCAGTATTTGCTGTTTCTGGTTCATTTGCCCCTGTAACAGTTGTTTCCTGTGTGGTCATTTCCTCAGCCATTATGATACACTCCTTTTTCTTTTTTTGCCGTAAATACTTTTGTTTGCTGCTGTTGCTCTTTGAAAGAGTAAACAGCAGATCTCATATGTTCTTTATTATAGCATAAAACAGAAACTTTTTGGAATAAATTTGACAAAAGAGGTGTAGAATATAAAAGAAAATTAAATAATAATGATTGAATCGTCATTGATTTAAGCAATTACAAACAAAGCGGGGTGGAGCAGTCTGGAAGCTCGTCGGGCTCATAACCCGAAGGTCGCAGGTTCAAATCCTGTCCCCGCAATTCTTTTTCGGTTGGAAAACCAACTCGGCACTGGTCAGATGCAAACAGACAAAAGTCGCAGTATATGAGCCTGGCAGTACAGCAGGTTTTCACTGTCAAATCCCCTCCCTGGCGGATACATCCTATATCCTCTTCTGTGAAATCACTCCGCACCACATCATGTTTGTCCCTATAGAGCGTGTTTGAAAACTCATTCCCGCCGTCCGCACGTCCCGCTGAGCGGCATATTTGCACCAAAATCCCTTAAAATACACGTCTTACAAAATTCCAAGTAAAATTTCACATTATCTTCGAATAGCACGCCAAAGTTTAATATTTTCATAATAACTTAAAGAAATTTCTATGTTTATCTTAATTCCTGAAACGTATAATTCAGACAGTAAAAACAGGAAAGGAATATATAAAATGAAACGACAAAGAGAACAAAATATTACAAAAGTTTTGCTGGCTGTATACTGTTTTGTATTAGTGTGGATTATTCTGTTTAAAATGAATATGGATTTTTCAGTTATAGGTTATTATAGAAACATTAATTTGATTCCATTTAAAGGTTCTGTAATTACAAACGGAAGAATCAGTACCGCGGAAATTATGTTAAATGTTTTGATATTTGTCCCATTTGGTGTATATATCAGCATGTTAAAAGAAGACTGGAACTTTATCTGCAAAGCTGCGCCTGTTTTTTGCACCAGTCTGTCATTTGAAGTACTGCAGTATGTATTGGGAATTGGAGCAACTGATATTACGGATTTACTTGGTAATACATTGGGTGGGATAATTGGAATTTTGTTGTTTGGGCTATTGTCAAAACTTCTCAAAGAGAATACAATTAAATTTATAAATATAACTGCAACAATCGGGACGGTTCTTATCATGGGATTGTTAATATTGTTGATTGTAGCAAACAGATAAAAATAATATGCTTTCGGCACCTCCCCTTGCGGCTTTTTCTGCCAGACGCACACAAATTAAATCAGGGTACATTTCGCGTACGCCTCATAAATCTGTGCGCATCTGACAAAAAATCATTTTGTAAAATCAGGTACAAAGAAATTCCGGGAGTATATTAAAAAGAAAAAGGAGGCAGGCAATGGATCGGTCAGCACAGTTTTTAAAATGGGTAAAAGAATCAGATAACATTGTATTTTTTGGCGGAGCAGGCGTTTCCACAGAAAGCGGGATACCAGATTTCAGAAGTGTGGACGGACTTTATAATCAACAGTATGATTATCCGCCGGAAACCATATTGAGCCATACATTCTATGTGAGAAACAAACCGGAATTTTTCCGGTTCTACCGTAACAAAATGCTATGCCTGGACGCGAAGCCGAATGCAGCGCATAAAAAGCTTGCCGGGTTAGAGCAGACAGGCAAATTAAAAGCAGTCATTACACAGAACATCGACGGATTGCACCAGGCGGCAGGCAGCAAAGAAGTTTTAGAGCTTCACGGCAGCGTGCACCGTAATTACTGCCAGAAATGTGGAAAACTGTTTGATGCAAAATTCATCTTAAACGGAACGGATTTGCCGGTTTGTGATGTTTGCGGCGGTGATATTAAGCCGGATGTTGTTTTATACGAAGAAGGATTGGATACTTATACGATGCAAAAGGCAATCCAGTATATTTCCAAAGCAGATATTCTGATTATAGGCGGGACATCTTTGGCTGTATATCCGGCGGCGGGCCTGATTGACTACTACAGAGGAAACAAGCTGGTATTAATCAATAAGTCTACAACACCTATGGATGGCAGAGCGGATTTGAAGATAGAAGGAAAAATCGGTGAAGTGCTTTCACAGGTAGAATTGCCATAGAGCGCACGAAGGGAGTTTAATAATGCAGTTTGAAACAGGGGATATCATCCGTCTGAAGAAAAAACATCCATGTGGCAGCTTCGAGTGGGAAGTACTGCGCGTAGGAGCAGATTTTCGTTTGAAATGTCTGGGATGTGGACATCAAATCATGATTGCCCGCAAACTAGTTGAAAAAAATTTAAAAGAAATCAGAAAACCGCTTGATTCTAAATGAAAATTGTGTTAACATATATCCTCGTGAAAAACTATATTCCTTGCTCTTTTATCTGAGTAAAAGGGCCAAGAGACCAGAAGGAGGTACAACTGCATGAACAAATATGAATTAGCGCTTATTGTGAATGCAAAGATCGAAGACGATGTCAGAACTGCTACAGTTGAAAAAGCAAAAGAGTATATTACACGTTTTGGCGGAACTGTAACAGAGGTAGATGACTGGGGAAAGAAGCGGTTAGCTTATGAAATCCAGAAGATGAGAGAAGGCTTCTACTATTTCATCCAGTTCGAAGCAGAAGCTGCTGCTCCGGCACAGATAGAGCAGCGCGTCCGTATTATGGACAACGTTCTTCGTTTCTTATGCGTTAGAAAAGACGAGGCATAATCAGAAAAGAGGAAATATATGAATAAAGTAATTCTTATGGGACGGTTGACCAGAGATCCAGAAGTTCGTTACTCCCAGGCGGAGCAGTCTATGGCTATAGCAAGATATACACTTGCGGTCGACAGGCGTTTCCGTCGTGATGCGGATCAGCAGACAGCAGATTTTATTAACTGCGTGGCATTTGGCCGTCAGGGCGAGTTTGCAGAAAAGTATCTGCGCAAAGGTTTAAAAATTGCAGTCACCGGAAGAATTCAGACTGGAAGTTATACGAACAGAGACGGACAGAAAGTCTACACGACGGAAGTTGTTGTAGAAGAACATGAATTTGCAGAGAGCAAGTCAGCCAGTGAGGGCAATACCGGATATGTTCCGATGGACAGACCGGCGCCGAGCGCTGCTGCGGGAGACGGATTTATGAATATTCCGGATGGGATTGACGAGGAATTACCGTTCAACTAACAGGATTGTTCATTACAGTGATCAGGAGGAAATGAAAATGGCTTATAATAAAGAAGGCAAAGAAGGCGGTTCTTTTAAAAGAAGGCCTATGCACAGAAGAAAAAAAGTCTGCGTGTTCTGTGGCAAAGACAATGTCATTGATTACAAGGACACTAACAAATTAAAAAGATATATCTCCGAGCGTGGAAAGATCCTGCCGAGGAGAATCACCGGAAACTGTGCAAAGCATCAAAGAGCTCTTACCGTTGCAATTAAACGGGCGCGTCATATTGCTTTGATGCCATACGTAACAGATTAAGAAGGGAAAAGGGTCAACTGCCGGGAAAGCAAGTCGGCCCTTTTTTAGTCTTAGTAAGCTGCCGTTTACTTTTTGCACGCCAGTAACCGTAATGGTTTCTCAACAGTTAAGTCTGCGGCTTCACTGCCACAAGGCTTCCTAAAATAAAAGCCTAAAATAAAATTAAAAAATGCTTGACAAACAATTTTCCGTTTGTTAAGATGGAATAGTCGTCGTGGTACAGTGTAACAGCTTGACGATTTTAAATGATTTATGTTCGGAGAAGTACTCAAGTGGCCGAAGAGGTGCCCCTGCTAAGGGTATAGGTCGGGTGACCGGCGCGAGGGTTCAAATCCCTCCTTCTCCGCTCCGTTTGAAAAAAATTAAAAAAAGTAAAAAAAGTTGTTGACAAACGGATTTGTATGTTGTAATATAAACGAGCTGTCGCGGAAAACGACAGAAAAACAGAAAAAGCACATTGATAACTGAACAGTGGAATAACCTTGAAAGATTCAAAGAGAAGAATTCAAAAAGAACGGACAGCAGCAAATGCTGTAACCTGAACACAGTAACCTGCCGGAAGGCAGGATGGAAACGGAACAAGGAAAGTTAGCTTTCCAAGGGTCCGGGACAAATGATTTAACATGAGAGTTTGATCCTGGCTCAGGATGAACGCTGGCGGCGTGCTTAACACATGCAAGTCGAACGAAGCACTGGAGCGGAATCCCTTCGGGGAGGAAGCGCCTTTGACTGAGTGGCGGA
>JAAWDZ010000010.1 GCA_022794015.1 Eubacterium sp. | reverse complement strand
GCATTTTCCTCAATCTCGTAATAGTCCCCGACATATCCTTCGAGATACTGCTTTACATCATCCCAGTCAATCTGACGTTTGCCCTTGAAACGGATATCGTTAATCAAGACCAGCTTTTTACCGTCCGCATCGGTTATGATATTTACATTCCTGTTTTCAATCATCTCTTTTGTTTCCTTTCTTCTTTTCCCTTGATTTATAGACATTAAACTGGTTCTTACACTTCTGGCTGCAAAACTCATTCCCCTTCCTGCTTGCGACAAAGGCTTTTTTTACAGTGTTTGTACATACGCATATCACTGTCCTTATCCGTGAGCATGAATGAGAAACACATCTGCACCATGACGAGCAGGGAATGGAAATCCCATTTTATCTGACAACAGCATATAGCGTCTGATTTCTAGCAGCTGGAAGAATGAATCATATTCCTCATGGTCATGTTGATATCCAACCTGCAGAATTTGTCTCCCAGGTTCTCAGGAGGCATTTGCGGGTTTCGTATCACAAACTATCCAATACTTTCTAATGGTATCCCGATCAAGTCTGCTACCAGCTTCTTTAAAAGTTCCGGGTACTGCACAAACAGCATTTTGAACGGTGTAATTGTCTTAAACGTATATTCAAGTTTTCGAATGGCATCATCTTCCTTAAATTTTATAGTTTCCCCTATAGATAGTATACTATACCTGATGGTTGATTTCCATAAATATTCTTGCAGCCAAGTCATCCTTCAATCCAGGGTGAATACAGAAACTTTCCAGATATTTCACATTATGCTGAATTTTGAAATTATAAAATGGTTTTTTTAATAAAAAAGAGAAGTGTAATATATACTGCTTTTTCTAATCAAATTTTATTTGATATTGAAATCATTTATACAATATAGTATAATTTATAAACTATTTATTATAATTTATAATTTAAAGGAGGATGATGAAGGGACGAAAGAAAGATTGTGAAATCACACGATAACATTACACAATTGAATTGTAAGGAGGTAATATCTATGGGAAAAAGAATAATTGGTGTCATATCTGCAGTAGTTATGTTCATGCTAATGGCTTCTTCAGTATTTGCCATTACCCTGAAAAATCCATCCGATTCCCAGCAGAAAAATTATGAAAGAAATGCAGACAAAAACGTTGTTGTAGAAATTGGCGAAAAGAGTGCGACTCTTACTGCAAATCAGTATACTGACGGTGATATCTATATTGCTTTTTATAAAGGTACTGGACAGATGACATCTTTTAAGATATATTCTGCAGAATCCAGTATCATAAAGATTCCTTCTGACGAACGGGCAGCTTATGCAAAAATTATGTGGTGGAATCATAAGATGCAGCCCAATTGCGAAGCGAAGACTATCAAACTGAAAGAACAAAATACCATCGTATATCATATTGACAACAACGACGAATACCTGCAATCATTGGAAATAGAGAATCCGAATCCATCTGTATATTATACGGAGGATGGTTTGATCTTACAGGATTTGATTGTAGATGGATACCGTTTCAAAGGATGGTACACTGCTCAAACAGGAGGCGACCGCGTTGACGAAATCAAATCTGGAGAAAGAGGCACGAAAACGCTGTACGCTCATTGGGAAAAGCAGCAGTTTACAATTAATTTTGCATCAGATATGGTGCCGGTAGAAGAAATTGTATACAAAACGGGCGAAGAAAAAGCATTGCCCAAACCAACATTAGACAAATACACATTTGTTGGCTGGTCAGACAAAAATGGAAAATTCTGGGACTCAATTTCTGCAGGCACAACCGGAAATATAACGCTCTATGCCAACTGGGCAAGTAATAGAAATAAAGCTGAAGCAGTAAAGACATTGGCGGATCCTATCATCTGTGAAGACTCAGATGCCGGTCTGATGCTGTTTACTTATGAAATTGGCAGTATAAAAAACGTTCCGTTGTTTACAATTTTAAGATTAAACTGCGTAAACGGTATTATTTCGACTCATTCCAAAACGGATACAGAAGAAATCAGTGAAACACAGGCAACAGAAATAGCCCAAACTATCTCTAATGCGACAACAAACTCTTCTTCCTGGACCTTATCAAAAGATTGGAACAAGAATACACAAGTAAGTCAATCTTATCTGGATCAAACTGGCCATACCAGAGAAGAGGCAGAAACACTGGCGAAAAGTACGAGTAATACTTTTAATCTTTCATCCAGTACTGGCGGTTCACACAGCACGGTACAAACAGATTCGGGAGCATTTAAATTATCTCAAAACAGATCGCATACGGATACATCTACTGTTGAAACAGGCGAGAATTTTGAATTGTCAGTCGATGGAAAAATATACGGAGAGGTGTCCGGTGGTTTGGAATTTCCAATTATAGGCATTGGAGATGCAAGTATTGGAGCTAAAACTGGTTACGAAATAGGCGCTGGGATAGACTATGGAAATTACAGAAAAACAACAAATACAGGTACGGATGGCTGGTCTAATGGCATTGATGTAAATTTAGAAAAATCAAAAACGGAAACCGATTCTAAAACCTGGAACACATCAATGGGTTACGCAAACAGTAAAACTACCAGTATGAGCAGTACGGTATCAAATGTAGTTTCCAAACTGATCAGCCAACAGTATGGATATGGTGAATCTTACTCAGAAGGCGGAAGCAACAGCGAATCTCAGGCGCTGGCAACTTCTAATTCTAAAAGTGATGAATATAGCTCAACAATGAGTTACTTTACTTCAAAAATAAAATCTTCAACTACTACATTTTCAAGCTCAGGCAACACGATCGGCGATTATCGGCTCGTGAGAGCCGGAACGGTTCATGTATTTGCAGTGGTTGGATATGACGTCGCAGAAAAAACATATTTTGTGTATACATATAATGTTCTGGATGATGAAACAGAGGAATATCTTGATTATTCCGTGGACGGCACTTTTAATGATTATGAAACGAGTATCGTACCCTTTGAAATCCCGCACTTTGTCAGTGAGTATGTAAACAATAAAGTGGCGAAGACGCAGGGGCTCAGACTGGATCCGGACACAGGGATCATTGTGGATTATATTCCCGATCCTGATGAACCGGATAATGTTGTCGTAATTCCTTCTTATATGTCAGTGGACAATCATGATGGAACGTTTGAATCAGTCAAAGTCAAAGGAATTGTGCCAGGTTTATTTAAAGATAATAAGGATATTGTCGGTGTGCAGCTTGGAAATTTCATTACGGAAATTCCAGATTCTGCATTTGAAGGCTGTTCCTCTTTAAAATATGTACTGGCTCCCGGAGTTACGAAAATTGGCAATCATGCATTTAGCGGCTGTATCTCCTTAGATACATTTACTTTGCCTATGGATGTGACAGAGTTAGGAACCAATGCATTTAAGAGTGCTCCTGAAATCAGGGCTGCTGCGTTTAATGCAGCTGTGGCCCAGGCAGTTTCTTCATCAGGTGCGGATAATATTGTTTTGGATATTTCCTCCATTCCGAGTGATGAGCTTAAAGGTATGGTATTTGAGATAGGGGATATCAATTCATTTGAACTTCAGGGAAAAGATAAAGAATATAAGGGACTCAGTCTCAAATCAGATGCAGGATCAACGGTTGTAAATGGTGTGACCTTCACAGAAAATACCAGAGTTCCGTTAGAGCTTTCTTCTGAAAATGTAGTATTCGATCGCGTCACTGTAGATTGTACGGGATATGCACTTATTTTGAAAGCGGAAGAAACAAATTTAAAATTAAATAGAAATGTCAATTTACTGTCAACAAGCAATAACACGATGATTGCTAAAAACCTCAATCTTACAAATTTGAGTGACGGTATAATAGGTAAACTGAATGTCTCAGGAAATGTATTGATATGTGGAACTGTAAAAGGAACGAATTATCTGACGATTTCCAATGGGGAAGTTATATATATTACGGAAGAAGAGTATAAAAATTACCTTTCTTCCCACACTATATTTTTTGACGCAAATGGCGGCACAGTTGCTGTAGAAAGTAAAATTGCTTCATTAAATATGGAAATAGGAGAACTGCCGCTTCCCAGCAGAGACTATTATAAATTTGAAGGCTGGTTTACTCAAAAAGAAGGCGGAGAGGAAATTACTTCCAACACAATGATGACTTCGCTGACGGATATAACAGTTTATGCGCATTGGATACCAGGTGATGTATCAGCATGGATTCCAGTTGAAAATATGCCGGAAGATGCGATTGTAGTCAACCAGAAATGGGCATATACACTTACATCATATACGACATCAAACTCTTCAAGCCTGTCCGGGTGGGAGAATTATAACACCACATGGGAGTGGGGCGGTTGGAGCGACTGGATCAACTGGGATCCTGGCACAGATAATGGCAATCGGCAAACAGAAACCCGTTGGGTAGATACCGGTTATAATATTCACGAATACCATTATTATGCATGGGTGACGAATGCCTATGATGCATGGACAACACAATCTTATGCGCAAAGCAAAACGGGAAGAACAGCATATTTGCAGGAAATATGGGTGGATGCGCAATTACCCTGGATTAAGTATTCTGGCGGCATAGATTTTTATCGCGGTCCGGGAGGGCATTTTGGAAATACCTATTATTTCAAAGCGGATGGAACGGCCGGCGGGCTGTCTCCATTTGAAAGAGATCGATGGATTCCTCAGGGATATACGCAGTGGCATTACCGGGATAAGATATTCACCTACTACTTTAGAAAGAGTGAAAATAAGGAATCAACGACGAATCCCTATGGACAGGAAAATGTTTCAAATATCCGGGAATATGTACAGTATAGAGAAAAATAGGTAGCAATTTAAATTATAGTGTAACAGTTCAGCCTTCCGGCTTCACTGTTACGGAATCCTCCCATTTAAAGTTTGCCATCCAGCCTTTACGCATTCTCACGGACTTTGCAGCAGGTACAAAGTCCTGAGATGAACTGTTACATTATAGTTACGTATTTGCAGTGATAAAGTTGACAAGGAGATGACTGTATGAAAAAGAAACTAACCAGTATGTTAATTACCAGCATCATTCTGCTGATGTTAAGTACCGTCAATACATTGTCCGCAGAAACGGAAAATATATACAATGTTGTCATTCAGGAGGATCAGGGCGTACCATATGTATCAGTACAATCTTTAGATACAGACCACATGAACCTGATATATCCAAATGCGGTTGCAGGCTGTAATTATGCGATTGCAGTACTGACAGAAAGAGCGGAACCTTCCAATACAAATATTGTATATCTGGATCAAAAGAAGGCACAGAAAAGCAGTGTTTCATTTGACATTTATTCCAATAATATGAGCGAAGGACAATACTATATCTTTATTTCCAGTGATGCAAACGAGGGAATTACAGAGAAAACACAAGTCGCATCTTTTTCTTATGGACGGCCTGTTTCCGATACGAAAAAACCAAGCGCTATTATTGTAAAAACGCGTCCTGTCAAAACGGTTTACAAAATAGGGGAACAATTAGAGCTAAATGGGATTGTCATTACTGTGATTTATAGCGATGGCAGTACAGATGAAGTCAATTATGATGGAAACAATATGTCATTTCGTGGATTTGATTCTTCTAAAGCAGTAAATCAGCAGCGAGTGACTGTCGTTTACGAATCTTTAGAGACTACATTTACAGTAGATATTATACAGCCCGGAACGGAAAATACAACCGAAAAGAAGATATCTCTTAATCAGGCAGATATCTCTGGCGTAAAAAACAGCTATTCATACAGCAGAAAAGACATATGCCCTGTTCCAACGGTCAAAATTGGCACAAAGGTTTTAAGAGAAGGCATAGACTATGACATATCATATGAAAACAACAAAGATGCCGGAACAGCGTTCATTATAATTACAGGAAAAGGTACTTATACAGATGCAGTCATTAAAAAGTTTCGTATAAAACCAGTTGCAAGTAAGATTACAGTTTCCAAAACAAAATTTAAGGCAAGCGCCCTGAAGAAAAAGGCGCAGAAAACCAAAATAAAAATACTGGGAAGCAATGGAAAAGTAATGTACAAATATCCCCGAAAATATCTTTCAATCTCCAAAAAGGGGATCGTGACGTTAAAAAAATGCACACCCAAAGGCAAATATAAGATTAAGGTTACAGTGGCTGCGAAAAAGAATTATAAAAAAACAGTTAAAACATTAGGAATCACCGTAAAATAACGATAACTGTTTTCGAAAAAAGATGGTTGTTTTATGCCGTCTTTTTTCTTTTATAAAAATCAGGGATAGCAGCGTTCATATAGATGAATCGCTCCTATCCCTGTACATAGAACTGTCTGTTTCCTGACAGCTTCGTGCTTGATTTTATATATTATTTTTTCATGGAATCAATGATCGCGTCTGCCAGAGCGTCGAGTTCGATATTTTTGTCGCTGCCCATGGAAGAAGCAAGGCTGAGCCGTTCGTTCAAAACGGTCATGTTCTTTAATTCTTCGTCGATAAATTTCTGCATCAAATCTCCGGATTTGCAGGCCCAGGAGCCGTTTTCAATCAGTGCGAAGGTACGGTTCTGCATATTCAGCGCTTTCATATCCATCAGGAAATTGTGCATAACCGGATAAATGCCCAGGTTGTAGGTGACAGACGCCAGTACGATATGGCTGTATTTAAACGCATCTGAAATCAGGTAGGAAACATGCGTATTGGAAACGTCATGCACCTTTACATTGGTGCAGCCCTTTTCGCAGAGCTTGCTGGCCAGGGCCTGTGCGGCAGCCTCCGTATTGCCGTACATGGAAGCGTAGGCGATCATAACGCCTGTTTCTTCCGGCTCATAGCGGCTCCATTTGTCGTACTTATCAATAAAATATCCGAAATTCTCACGCCATACCGGGCCGTGAAGCGGGCAGATGTATTTGATCTGATCTAAAATGCCGCCGGCTTTGCCCAAAAGGAGCTGGATATGCGGACCGTATTTGCCTACGATATTCACCAGATAACGGCGGGCTTCGTCGAGCCAGTCGCGATCGAAATCTACTTCATCTGCAAACAGCTTGCCGTCCAGTGCAATAAAGGAGCCAAATGCGTCAGCGGAGAAAAGTACGCCGTTTGTTACGTCAAAGGTAACCATAGCCTCCGGCCAGTGTACCATAGGCGCGGCCACAAACGTTACGGTGTGATTTCCGAAGCAGTGTGTGTCGCCTTCCGCTACGGTAATACATTCGTGAGTATCCGGATGGAAACCGAACTGGCGCATCAGCATATAGGATTTTTCTGTGGATATTACTTTTACATCCGGATAGCGCAAAAGTATCTGCTCTACAGACGCGCCGTGATCCGGTTCCATATGGTTGACCACAAGCCAGTCTAACGGACGTCCGTTTAGAAGATAATCCAGATTTTCTAAAAGCTGGCGGCAGGCCGACCAGTCGACGGTGTCAAATAAAACAGTTTCCTGATCCAGCAGCAGGTAGGCGTTGTAGCTTACGCCGTGCGGAATGGGGTGTATATTTTCAAATAAATGAAGTCTGTGATCGTTCGCGCCGACCCAGTACAGATCTTCTGTTATATTACGTACACAATACATATTTTAACCTCCTTCTGCTGTTACGCTTTGATAAACTGATCTTTGCCTTCTGCACATTCGGGGCAGATCCAGTCCTCAGGTAACTTTTCAAATAAGGTGCCAGGAGCAATTTCAGCGTCTTCGTCACCGTTTTCCGGAATATATTCATAGCCGCAGCCGCCGCATACATAACGGTCGCCGATGGGCGCCGGCTTAGGAACGGGCGGGCGTTTCATCTTGACCATGGGAGGGGCGGGTTCTTTTTCGCCGGTGTCAAGCGCTTTGGTTAAGAGCGGCAGGATTTCATTCACGTCTCCTACGATACCGTAATCGCAGTTTTTAAAGATAGGGGCGTTGCCGTTTTTGTTGATGGCTACAATGGTAGAAGCGTCCTTGATGCCCTTTAAGTGCTGGGTTGCACCGGAAATACCGCAGGCAATATAAAGGTTGCCAGTGAATTTCTGGCCTGACATGCCGACATAGCGGCTTAACGGTACGTATTTTAAAGTTTCTGCAACTGGGCGGGAAGAGCCGATGGCTGCTCCGGCTGCCGCTGCAAGATCCTCAATTAATTGCATGTTTTCTTTGCTGCCGATCCCCTTTCCGGCGGAAACGACGCGCTCAGCCTGGGCAATTGGCGTATCGGACGGAATACCTACAGTGAAGTCATGGCCGTCTTTTTTCAGCGCTTCTGCGAGGGCGTTTACCCTGGCGGCTGCGTCGCCTTCCCGAAATATCTGGCCTTTTCGTACTCCTGTGATGGGAGCGGGTTTTTTGGCTGCAGAACGGCTTTTGCCGCCGGAATCTTTTGGCATTCTGCCGATTAGCTTGGAGGCGATGACAACGCGCTGGATTTCATTGGTACCTTCGTAAATCGTGGTAATCTTGGCGTCGCGGTACATCCGTTCTACATCCATGCCCTTTAAGAAGCCAGTGCCGCCGAAAATCTGCAGTGCGCTGTTGGTTACTTCTAAGGCAATATCGGATGCGTACATCTTTGCCATAGCTGCCTCCATGGAATAGTCTTCATGGTTTTCCTTTAATTCTGCGGCGGAATAAACCAGGAAACGCGCGCAGCGCAGCTTGGTTGCCATATCCGCAAGTTTAAAGGAAACGCCCTGCTGGGCAGCAATGGGTTTGCCAAACTGGATACGCTCTTTGGAATAGGCAAGCGCCTGTTCGAATGCTCCCTGGGCAATGCCGAGCGCCTGGGCGGCAATACCGATGCGGCCGCCGTCGAGCGTAGCCATGGCAATCTTAAAGCCGTCGCCTTCCTTGCCGAGCAGGTTTTCCTTTGGTACTTTTACGTCGTTAAAAATCAGTTCAGCCGTGGTGGAGGATCGGATGCCCATTTTGTCATAATGATCGCCGAAGTCGAAGCCTTCCTGGCCTTTTTCCACAATAAAGGCGGAGATGCCGCGAGTTCCGATATCCGGCGTAGTTACGGCAAATACGACGTAGGTATCTGCTTTTGGCGCGTTTGTGATAAAAATTTTGCCGCCGTTGAGCAGGTAGTAGTCGCCTTTGTCGATTGCAGTCGTTTCCGTGCCGCCGGCATCGGAGCCGGCATTGGGCTCGGTTAAACCGAACGCGCCGATTTTTTCGCCCTTTGCCAGAGGGGTAAGATATTTTTGCTTTTGTTCTTCATTGCCGAATGCGGCGATTGGATAGGAACCCAGGGATACGTGCGCGGACAGAATAACGCCGGAGCCGCCGTCCACTCTGGAAAGCTCCTCTACAGCAATGGCATAGCTTACAACATCAAGCCCTGCTCCGCCGTACTCCGTGGGATAAGGAATACCCATAAGGCCCATTTCTCCCAGCTTTTGAATTGCTTCTTCCGGAAAACGGTTTTCCTGATCCAGGGAAAAGGCGATGGGTTTGATCTCCGATTCGGCGAAAGAACGGATTTTCGCCCGCAATTCTTCATGTTCTGCAGTTGTCTGAAATATCATAATAAAGCCTCCTTTTCAAAGAATTTATAGTTCATTTTGTCTTGTTTGCACATATAAGCGGGATAAAACTTGTGAATGATCTACAATTACAGAATAGCAAAGGCCCTAAAATTTGTCAATTATAAAAAGAGTTTCTTTATTCGATATCCAGAACCGGCGGTACATCAATTTCGTCCGAAACGTATTTTCCATTCTTTTTTCTTTGCCGCACACATTCCGTCAAAAGATATTCAATCTGCCCGTTTACCGATCGGAAGTCATCCTCCGCCCAGGCCGCAATGGCGTTATAAAGCTTGGTGGAAAGCCTGAGCGGGATCTGTTTTTTCTTATTGTCTGCCATTAGTAGAGGCTGCCTGAATTGACGATGGGCTGCGCGTCGTGGTTGCCGCAGAGAACGACCAGAAGGTTGGAAACCATTGCTGCTTTCCGTTCTTCATCCAACTCTACCGTGCCGTTTTCATCTAAGCGTTCCAGAGCCATTTCCACCATGCCGACGGCTCCGTCCACAATCATCTTTCTGGCGTCTATAATTGCGGAAGCCTGTTGTCTTTGAAGCATTACGGCGGCGATTTCCGGCGCATAGGCGAGATATGTAATGCGGGCGTCTACAATTTCAATCCCCGCCTCGTTTACCTTCTCCTGAATTTCCTTGCGGATTCGCTCGGCTACAATTTCACTGGAACCGCGCAGGCTTCCGTCATCGGCCAGTCCATCTCCGGTCGTATCCACGTTTGGGGCGACGTCGTAAGGGTACAGGCGTACGATATTCCGAAGTGCGCTGTCACACTGCAGGGAGAGAAATTCCTTGTAATTATCAACGTGGAAAACGGCCTTTGCGGTATTGATAACACGCCAGGTTACGGCAATGCCGATTTCAACCGGGTTACCCAGACAGTCGTTGATTTTCTGGCGGTTGTTATTGAGCGTCATGATTTTGAGGGAAATCTTTCTCGACGCGGCTTCTGCAGCTTCTATGCCCGCAGATTTTGCTCTGACGTCGCCGCTTTGGTTTAATTTGGTCCGGGCTGCCGGATTTAGCGCACTGCAGAATGGATTTACAAAATAAAATCCCGGCTCTTTTAATGTGCCGATGTATGTGCCGAACAAAGTCAGGACAAGGGCTTCCTGCGGGCGGATCACCTTAAGTCCGGGCCACAGCAGCCAGGCTGTACAGGAGATTACGATGCCGATGATTAAGGGGATCGGCGTTTTGCCGGCTTCCAGTAAAAAAGATCCATAGATAATGCCGAAGATGGAAATGGCATATAACAGCAGCGACAGCAGCAGGACGGACATGCCGTTCTTTTTGTTTTTTAAAATGATTTCCATAATATCGCCGGAAGGAGTGCGTGTCTCGGAGTATAAGCTGGGATTTTTTGAACTTTGTTTCATAATGATTCATTCCTTTCTCTTTTTGATATCAAAATAATATCATAATAAGCAGCTTGCGTCAAGAGATAAAGTGTTACTGTTCGGGGCGATATTTAAAGTTTTGCTTCGCAAAAATCGCCCCGAACTTATATCATGTTCTCACGGAGCGCGCAGTAAATGCGCGTTTCTGACCCGTGAAACAATGTCAGTTAGTTAAGTATTAGGTTAGACCCCTATAGCAGAATCTAATCGAATGATGAACTAACTGACATTGCCTGTGAACAATAACGATAAAGTTACACTATTCAGAATTCATTTTTAACTTGCCTGCCGCCCCGCCTTTTAGTACAATATAGGAAACTAACATCTATCGCATTGAAAATCCGGAAAAAGAAAGGCAAAATTATGGACATAAAAGAATACGAAAAGATATTAAATGCAGTGCCGACTACCGGAATATTTATTGTCCGGGAAGATAATCATGAAATTCTGTACTATAACAAACGGGCGCAGGAAATATTGCCCCAAATTCGCAGAGGGATCGCCTGTCATGAACTGGGGAGCTATTCCTGTGCCAACTGTCCTCTGCTTTCCATTGGAAACAGACAGGAGAACCAGACCTTATGTTTCCATAGCCCTTTCGGTGAAATGGTAGATATTACGGCAGTCCGGATACAGTGGGAACAGAAGATTCCTGCCTTTATCATTGCGGCGGCTCCCCATGTACAGGCGATCAATCAGGCTTACCATAAAATACTTCGGGTCAATCTCGCGGATGATATTTATGAAGTGGTGAAAATACGGCCGGAAGACCGGGCTTACGGATATGGCACAGATGTTTTTTCCAGCTGGCTTGGTCAGTTTATTTACAACGGAGGCATACATCCGGATGATTTACAGAATTTCATATCATTTACCCATCCAGATCATCTGAAAACGGCCCTAGATGCGAAGCGGGAGATACTTACCTGCTGTTACCGCAGGCGGCTGGGAGAAGATTTCCGGTGGAATCTGATGGAAGTGGTTCCGGAATTCGGGGAATCTGGCGGCCAGTATATCTTTTTATATGTAAAGGATATCCATGATATTTTACAGGAGAGCCTGGAGCTGGATGATGCCAGCATGCGTATCCAGGAGGTGATCCGGACTCTGGGAGAGCAGAATTACGGTATTTACGGAATTGACCTGGATACCGGGGAAGCAAATCTTGTACGGGAAAACGGGCATACGCATACCGGGTGGAAATCATGGACAATCCAGTGGGACGAGATTATGGATTCCCGTTTGCTGCGGCAGATCCATCCGGTTGACCGGGACAAGGTTTGCGAGATGTTTTCCTTAAAGGGTCTGCGTCAGATGAAGGATTCTGATTTGCCCAAAAAGGATATGCTCTGCCAGTGGCGCGGCGAAGAGGATCATGAGTACCGGTATATGGCTGTGATTGCTTATTTTGGACAGAATCAGGGAACGAAATATACGATTCTGGCTTTACAGAACGTCGATAAGCGCGTGCGTCAGGAGCACACATTGAATCTGCGCGATATGCAGCTTGCGGCGATTTTAAAGTCCAGGTACAGTATTATGACTACGGTCTATCTGGAAAACGGTCAGTGCGAGCGCGTCTGGATCAATGAGGACAGTGAAATCAAAAATGTCCATACAGGCAACTATAACCAGTATTTTCAGAAAGAGCTGGATTCGGTGGTAAACCCGGAGGATGCACAGATTTTCCGCAATGTGATGAGTCCGGATCATTTGTATCAGAAGGCTGCAGGCGTAAGAGATTATTTTGAAGAGACCTGCCAGTACCGGCTTGCCGGAAAGCCCCTGCATTGGCTGGAACAGCATGTGATTTATTCCCGCCAGAAAAACCGGGTATCCGTCAATATTCTGGGAAGGGATATTACACGTGAGAAGATAGAAGAGGAGCTGCGGCTGAAGGAGGAACAGGAACAGGGGAATATCATCCGGACCTTAAGCAGTATGTTTTTTGCAACTTACTACGCGGATTTTGATCAGGGAATCTTTCGGAGTGTGAACCAGATCGAAGAGGTGAAAAAAAATCTGGAAGGAAAAGAAACTTATACGGACAGACTGAGGGCATATGCAGAGCATTTTGTACATCCGGAGGATCGGGAAGAATATTTAAATGTGTTAAGCCAGGAGAATCTGCGTCAGACTTTGAGCAGGAAAAATCCGTATGTTACATTTGCCTACCGCAAGATTCCGGAACACGCGGATACAGGGCCGGATGAATATGGCTGGATTCGCAGTACCGCTGTAATGGCCCAGGCAGACGAAGAGGGAAAAGCCCGTTCGATTGTATATGCGGCACAGGACGTTACCGAAAGCAAGCGCAAGGAAATGCGGGAGCATCAGGCGCTTCAGGCAGCCTGTGAGGCGGCGGATCTTGCAAATGCATCCAAGCAGGAGTTTCTTTTTAGTATGAGCCACAATATACGTACCCCGATGAACGGGATTATGGGTATGATAAAAATCGCGGCGGACAATGCGGGGGATCCCGACAAGGTAAAAGACTGTCTGGAAAAGGCCTATGTATCCAGCCGCAAGCTGCTGTTTGTTTTGAATGAAATTATGGATATCAGCCAGATCAAATCCGGCAGCTTTGATTTAAAGACGGAAGCGTTTGCCCTGTCCGAACTGATGCAGGAGGCAGTATCCGATATTCACGCAAAGATTATGGAAAAAGATCTGCACCTTTTAGTAAATCCGATGCAGGTACAGCATGAGAATATCTTAGGAGACAGACAGAGGCTGCTTAAGATATTTCTGAATATACTGGAGAATTCCGTAAAATATACACCTCCTGGAGGTAAGATCGAAGTGTCGGTTATGGAGCATGAATCCAGGGAGCATGGCTGTCGATCTTATGATTTTGTGTTCCAGGACAATGGAATCGGCATGAAAAAGGAGTTTATCCAGCATATTTTTGAGCCGTTCAGCCATGCGGAAAGTATGGAAGGCGTGGGCCTTGGAATGTCCATTGCACAGAATATTGCGCGTATGATGGGCGGGACTATCAGTGTGGACAGTACGCCGGGGAAGGGATCTAAATTTACGGTATCTATTATTTTAAGGCTGCAGAACCCGGCAGAGAATACCGATCGTCTGCCAGAACTCTGCGGCGGCAATCCAGAGGTTTCATTTGCGGGATACCGTATCCTTTTAGTGGAAGACAATGAGATTAACCGGGAAATCGCTATGGAACTGATTGGAGAAACCGGAGCCATGGTAGAATATGCCGAAAACGGGCGCAAAGGGCTGCAGCGGTTTGCTGAGATGCCGGAAGGTTACTACCATATGATTCTGATGGATATCCAGATGCCTGTGATGAACGGTTTAGAGGCAACGCGCGCGATCCGTATGCTGCCGAGAGGCGATGCGGTGACGATTCCGATTATTGCCGTATCTGCCAATGTTTCCGCTGTGGACTTTGCAGCAAGCAGGGAGGCCGGGATGAACGGCCATCTGGCCAAACCGTTAGATATCCCAAAATTATTGGAGCAGATGGAGTACTGGCTGAAACGGGAAAATCAATTTCTCCAAAAATAATACTAAAATTCAAAAAAAATTCCATATGAATTTATGGAATTTTTTATTATACTAAAAACTAAGTGGCGTTTGGATCTGTATTTTGCACAGTTACGGTTTTGAAATAGCAGAAGAAGGATACCAAACGTACAAAAATAAGAGAGGAGAAATATGTATGAACAGAGAAAGGATTCTTAAAAGAGTTCTGTCATTGGTTCTTTCGCTTGCTATGATGGCGGCGTTACTGCCTGTCAGCTTATTTGGCAGCGCTGTAACAGCATATGCTGCTCCTGCAGACGCATCTGCACAAAGCATAGCTTCCGGTGAGCGGAAAATCAAAATCAACGAAGATTGGAGGTTCTGCCTGTTAGACAAGGCCAGGGAGATGAACAACAGTCTGGATGCTACGGCAAGCCGGCCGGATTATACGGAAAGCGGCACCTGGGATACGGTACAGCTTCCGCATGACTGGAGTATTTACCAGCAGTTTTCTGACAGCGATGCAAGGCCGGCGCAGGGTTCGCTGGCAGGAGGTACGGGATGGTACCGGAAAGCATTTACGCTTTCAGATGATATGAAGGGCAAGAATGTGGTGCTTCAGTTTGACGCTGTCCAGATGGTCAGCCAGGTGTGGATCAACGGTCATGATCTGGGCAAGCAGTTCCTTGGATACGTAACCTTTGAATACGATATTACGGATTATCTGCGCTACGATGGCCAGGAGAACGTCATTGCCGTAAAAGCGTATTCCAGCAAAAACAGCGCCCGTTGGTATGCAGGCGCAGGAATCTACGGCAGCGTATACCTGATTGCTACGGAAAAAGTGCATATTCCGGTCAACGGCGTACATGTGGCTACCGTTGTAGAAGAGGACGGCAAATACATACAGCCGGATTTCCATACGGAGCCGGATATGGATGCTTTGAAAGAAAAATCCACGGTCAATGTACGGACCAGTATTGAAAATAAAACAGGCAGCGCTTCATCCGTATCAGTCAATTCCGTGATTTACAGCAAGGAAAATCCGGAAGTGGCAAAAGCGCAGAAGGATAACATTTCGGTTCCGGCCGGTGAGACGGTAAAGGTGGATCAGCTGATTGACATAGTAAAACCGGCTCTCTGGAGTGTAGACGAACCGAATCTGTACTGGGTAAAAACCGAGATTATACAGGATGGCAGGGTAGTCGACACGCTGGATACCCGGTTCGGCATCCGTTATCTCTATCTGAAGCCAGGTACTTTTGATGAGCCGTACAGTGAAAACAATACGCTCGGCGGACTGTTCATTAATGGCGAATATACCCGCGTAAACGGCGTCTGCGAGCACCGTGATCTGGGGGCGCTTGGTATGGAAACCTATCAGACGGCCGTAGACAGGAGAATCCGCAAGTTAAAATCCATGGGCGTCAATGTGGTGCGCTGTGCCCACGATCCGGTATCGCCAGAGTATATTGAAGCCGCTGACCGGCTTGGCATGCTGATTTTCGAAGAGGGCTTCGATCAGTGGATCAAAGCGAAAAACAGCGATGATTACCACAATTACTTTAATAAAGCGGAAGACGGTACGACAGTTGTATTTGAGTACTCCGGCGCTGACGGTACAAATACCCATATTAATTGGGTAAACCCGGATCTGAAGCCGAACTGTGTACGCGATATACAGGCTATGGTAGACAGGGATAAGAACTCACCGGCTATTTTCCTGTGGAGCACCGGCAATGAAATCTATGATTCCTCCGATGGACATGGAATTGATACGCAGTGGCTTTTATCCGCGGCAGTCAAAGAGATTGACTCGTTAGACAATATACCGTATACCAATATTATTGATAAAGAAACCATGCGGACTGTACGTCCGGAGCCAGAAGAGAACCATGCGGCGCTGCCGTGCGAGGCAAACGGCTACAAAACCGATTATAACGTCAGAGGCGGCGGCAATACCGTTGAGGGCGGAGCTAAATACGGTGCGCGCTACGGCAGGCCGATTTCCGCAGCGCCTCCTACCTGGGATACCGGAAGCAGTAAGGTGACGCGTAAATATGGATTTATTGACAATATGGCAATGGCAGATATTGGCGGCCACAATTATTCCAGGGCCAATAACCAGTATCCTGCACATAAGAACCGGTATCCGAACTCAAGCGTAGTCGGTACGGAAACGGTTTCTGCGTTCTACACCAGGGGCGTATACAATATTGAGGATTATCGTGGGGCGGATGAAGAGGGCGGCCGCTGGGCACATGCAAGCGGTTATGCTTCAGAGTGGCCGTACAACAAGAACTTTACGTCGGCAAGTATTTCTATCCGTGAGCACAGGGATGATATGATGCCTTACCTGTTTGGTGAGATGGTCTGGACCGGACATGATTACCTGGGCGAGCCGACGCCGCACAGCAGTCCGTCGAGAAGCTCTTACTTTGGAATTATTGATACGGCAGGTTTTGAAAAAGACGCGTTTTATATGTATCGTTCCGCATGGACAGATATCCCGACCGTACATCTGCTGCCGCAGAACTGGAACTGGGATATGGGTACGCAGGTGCCGATTATGGTTTATACCAACGCGGCAAGCGTAGAAGTATTTATCAACGGCAAATCCATCGGCGTCAAAGAATATAACAGGGATACGGCGAAGCCGGTTTACCTGGATTATGGATATCAGGATTACCAGGCAGGCGAATTAAAAGCGGTTGCGAAAAACGCAGCGGGCGAAGTTATTGCAGAGGATGTCGTTTATACGGCGGGTGAAGCGCAGTCTGTTGTCCTTTCCGGTGAAAAAGCGTTTATTAAGAATGACGGCAGCGATCTGTTATATGTAGAAGCGACTGTAGTAGACAGCGCCGGCAATATGGTGCCGGATGCGGACAACAGGATTACATTTCACGTAGAAGGCGGTGAAATCGTAGCCCTGGATAACGGCGATCCGAGAGACCGGGAGCCATTCCGCGGTACGAATAACCATAACAACAGCAACACCAGCGATAACAGGAAAGCGTTTAACGGAAAAGCGCTGGCGATTATCAAAGCGACAGGAAACGGCGGGGCACGGTCATCAGACATTATCGTATCCGCTACGGCTTCCTCATCCAGTGACCAGGGTCAGCTTTCCTCAAATACGCTTGATGTTGAAACCAGAGATGAGATTGGGGACGGCACCAATATTGTATCCTATGATCTGGCGGAGATTACGACAGGGGTTGGCGTCAATCCGATGCTGCCGGATACGATCGGCGTTGTTTATGACGACGGATTGATTCAGAAATATGAAATTGATTCCTGGAATCTGGAGAACCTGAAACTTGGCACGCCGGGAACTTATACCGTATCTGCTGTTTCAGATGAAATAGAAGAACCGGTAGAAACCAAAATTCATGTTAAGGGTATTGCTTCTATAGACGAAGTGGAAGTAACTACCATTGCAGGCGTAGAACCGCCTCTCCCGAATTTTGTAACAGTACGTTATACGGACGGCGAAACAGGTTCGGCACAGGTGGCATGGGAAGCAGTCGCTCCCGCACAGTATGCAGAAGAGGGCGTTTTTGATGTTACCGGGGAAATCGGACCGGATAAAACAGTGAATGCAGAAGTATCTGTAAAAGCTATGATGGCGATTGAGGAGATTGCTGTCAGCACAGAACGCGGCGTAATGCCGACGCTGCCCTCCACTGTAGAGGTGGAATTTACCGACGGCTCAAAGGAGCAGGTTGGTGTGAAATGGGATATTTCAGACAGTGATATAAGATCCGCAGGTGTGAAAAAGATCACCGGCACCGTTTTAAGTTCCGAAATGAAAGCGGTTGTATGGCTGAATGTCAGCACAGTCGTATATGCAAGCGACCTGCAGTATCAGGCAGACGCAGAAGAAAACGTATTCAAAGATACGATGACCAACGGAGAAAGCCTGCAGGCAAGGGGCATGCAGGGCGGACCTGGCGAAGTTTACAGCAAAGGTTTTGGTACGCAGGCTCCCGCGGAGATTGTAATTGATATCGCAGGCAAGGGTTATGAGCGTTTCCGTTCTATGGTAAACTTAAGCCTTGTAAAAGGCGGCGTGGCTGCTCCGGGTACCGTTGCATTTAAAGTATTTTTGGATGATGAAACCCAGCCTGTTTTCTCCAGCGGAGATATGGACCGGGCGAACGAAGCCAAGCTTGTCGATATTGATGTAACCGGCAGATCCAAAATCCGTCTGGTAACAGAATCCAAATCCGGGAAGGCAGAAGATGATTTGGCGGACTGGGTAAATGCAAGGTTCTTATCTGCCAAGATTACAATAGACGAAATTCTGACGCCGCAGCTTAATACGGCAAATGCAAATGAAAAACCGCAGCTGCCGGATACGGTACAGGCATCGGTTGCCGGGATTGACGAGCCTGTGACATTTAATGTGGACTGGCTGACTCCTGTTTCAGACGCAATGTTTGTTTCCGGTTCCGTACAGACTGTTTACGGAAGATTAGAAGGCGCCGCAGAGAATCTGGTCGCTTTCAAATACATGGTAGATTATGCAAAGGCAAGCCAGGCAGAAGGCTTTGATGGAAAAGTTGGCGCATGGAGCGTGACGGAGACATTTGACTACTCAAACGTTGCTTTGAATGCGAAAGTAAAGTTTAGTGATATGAAGCTGACGCCGAAGCTGATCCTTTCCGGAAGCAACGGTATGCTTGTGGAGAATGTGCAGAATTATGGTTTTGCGTACGGAATTTATCCGGATCCAAATGGCGGCGGCAAGAACGTTGTATTTGCTGCCCCGAACCTGAGTTATTTTCAGGTGCGCAACGTAGCAAATACGAGCAGTACAGGCAATAATGATATATCCAATAATAACAGCTTTACTTTTGAAACATCCGTTGACGGGGAAAACTGGACTGCGTTTACCGGATTTACAAAAGGAGATATTTTACCGGATACCGGAAAAGGCGGAATCTGGGCGCAGAGAGATTATACCTCCAACGAAGATGCCGTATTCCCAGAGGGTACAAAGTACTTGCGTGTAACTTATCCAAATAATAATAATACATGGCAGTATAACATGACACAGATCGTCTTAAAAGGCGGCGAAAGCAGTGAAACAGGCGATGCTGTTATGGCAGGCTTTGCCATTGGCGATTATGCGGGCGTTATCGATCAGGATGCGAAGACAGTTACATTGCCGGTACCATCTTCTCTGGATATTACGTCTGTTACACCGGAAATTGTTGTAAGCGAGGGCGCTTCTATAAGTCCAAGCGGGCCGCAGGATTTCAGCAGTCCTGTTACTTATACGGTGACAAACGGCGCTACAACAAAGGAATATGTAGTTACTGTAAACAGGGGCGTGACCGTTTCCTTTGACCCGTATGGCGGAACAATTGGCGGCAGCACAAAGCCTGTTGCAAACTTTATCGCATCGGGCGGCAGCGTTCTTCCTCCGGCTGATCCGGAAAGGGAAGGCTATCTGTTCGGCGGCTGGACAACTGACCGTGCGAGCAAAGAGGCAATGGAAATAGACGGTGTGAAGTTTACGGAAAATACGACGTATTATGCGATCTGGAATAAGGATCCGCGGATTGCCATCCGGACAGAGGCGGATGCGTCTGGAAAGACATGGCAGAGTGAGAAAAATACCAATTATGGCAGTGCTAACCCGCTTTTGGTGCGCCAGCCTCAAGATGTTGCACAATATGGCAAATTCGGTGAGAAATTTACGAATACCAGTACATCTGATGGTACGGATATGAAGACGGCGTTTATTCGTTTTGATGTAAGTGAATTAAAATCCCAGAATGTAAAATCCGTGCAGCTGGCTCTTCATTATGCCGGAAAGAGGGATGTAGGTACAAACGATATTAAGCTTCTGGTGACAAAAGCCAGCTCAAATTGGGATGAATTCAAGATGACCTGGAATACAAGACCGGCCCTTTTGGAACCGGAAAATATTGCGGAATCCGAGCAGTTTACGGCAGCGCAGAGTGACAGCAAGAATATTGAAATAGATGTAACCAGTTTCTATAATGCTGCTCTTGCAGAAAACGAAGATAAGATTACGTTTGCAGTTACTGCAAACACAAACGCCAGTGATTTCTGGCTGACCTCCAAGGAAGGCGGAACCGGCGTAAATGCCGCAAGGGCGCCAAGGCTTCTGGCGGAAGTAGAAAAAGATCCGGATTACATGGTAACCTATGACTTAAACGGCGGACAGGGTACGGCGCCGATTCAGTCCACATTAGACGCCGGGGCAAAATTTGCAGCTGCAAAGGGAACCGGAATCACAGGACCAGACGGCAAACAGTTTGCAGAATGGAACACAAAAGCAGACGGTACAGGCGACAGCTATCGTGCAGGCGATGAGGTTACGATGCCGGCGGCGAATCTGACCTTATATGCCGTATACAAAACACCGGTAACAATTACGCCGAATGCGAAAACAGTGATTCTCACAGACAATACCGTTGATTTAAGCACACAGGGATTGTTTACAATAGACGCCAATGCAGGCAGGACGCAGACATACAGTGTATTAAGCGGCGGAACCGGCAAAGGACGCGTAGACAAGACAGATGGAAAGACACTGACGGTTTCCAGGTTCGGAACAATCCGGATTAAGGTGGTTACATCAGAAACGGATACCCATATGAAGGGTGAAGCAATCGTTGTGTTTACAGCAGGAAAGGTTGCAGTCAAAGCAGAATCGACCAAACTGTTTAAAGAGGAAACCATGCAGGCAGAGATTGTAACAGAGCCGGAGAATATAATAAGTGGTACGGTAACATGGTCTTCTTCTGACGAAGGAGTGGCAACCGTAGATCAGAATGGATTGATTACAGCCATAGCAGCAGGCAGCGCACGTATTACGGCAGCATTGTCAAAAGCTCCTGGAATCGCGCCGTATATTGATATTACAGTGGAAGAACCGTCTTCTTCGGATAAGCTTTTAAAGGACAGGATTGATGAATTAAAAGCTGAGATTGCAAATCTGAAAGAAGCTCCGGAAAAGCTGAAAGAGTTACAGGAAGCGATCAAGGAGCTGCAGGATAAAACGGCCAATATGAGTGATCTGGAAGATAAGGTAAATAAGTTGGACGGAGTGACAGGCCAGATCGAAGAACTGCAGGAGAAGATATCCGATTTGGATAACAAAGCTGATAAAGATGCAATTGCGGGTCTGCAGAGTCAGATCTCAGGTCTGCAGGAACAGATATCCGATTTGGATGAAAAGGCAGATGCAGCAGAAATTACAAGGCTGGAAGGGTTGATTACGGATCTGCAGAACAAGATTAAGGACAATGAATGGGAAACAAAGATTGGACTGATTGACGAATTAAAGACATCAGTTGATACGTTGAACACCCAGGCAGAAGCAATTGAAAAGCTGGATTTAGAGCAGAAGCTTCAGGAACTTGCAACGTTACAGAGTGATATGGAGGCATTGCAGAACAAAGTAAATAATCTTCCAAGTGATACAGATAAGAAGCTTGAAACATTGACATCACAGCTTAGCGAGCTGCAGGACAAAGTAGACAAAATCCCGGATTTATCGGATGAAGTTGCAGGCCTGCAGGATGAACTCAAGGCTGTGAGCGGCATTGTATCAAAGATAGATGCAGATACCATAAACGCTGAAATTGCAAAGATTTCCGGAATACAGGCGCAGATTGAGGTGATACAGGAGCAGACAGATAAGATTGCAGATCTGCAAATAGAAGTAGCCAAGATAAAAACAATGGAATCTGAAATCAGCAAGTTAAAAGAAACAGCACAAAAGGTTGCTGCCCTGGAAGCTGAGATCAAGAGGCTGGAGGGTCAGACGAAAGAGCTTGCAGCAACAAAAGCAGAGGCAGAGCGGGTTGCAAAACTGGAAGCAGAGCTTTTGAAGATGCAGCAGGAAAAAGCAGAAGCAGAAGCATTAATTAAGAAGATTCAGGAACAGCTTTTAAATCTGGAGAACACTGTAAAAGCAAATGCAGAGGGCAAAGCTGCGCTGAAGGCTGGCGACACTATTACGTCAGGCAAGGTAAAATACCGTGTCACAAATGCCAAGAAGAAGCTTGCCGAGGCATATGGCGCGAAGTCGAAGAGCCAGAAGAGCGTGACGATTGCAGCGACTGTTAAGATTAAGGGCGTAACGCTCAAAGTAACATCGGTTGCAGACAATGCGTTCAAGGGCATGTCCAAGCTGCAGAAGGTTACCGTTGGCAAGAATGTAACTGCAATTGGCAAGAATGCATTCGCTGGCGACAGGAAACTGAATAAAGTTGTAATCAAGAGCAAAAATCTTAAGAAGGTTGGATCAGCTGCGCTCAAGAACATTTCCTCAAAGGCAGAAATTAAAGTGCCGAGTGGAATGAAAGCAAAATACACGAGACTTCTGAAAGGCAAAGGCCAGAGTAAGAATGTGAAAGTGAAATAAAAACAGCTGTCCAAAGAGCGGACGCTTGAAACGGGGTGTGATTTGAATCACATCCCGTTTTTACGAGCGTCTCATTTTTTTTGAATAAAATGCGCAAACTAACACTTATACTAGTACATCGTCCAATAAATAACTGACATCTTCGCTTGTCTATTTTCCCGATAGCATATGCCAAAAATCCTCAGCGCAGCCCGCTACGCCTACGTTTTTTGGCACATACTCTCAGAAAAATATCCTGCGCGAATACATCAGCTATTTATTTTACGCTGTACTGGCTCAAAATAAAGAGAAAAGGAGAGAAGTAAAGTGAAAGACAAAATTTTTGGTGTTTTACAGCGTGTGGGAAGAAGCTTTATGCTGCCAATTGCAATTCTTCCTGTCGCTGGACTCCTATTGGGAATTGGCAGTTCTTTTACAAATGAAACAACGCTTGCAACCTATAGACTGACCGGCATATTAGGCAACGGTACATTTTTAAATGCCCTGCTTAATATTATGAATAAGGTTGGAAGCGCTGTTTTCGATAACCTGCCTTTGATTTTTGCAGTAGGCGTTGCGATTGGCATGGCCAAAAAGGAAAAAGAAGTTTCTGCTCTTTCAGCAGTAATTGCGTATTTTGTTATGAACACGGCAATCAATGCAATGCTAATCAACCGCGGCGAGATTTTGGCGGGCGGTGAAATTGCAGAAGGGGTTTTAGAAGGAACCATTACTTCTGTCTGTGGTATTCAGAGTCTGCAAATGGGAGTATTCGGCGGTATTATCGTAGGATTGGGAGTAGCGGCATTACACAACAGATTTTATAAAACTGTACTGCCAAATGCACTTTCATTTTTTGGCGGTACGCGGTTTGTTCCTGTTATTTCTACAGTTGTATATATGTTTGTGGGAATTCTCATGTATTTTGTGTGGCCGACCGTACAGGGCGGAATTTACGCGTTAGGCGGCCTGGTCACAGGAAGCGGATATGCAGGAACACTGATTTTCGGATTGATTAAAAGGGCTTTGATCCCGTTTGGTCTGCATCATGTATTCTATATGCCGTTCTGGCAGACTGCAGTAGGCGGCACGATGGAAGTGGCAGGCCAGATGGTGCAGGGCGGACAGAATATCTTTTTTGCACAGCTGTCAGATTCTGCGAACGTTGCGCATTTTTGCGCAGATGCGACCCGATATTTCTCCGGTGAATTTATTTTTATGATTTTTGGTCTGCCGGGAGCGGCGCTGGCCATGTATCAGTGTGCAAAACCGGAGCGTAAAAAGGCGGCCGGAGGACTTTTGCTTTCTGCAGCATTGGCGTGTATGATGACCGGTATTACAGAACCGTTAGAGTTTTCCTTCCTGTTTGTAGCGCCGGCGCTGTTTGCAGTACAGGTAGTTCTTGCAGGTTCTGCTTATATGCTGGCGCATATCTTAAACATTGCAGTAGGACTGACATTCTCAGGCGGATTTTTAGATCTGTTTCTGTTCGGTATATTACAGGGAAATCAGAAAACGAGCTGGCTGCGAATCGTTCCTGCGGGAATTGTCTATTTCTTCCTGTACTATTTTATCTTCCGTTTTTTAATAAAGAAGTTTGATTTTAAGACGCCGGGAAGAGAAGATGACGATATGGAAACAAAGCTTTATACCAAAGCAGATGTCAATGCGCACAAAGAAGGCGGCGCACAGTCAGACACGGTCAGCGAAATGATTACAAAGGGCCTTGGCGGCAAACACAACATCAGTGATGTAGACTGCTGTGCAACCAGGCTGCGCTGTACAGTAAAGAAACCGGGGATAATAGACGATGCCATACTGAAATCTACCGGGGCATCCGGCGTAGTGCATAAAGGAAACGGCGTGCAGGTGATTTACGGACCAAACGTAACAGTGATTAAATCCAACCTGGAAGATTATCTGGTGAATGCGCCGGATGAAGAATACAACGGTATAAAAAAAGCAGATTCGAACGCATCTGCAAAACAGGAAAAGAAGTCTGGCAAGGTAACTCGTTCTATTACAATTTCAAGTCCTGTGAAAGGCATAGCGGCAGATTTGTCAACTGCGCCGGATGAAGCCTTTGCACAGAGGATGATGGGGGACGGTGCAGTCGTAACGCCTGTAGATCCTGTTGTACGCGCACCTGAAAATGGAGAGGTATGCTTTGTATTTGAAACAAAGCATGCGGCAGGATTTTTAACAGACAGCGGAATCAGCCTTTTAATCCACATTGGAATTGATACCGTAAAATTGAATGGAGAGGGATTCGAGGTTCTGGTTGAAAATGGACAGAAGGTGAAAAAAGGCGATCCAATGATAAAACTCAATTTAGATTATTTAAAGAAACATGCGCCATCAGTGGTTTCTCCGGTTCTTTGTACGGAATTGGGGGATAATCAGAAAATACGTCTTTTAAAAGAAGGGGAAATCGAGGCGGGCGAGGCGCTGTTTGCTGTAGATATCTGCGAATAAAGCTGTGGCGCAAAGGTTACCTTTGACAGATTTTCCTGCCCACACTGATTTCCTGACACCAGGGTTAAATATGCCGTACCATGCACAATACCGCTGCCGTAATTGTCATTGCAAGAATAAAAAAATATTTATTTTCTGTGAATTAGGTTGACGTGTTTTCCTTCATTTCCTATAATATAATAATGCCGTAACAGGGTAACAGGGATGATTAAAACCAAATGGGATAAAATAGTGTTAATACATGTGCAGATGAAGCACAGAAATGGAGGAAAACATGAATCAAAAGCTTAAATATATCATAGCCTTCCTGGCATCCTGCCTGCTTATGTTCGGAGGCGTTTCTTATGTGTATGCAGCAGGTACGCTGTCTGTCGCTGTGTCATCTGATACTGTGAAAACAGGGGATACCGTAACCGTAACGATATATGCTGCCAATGCGGATCAGGAAAAAGTAACCGCAGACCTGAGCGTTACCTATGACACATCGCTTTTGGAGTATGTCAGCAGTTCAGATACAAATGCGACATACGGCAATGGAAAAGTCAGCGCCAAGGGTGAAAGCGTGAGCATAAAGTTTAAGGCAGTTGCTTCCGGGGACGCTTATGTAAAAGCAGAAGCGGCGACTTTAACGGCCGGCGGCACGCACATCACGGTGACAGGGTCCGCAGCTTCTCAAGATACGTCAGACGACGGAGGCAGTACCGTCAAATCCGGGGATAATTCGCTGTCATCTCTGACCATTTCGCCGGGAACGCTTTCTCCGGCCTTCAAAGGCAGCGTGACAGAGTATACAGCAGAAGTAGGCGGTGACGTAAATGAGATCAATGTTACTCCGGTTACCTCAAACAGCAAAGCAGTCGTAGAATCTGTCAGCGGCAATAAAGATTTAAAGTCCGGAAAAAATGTAATCACAGTCCTGGTAAAAGCAGAGAACGGAACAGAAGCTTCTTATAAAATTACCGTTACAAAAGGAGATACCGTCTCGACGTCTGCTCAGGGAGCGGATGCGTCTGCCACGTCTTCGGATACACCTCAGGAAGGTGATATTCCGGCAGAAACAGATGCATCGGATGCTTCGGGAGATGCGATTGTTGTGGACGGAGTATCCTATAAGATATCAGAGGAATTTACGGACGAAGAGATTCCGGAAGGATTTTCCAGGGCAGATTTTGAGTATAAGGGCAAGCCGTATAAGGGCATTTCCTTCGATCACGGACATTTGGGTATGTATTATCTTTCGAACGAATCGGGAGAGAGCAGTTTTTTTGTCTATGATGCGGATCGGGACAAGTTTTATCCGTATGTACGTTTGAGCAGCGGAGATCATTATATTATATTAATGGTGGTGCCGAATGGCGCGATTCCGCCGGACAACTATAAAGAAGCAACGGTATCAATTGGTGAGATGGCAACGGTGTCTGCGTATCAGTTTGCCGGTGCTGCGGATAAGGAAATTGTAAAATTTGACAATCCGGAGGAAGAAGCAGCATACAATACAGAATCAGACTTTTATTTGTTTTACGGAATGGATGAAACCGGTACATCGGGCTGGTATCAGTATGATGCAAAACAGGGGACCTATCAGAGGTTCAATCAGGACGCCATTATCCCGGCAGATACGGGGCAAAATTACGAGATGCTATTAAAATCCTACAATGAGCTGAGTGAGCGTTACGATGATGTAAGAGCGAGGGACAGAAGGCTGATTGGAATTCTGATATTTTCTGCCGTCGTGCTGTTAATTTTCATAATAAATCTTCTTTTAAAGGTCAGGGAGCTCAAACGGGAAGATGAGAGCGCATTTTATGAGGAGGAAAAACCACGCAAAAACAAGCCGAAGACTAAATCCAGGCAAAAGGCACCGGCAAAGGAAATTTCCAGGGCAGATGACAGAGAGCCTGAAACAGGTTTTTATGATGCGGACGACAGGGATATTATAGATGAATTTGAAGAAGATCCGGAGATATTAAGCAGCAGGCGAAAGAAAGAAAGAGAAGTCAGGATGCAGCGTATGGGGCAGGCAGATGCAGGTTCTGCCAGGAAAAGGACGCGGGTATCGGACGATGATGATATTGAATTCTTAGACTTAAATTAAAAATAAAAGGGTGGAGTTATGCAGAGATCATTTACAAGTAAGGCGCAAAAAGCAATCAAGCTGGCAGAAAAAGCATCCAGGGCAATGCAGCATAATTATATTGGAACAGAGCACCTGCTGCTTGGGCTTTTAAAGGAAGGAACAGGTGTTGCCGCCAAAGTTTTAACGGATAACAAAGTGTCTGCGGGGCAGATCAGAGATTTGATTGAGAGTCTGATTGCACCGTCAGGAGGTGCGGCGGTAGCAGAAACAGACGGGTGGACACCGCGTGCAGAACAGATTCTGGAAAACGCCGGGCGCGAAGCAGACCGTTTTTCCAGTATGGAGATTGGAACAGAACATTTGCTGCTTGCCATGATAAAAGAAACCGAATGTGCAGCGTCGCGGCTAATGAATACACTGAGCATAAATTTACAGAAGCTGTATGCAGATACGTTGGTTGCTATGGGAGAGGACAGCAGCCTTTACCGGGAGGATTTCCAAAACGGCAAGCCAGGCAAGCGTAAGAACCCTGCCAATACGCCTATGTTGGATCAGTATGCCAGAGATCTGACAGCGCTGGCCAGAGCGCGTCGTCTCGATCCGGTGATTGGCAGGAACGATGAAATACAGAGAGTAATTCAGATCTTAAGCAGGCGTGGCAAGAACAATCCATGTTTGATTGGTGAGCCGGGAGTTGGTAAGACAGCTGTCGTGGAAGGACTTGCGCAGCGTATTGTGCTGGGCCTGGTGCCGGATACCGTTGCAGATAAACGTGTGGTAACGCTGGATTTATCCGGTATGGTGGCGGGCTCGAAATACCGCGGCGAGTTCGAAGAGCGGATTAAAAAAGTAATTCGTGAGGTGATTTTGGCAGGGAATATCCTGCTTTTCATTGATGAAATCCACACAATTATTGGTGCAGGCGGTGCAGAGGGAGCAATTGACGCATCCAATATATTAAAACCCTCTCTTGCACGGGGCGAGCTTCAGCTGATTGGTGCGACTACAATTGCAGAATACCGCAAATATATTGAAAAGGACGCGGCCCTGGAGCGGCGTTTTCAGCCGGTGTCTGTGGAAGAGCCGGACAGAGAGCAGGCGATTGAAATACTAAAGGGTCTGCGTGAACATTATGAAGATCACCATTATGTGACTATTACGGATGAGGGAATTGAAGCGGCCGTTGATTTTTCTATCCGTTATATCAATGATCGTTTTCTGCCGGATAAGGCGATTGATTTGATGGATGAGGCGTCTTCTAAGGTGCGTCTTTCCGGTTTTCAGCTGCCGGCAAATATGGTAGAGCTGGAGCAGCAGATTCGCGGATTTGACAAGCAGATTGAGGCCGCGCTGCAGACCGGTGATTTAAAAGAAGCTTCCCGGCTCAGCGCCAAAAAACAGGAGTCTGAGTCGAAATATACAAAATCTCTTAAAAAGTACAAAAAGGATGCAGAAAAAAAAGCGCTTGTGGTAGGGGCAGAAGATATGGCGGATATTGTATCCGGCTGGACAAAAATTCCGATTAAAAAGTTAGAAGAAGGGGAAGCATCCAGGCTGCGCCGTCTGGAAAAGACGCTGCACAAACGTGTCATAGGTCAGGAAGAGGCTGTAGCTGCCGTAGCAAAGGCGGTCAGGAGAGGCCGGGTTGGATTAAAAGATCCCAATCGTCCCATTGGTTCTTTTTTGTTTCTGGGTCCGACTGGTGTCGGCAAAACAGAAATTACCAAAGCGCTTGCAGAGGCGATGTTTGGAAATGAGCAGGCAATGATCCGGGTAGATATGTCGGAATATATGGAGCGGCACAGCGTGTCTAAAATGATTGGATCTCCTCCGGGCTACGTAGGTTATGAAGAGGGCGGGCAGCTGAGTGAAAAAGTGCGCAGAAATCCTTATTCTGTCATTTTGTTTGATGAGATTGAAAAGGCACATCCGGATGTATTTAATATTCTGCTTCAGGTTTTAGACGATGGACATATTACCGATGCCCAGGGGCGCAAAGTAGATTTTAAAAACACGATTATTATCATGACTTCGAACGCCGGAGCACAGGCAATTGTATCTCCTAAAAAACTGGGATTTGGTATGACAGAGGATGAAAAACTGAATTATGAGAGAATGAAAGACGGTGTGATGGAAGAGGTTAAGCGTACATTTAAACCGGAATTTTTAAACCGGATTGATGAAACGATCGTGTTCCGTGTCCTGAACAGGGACGATATGAAAAAAATTGTAACGCTTTTATCCAAAGCGCTTGTTACGCGCTGCAGGGAACAAATGAATATTTCCCTTTCCATCAAGGAATCTGCCAAAAGCTACATTGTGGAAAGCGCTTATGACTCCAAATATGGCGCAAGGCCGTTGCGCCGCAAGATCCAGAATACGATAGAGGATGCTCTGGCGGAGGAGATTTTAAGCCGGAGGATTAAAAAAGGGGATGTTGTAGACGTAACAGTACGCGGAGAAAAAGTACAGTTTACTGTTAAGAAATAAAAGTCGTGCTGTAGTGCCAGATCGTTTTACAGCATGGTTTTGCCCATACAGTAAGTCTGGCGTACTTTATAATCCTGTTCTAATACGACTAAATCCGCGTCCATACCTGTACGGATGCTTCCCTTGCGTGTCTCAATGCCCAGGCAGCGTGCAGGATTGATGGTGCAGGCATTCAGCGCATAGTTGAATGGAATGAGCGCATCCTCAACCAGAATTCGCAGACCTTCATTCAGTCTTAAGGTAGAGCCTGCCAGAGTGCCGTCAGAAGTTAAGTGTGCGCTGCCGTCCGGATAGATTTCAATTTCATTGCCGCCAAAGATGAATCTGCTGCCTGTGGGAGCGCCCTTTGCCATCAGCGCATCGGACACCATAATAGCATAATCGGGACCTTTGGACATAAAATAATTGTTTAAGGCAGCGGGAGTAGAGTGGAGGCCATCACAGATAATTTCACCGTACATGGTGCGCAGACGGAAAGCTGCTCCCACCAGCCCGTTTGCCCTGTGGTGAAACGGGGTCATACCGTTGTAAACATGGGATATGGAACGCGCACCATGTGCATAAGCCATGACAGCCTGTCCGTAGGTTGCTGCAGAGTGTCCGATACTGACAACGACATCGTGCTCGTTTAAGTAACGGGTTAATGCAAAATTTTCATCTGTTTCGGTGGCCATGGTAACGTAGCGGATATGGCCTCCTGCAGCTGCCTGATATCTGTTGAATTGTTCAATCGCAGGTTTTACAATGTGCTGTCCGGGCTGTGCGCCTTTGAAAGCCATATCTAAATATGGCCCCTCAAAATGGATCCCTAAAATTTCTGCACCTTCGTAGCCAGCTTCTATTACCTTTGCCACATTGGCAACAGCCTTCGTCAGGACTTCTTCGCTCTGCGTAACAGTCGTTGCAAGAAATGCAGTGACACCTTCATCTGTAATCTGCCTGGCCCAGTATCGCAGCCCTTCTTCGCTGGCGTCATTTGTGTCGAAATTATAAGCGCCATGGCAGTGAATGTCCAGAAAACCAGGGACAATTCTCAGATCGCCGTAATCCACATCTGTTTCTTTTACTCCTAACGGCAAAATATCCTTGATTTTTCCACCTTCCATTTCGATAGCAGCAGGTACAAACTGATCTGCAAGCCATACTTTATTGCTCTGGATCAACATATAAATACTCCTCGTTTTCGCGGTTTTTATTTTGCTATATAAAGTGTCTTGGAATATTCGCTGGGCGCCATGTGGTATTTTTGGGTAAATGCCCTGGAAAAATAATGGATCGAACTAAAGCCAAGCTTTGATGCAATTTCGCTGATAGTATACTTGTTTTCACAAAGCAGCTGAAGGCTTTTCTCCAGCTTCAGATCATTGATGTACTTCTTGGGAGGCTGGTTTAAATTCTTTTTGAAGAGAGCCTGCAGAGAGGAACGCGACAAAGAGAATTTCTGGCAGATTTCTGCAATCGTAATCGGTTCCTGTATCGTATTATGGATATAGGATAGAATTTTGTTCAGGATTTCATTCTGGTAGCATTGCTTTGCTTCGGTGGTAAGATGATCGTCCTTTTGTTCGATAAACTGGTGCTGGAACAGGCGCAGTATCGTTTCCTGAAGAAGGCAGAGCATCAGATTATCCGCATAGGGAACGTGAGAGGAGCTTTCCAGAATAAATGTCTTAATCAGGGTATAAATTTTCTGGTCGTAATGGAACACCTGGTTGATTAATGGTTTGTAGTACGTTTCTGACGCATCGGGCGGAACAGGCGCCATATCAAAAATAATGGTCACATAAGAACAGGAACTGCCTTTTGGTATCCGTTGCGTGTGAAACTGGTGCGGTCCATACAGGATAAACTCTTTCTCCTTCAATTCATAGGTTATGCCGTCCACTTCCGTTATCAGATTTCCCCAGTCTATAAAGTTAAGCTCAAAATAAGAATGTGTTTCTTCCCTGAAACAAAATTCAGAGTCGCGAATAGAATAGTAGTAGCCCAGAATCTCATTGATCTGAATACAGGGGAGGATTCTTGCAAATGTATAGGATGGAGAAATGCGCTGGACTGTAAAGGAATAGGACGATGTGGCAATTACTTTGCAGGTGGCATTCGGTGTGACTGCCACCAGTGAAAAGTATGTATTCGGATGTATACGCACCAGACTGTGAACAGCAAATGTCTCCATCTGGCTGGCTTCAGGGATTGTACTTACAATGAGTGACGCCATGCCGGTTTGGATTTCAAGGCAGACCTCACAGTTAAAATAATAAAACTGATTCACAACCTGTCTGGCCGGTATATGCCAGTTTTGGCTGATCAGATCTGTTTTTTTCAGATTAACTGGCTGCTCATAGACAGAACCATACTTTTTAAATTCAATATTGGACGTTTTCAGCTGCATACAACACCTCCATTATTTATTATTATATAAAAAAATCAGCAAAATGTCTATAAAATAAAGTTGTAAAAACGTAAAGAATCATATTGGTTTTGCAGACAACGTACCGATAACAGTTCAGACGGCTGCCATACCGTAAAGTACGCGGCAGGGGGTTGAAAAGTATTGTAATCTGTGCAATAAAAAGTTAACAATTTAAACGGCAAAAAAGCTGGAAAAGCATGTCCATATATTATATAATAGATCTGTAGAACAACGAATACAATGATAACAGTTCAGGAAAGTTATTCGGCGAAATATGAATAAGACGTACTAGAGCGTGTTTGAAAATTCATTCCCGCCATCTGCACGCCCCACTGCACGGCATATCTGCACCAAAATCAGTCAACGTAGCCCGCTACGCCTCCTTCTTTTGGTACAAATCTCCCACTCAGTTGGTCATACGTCTGGCGAAGAGCAGTTTTCAAACACGCTTCGGCCTGAGCTGTTACATACAATGTAGTGTAACAGGAGGATAAACACATGTCTGTAATAAGTGAATTGATTCGCAGTGAATCAGATGGAACTATCAGCTTTGGGGATTATAGCCTGCCCGCAAAAGCAAAACGCGACAATTTTGAACATGCCGGGGATTTGTACAAAGTAAAGACCTGTCAGCAAATTACCAAATTAGAGCGAAACGGTATGTTTGTATACGAATCTGTACCAGGTACTGCTGTAACCGGATTTCAGGCAGCTGACGAAGGAGTGTCATTTCAGGTGGAAGGACCCGAAGATGCGCAGATTACGCTGGAACTGGAAGCAGGTACGGAATATAATATTACAATTAACGGAACACAGGCAGGTGTGATGAAGGCCAATCTCGGCGGCAAGCTCAGTTTAAGTGTTGAGATGGACGGGACTGACAGCGTTTCCGTAGGAATTTCCAGGAAATAATGGGAAGAAAATGCATTGGGAAGAGTGTGCTTTGCACATTCTTCCTTTAAAATTCAGGAGCATATATGGCAAAATCAAAAATTGTATATTATTGTCAGTCCTGCGGAGCAGAGTCGGCAAAATGGATGGGCCAGTGCCCGGCCTGTAAAGAATGGAATACCTTTGTGGAAGAAGCCCTGCCCATAAAGCGTGCTGCAAATTCTGTTCCGGGGCAGGCGCACAGAGTAAAGGTAACAAAGATTAAAGAGATTGAGGCAGCTGTAGAAGAGCGGATTACAACTAAGATAGCAGAGCTGGACCGTGTACTGGGCGGTGGTGTCGTACCAGGTTCCATGATACTTGTAGGCGGTGATCCGGGGATTGGCAAATCGACGCTGCTGCTTCAGGTATGCAGGAATCTGGCGGAAGACAATCGCAAAATTCTCTATATATCCGGCGAAGAGTCATTGCAGCAGATTAAAATACGGGCAGAACGTATCGGGAAGTTTGGAGACTCCCTCTCTTTGCTCTGTGAAACCAATTTAGATATTATAGATCAAATTGTCAGAAAAGATTTACCTGAGATTGTTGTTGTTGACTCTATACAGACCATGTATAACGAGAATATTGCATCGGCGCCAGGCAGCGTTTCCCAGGTCAGAGAATCAACAGGAAGTTTGATGATGATGGCAAAAGGGCTTGGGATTGCAATTTTTGTAATTGGACATGTGACCAAAGAAGGCGTTGTGGCAGGTCCGCGTGTATTAGAGCATATGGTAGATACGGTTTTGTATTTTGAAGGAGACAGGCATGCGGCATATCGAATACTGCGCGGCGTGAAAAACAGATTTGGTTCAACGAACGAAATAGGCGTCTTTGAAATGTATTCCGGAGGGCTTAGAGAAGTGGATAATCCGTCCGAGTTTATGTTGGGAGGCAGACCTGAGGGAGCAAGCGGCTCCGTTGTTGCCTGTTCTATAGAGGGAAGCAGACCGATTCTTATAGAAGTACAGGCACTGGTCTGTCACAGCAATTTTGGGATGCCGAGAAGAACCGCTGCGGGAACCGATTTCAACAGAGTAAATCTGTTAATGGCCGTACTTGAAAAAAGAGCAGGGCTCAAAATGGGTAACTGCGACGCTTATGTAAATATTGCCGGCGGAATCAAGATGAACGAACCGGCCATCGATCTGGGAATTGTGCTGGCATTGGTGTCAAGCTATAAAAACAGGGCGATTGATGAACATACAATCTGTTTCGGAGAGGTCGGGTTAAGCGGTGAAGTGCGTGCCGTCCATATGGCGGAACAAAGAGTCTTAGAGGCAAAAAAACTGGGCTTTACCTCCTGTGTACTGCCGGAAGCAAGCAGGGCTGCTTTACATGAGATAAACGGAATACGCCTGACAGGAGTGCGCAGCATAAAAGATGCAATTGATATAATTGTATAAAAGAAATAAACAAAAAAGGCTTGCAAAAAGTTAAAAATCCCGTATCATAGTAATTAACAATTCCAAAGAAAGAAAGAGGATATGCGATGACAATCAAGAAGAGAAAAACAGAACTCATGCAGGCTGTTTCTTCATTGAAAGAAACTGATTATTCCAGAGAACCTGAGTTAAGAGCGATGTACAGAAGACTTACGGAGGGAAGAAGGCAATTTGCAGAGGTTTTTGAGAAAAATATCAAAGCAGTCATGCAGATCAGCTCGCTTGATCTGATTATGCAGCATCAGACGGAACGGATCAATGATATATCCCGTAAAGTGTCAAAAGCTGCAGAAACCATCTTTGGAACCTCCGTAGGGGAAACAAACAACCGACATGAAGAACTGACCAATACGATTTTGAAGGTGTCAGAAGAAACAGACGAGGTTTATCAACGGATTGAAGAAGGACAGAAGGAACTGACCGATATTAAAGACCTTTCAGATAAGACTATTTCCGTCTCAAGGGAAATGCAGCAGGATATGGATGAGCTGACGCGTATTATTGGTCAAATGAATGCCGTTATTTCAGGAATAGACTCCATATCTATGCAGACGAATCTGCTTGCACTTAACGCTTCCGTAGAAGCTGCAAGGGCAGGCGAGGTAGGCAAAGGCTTTGCCGTAGTAGCGAGTGAAATCCGGGATCTTGCAGAAGAAACGCAGAAATTGACAGGGAATATGCGCGCTTTTGTAGAGAATATGAAAAATGCTTCCCAGAAAAGTGTCGAGAGCTCCACCGGTACAGTAACATCCCTGGTATCCATGGCAGATAAGATCAAAAACGTTTGGGAATTAAATAATGAAAGCCAGGATTATGTTTCCAAAGTGAATGATTCTATCAGCTCAATTGCCGCCGTCAGTGAAGAAATCAGCAGTTCCATGACAGAAATGGAGAATCAGCTCCAGGACAGCACCGAGTTTATGAAGATCGTAGGCGATGAGCTGAAAGAAGCTTCACAACCGGTTGTTGATATAGAAAAAACGCTGGATGAAACCGTAAAGAAGATGGGAGGCATGGCAAAAGACGCTTTTTATCATTTGGAAAACAAAGAATTTGCCCAGTATGTGAGCAACGCAATTTCTTCCCATCACGCATGGCTCGGTAACCTGCGTAAAATGATCGTTCAGAAAAAAGCGATGCCCCTGCAGTTGGATGCCTCAAAATGCGGGTTTGGACATTTTTATTATGCCATGACGCCGGATATACCAGGCGTGCTGCCGATATGGGAAGGACTTGGTCCCAAGCATCGGAAATTTCATACATATGGAGCAACCGCACTGAATGCGATCAATAGCGGTCGGTTTGCTGAGGCAGAGAAGGTCTATCGGGAAGCAGAGAATTATTCCAGAGAACTGATTGCAGATTTGGAGAAAATTGTGCGTTTGGCGGAAGAAAGCCAATAAGGCGTTTCTGAGAAGCTACTGTAGAGAGGACAATTTATTACAGTTCACTCTGCAGCAGCTTTTTTGTAACAGTTTGGCCCAGGACTTTGCACTTGCTGCAAAGTCCTGGGCTGAACCAATGTCATTTAGCTAACGATGGCGGACGCCGTGAGGTGCTAACTTAATGACATTGGGGCTAAACTGTTACGTAAATCGTGCTTAGCAGAGGTTTTCACGATTTTTGAGTCTATTTATGGAAGTAATTCGGCAAAAAATAATTCTTACATTTTTGTAAGGAAATCTCCTCTGAAAATCGTGTATAATGAATAAGAAAATTTCTTTGCCGTGGATTACCCCGGACTTTATGAAGGGGTTGTGTGAACATATTTCTTGTGGATAGGTTCTCAGAATATAAGGAGGTATTTCATTTGTATAAGCTGCTGCTTCTTGAAGATGATTTCAGCCTGGTGGACGGCCTGATGTATTCTTTAAAGAAAAATGGATT
>JAAWDZ010000065.1 GCA_022794015.1 Eubacterium sp. | reverse complement strand
TCATCCATAGTGAGCGCGGCCGCACATTTTCGTATTTTTGTCAACCACTTTTGGTAATTTTTATAAAAATTTAGGTTAGACCCTTATAGCTGAATCCAACCTAATGCTTAACTAACTGACATTGGTTCACACGCCACTGTTCCGCGAGGTGATTCTGCACATTCAGTGCGAAACCGTAACTTTAATAATTCTGACAGAGTAGAATAATAATTTCACAAAATTTTCACAGGACCAACACAATACAGTCAGTTTGCTTCTTTATATTTACCGATAATTACGAATATCATTTTAGAAATTGTTGATTTCCGGGATGGAAACGGCAGAAGAAAGGAGATATGTTATGAGAAAAGGAAGTATTGTCGCATGGATGTGTATGATAATGGTATCAGCTTCACTGACAGCGGGGTGTGGACAAAAGGCAGACGAATCGTCACAGAAAGCAGCAAAGGCTCAGGAAGGAGGGGTGTCGCAGAGTGGCGAAGAAAAGCCGGCTCCGGCGGAGAGGCCTGGGGAAGGTGCGCAGATTGTCCGGGTCACAGAGATTGCAGAAAATACGATTACTGCGGAAGAAGGGATGTTTCAAAGATCTGCTCCTCCTGACGGCGCGGAGGATAAAAGAAAAGATCCTCCTGGTGAAAATGGTGCGCCTGACTGGGACAGTGTCCCCGGAGAAAACTACGCTCCCGGCGAAGGCAAAGGCGACAATAATGAAAACAGTATGGAACGCGGCGGGGGAGAACGTCAGTTTGATGATGGAGAGAGGCCAGAGGGCAGGGATTTTGGCGGAGATTTTGAAAGTTCCGGTGAAACCGTGACATTTCAGGTGATGGATTCAACGGAAATCCTGCTGGGCTCCCCTCAGGGCAATCAACAGGGAACGATAGAAGATATTTCAGTCGGAAGCACACTGGTAATTGTACTTGATGCACAGAACCAGGCCGAACAGATCATAATCAGCAATAGGAGTGCCGGAGACGGTATGCCGCCTGAAACTATGCAGGAGACGGAGCTCTGATGACATTTTATACAGGCGATTTTTATGTATTGCGAAGTATGTAACAGGGCAGCTTGTCTGAACTGTTACATTTTCTTTTATTGTTCATAAGTTCATCACGCAGCCATCACATTGGGAATTTAAGCTTTGGTGTAGCAAAGAAAAATCTGACAGAGGAAAGGGTGAGGATATGAAAGGAGCTAAAAAGCGATATGCTGCCATAGCGGCGGGCGTCGGCGGTGCACTTATAGTGTGCGCTATCGGTTTCCGTTTCGCGGGCGCGGATGCGAATGCGGCACAGAATGGGTATCAGGAGCTGCAGCTGGAGCACGGTGATTTGCAGCTGACCTTTATGGGAGAAGGAGCGACGGCAGAGGGCAGCGTACAGCAAGACGCTGAATTTGACGTAACGGCAGTGGATTTTATTGTAGAAGAAAGCTGCGTGGCCAGCGGAGATACAGTGAAAAAGGGGGATGCCCTTTATCGGCTCAGTTCAGACAGCATTCAGAAGGCAGCCGCTTATTATGAGGAAGAAATTGCAAAAGCGGCCAAGGCTGCGGATCGCGCAAAAACCTCTTATGAAGCCGGAGTAGCGGAGGCAGAATATACAAAAACGACGGCAAAAGCCAAAGCCGGCTCTGCAAAGGAGGCGTACGACGCGGCGAACAACAAAGCGGATGAAAAGGTAGCGGAAGCTCAGGCAGCGGTAGATGAAGCGCAGGCGCAGATTGCTGTATACCAGGCTAATTTGGATCAGGGCGTATATCAAACGGATGCCGGTGTCAGCGAAAAGAAAAAGAAATCAGAGGAAGCCGAAAAGGCAGAAAATCAGGCCAAAAAAGAATATCAGAAGATAAAGAGCGCATATGATGAAGCTGCGCTTACATTGGAAAATCAGATTGCTAAGCTGCAGCAGAGCGCGGAGGAGTCGGCAGACGGTATGATTTCTGCGGAATTGGCATTCGAGCTGGGAGAAGCAAATCAGGCATTTGCGCAGAAAAAGGAAACGCTTGCGATAGCGGAGACAGCTTTACAGGCGGCACAGGATACAGTAAAAAAAGCCGAGGAGGAGTACCATACGGCGAATACCACATATGAGAAAGCAGTCAGCGAGGCCACAGCCCGGAAAGAAGAGCTGGAAAATTCCCTTGCGTCGCTGCAGCGTGCCTGTACCAATGCTGTGAATGCGGCCAGTCTGGAAAAAGTACAGAATCAGAATACCTATGAAGCGGCGATACTGCAGGGAGAATACGCTGAGGCAGACTACGAAAATACAGAAGTATCTTTAAAAGCAGAATACGATACGGCACAGGAAGAACTGGACAGGCTGAAGGAGGAGGAGGCTGCTCTTCTGGCATTGGAGGACGGAGTGGTGACAGCGGAGTATGACGGAACATTGTCCCAGGTGTCGTATGAGGCAGGGGATTTACTGCAAAGCGGTATGATGCTGGCCGGATATTCGGACCCGGATATTTTAACGGTAGCTGTAGAGGTGTCTCAGGCGGACATCGCCAAAATAGCTGTAGGAGATACGGCTGAGGTCAGCCTGCCGGGCATGTGGATGGAAAGTATCCATGGTATGATAAGCTCAATTGCATCGGAGGCTACCGCCGGAGGGAGTATTTCAAATGTGACCTATACAGTGGAAATAGAAATAGAGAATGAAAACGGTACTATGTCGCCTGGTACATCGGTTTATGTGACGTTTTCGTATGGAGAGATCCCGGACACAGACTATATTTTGACCGAGGCTCTTTATGATATCGACGGTACGTCGGCGATGGTGAAGGTATACGGCGAGAACGAGGAGATTGAGGAAAGACAGGTGACAATTGGCGAATCGACCGATCGCTATACGGTGGTTACTGGCGGATTGGATGCAGATACCGTTTGTGTAATAGAAGGGGAAGCGGGTACAGACAATATGAGACGCAATATACAGGAGGATCCGGGAAAACGGAGGCATGGCAATGACAGAGGAGAACCGCCGGAGATGGGGGAATCGGAAATGGGAGAAGAGAATTCGGAAACGGTGAAACCGGATACAGGAGAAGAACCACCGGAAATAGGGCAATCTGGTATGGGGGAAGAAAATCCGGAGATAGGGCAGTCTGGTACAGGGGAAGAAAATCCGGACAAAGGAAACACGGATGCACGCCCACAGAGCGAGAGTCTGGAAGAAGACAGGATAAAAACGGGAGGAAATGAGAATGGAAAGATGGAAAGGTAGTTGGAAAAAATGGGTGTTTGGCGGAACAATTACAGCGGCAGCAGGTGTTTTAGGCGTATGCAGCTTTGTTTCGGCGCAGAGCCGGGAAGAATCTGTTCTTTATAAAGAAACACAGATAAAAAAAGGTACGATTACGGTTGGGGTCACTGAAAGCGGTTCGGTTACTATAGGAACAAATGCGCAGGATTTGGATGATTTACAGGAGCTGGAATCATCAGGCGCCCAGATATCTGATACACAGGCTGCCAGCGCGCAGAATACTGCAGATACGCAGGCTGCGCAGGGTCAGAATATGTTTGGCAGCGGTACAGCAGGCAGCAGCGATTCGTCTACCGGGCTTGAAGTGGAAGAAGTTTTTCTGTCCGTAGGTGAAAGCGCCAGGGTGGGAGATGCTATTTTAAAACTGACGGCCGAAAGCGTAGCAGAGTACAAAAAGGATTTGGAGGATGCCTGCAATACGGCGCAGCTCGCGCTTAAAAAAGCGGAATTAGAAGCAAAAACGTCTAAAATGAATGCTCAGCATACCTACAATACGGACGTGGCGCAGGGTAGTACGGCACAATCGGAATATGACGCGACCATTGCAGAGCTGCAGGCTTCTGTGGACCTGGCACGCGCAAAAGCAGAGGAATCCGCAGAAAAAATTTCGGATTTTCAGAAAAAGATTTCAAATGGAGAGAGCTGCAGCGCCGAACTGGCTATGGAGCAGGCAAATTATAATGCGCTGGCAGCAAAGCTGCAGTCAGCACAGAATTCACAGGCAATTCAGACCGTGGAAGCAAAACAGAAATACGAAGAAGCTATGCTCGCTTACAGCAATGCAGGAAATGTATATCAGATGAATACGTCAGATATAGATGTGAATGTGGAAGAAGCACAGGAGGAATTAGAAGAAGCGCAGGATATGCTTTCCTATTTTCAGGCATTGATTGGAGACGGAACGATTTATGCCCAGTATGCGGGTACCGTGTTTTCGCTTGGCTATACCAAAGGCGATACGCTTTCTGCTTCTGTCAATGTGGCAGAATTTACGGATGCAGAAAATGTAACTATGGCAGTGTCTGTATCTCAGGAAGATATTGCATCGGTACAGGTGGGAAACGATGTGGAAATTGCGTTGACGGCGTATGAGGATAAAACCTACGAAGGAAAAGTAAAAGCAGTAGATACTTCTGCGTCCAGCGGGACGTCTACGGTTTCCTATGAGGTTACTGTGGTATTTACCGGGGACGCCGGGGATGTATATCAGGATATGACCGGCAACGTCACGTTTGTTTCGGCGCAGGCCGATGATGTGTTATATGTTTCCAGAAAAGCAATTGTGCGGGAAGGCAGGGATACCAGTCTGAATATCAAGCGGGAAGACGGGACGATGGAAGCTATACCGGTAACAGTAGGAATTACAGATGGGATAAATATAGAGATTGCCGGGGACATCCAGGAAGGAGATACGGTATTGATCGAAAGTCAGGTGGCAGAGAAATGAGAATAAGGGAATTATTACGTCTTGTCTGGCAAAATATTACCCAGAATAAATCCAAAACAGTTTTGACTTCTATTGGAATTATTGTAGGAGCAGCTACGATTGTTATGGTAATGGCTATTGGAAAGGGCGGTAAGATGGATGTGGAGGATCAGTTCCGCAACTTAAATGCAGGCGCAATTGATATTTCCTGCGAGGCCAGGCAACAAAGGAAAACGAACGGCGGAAAAATGCCGTCGGGTGGAAGAATGCCGTCGGGCGGGGAAATGCCATCAGGAGGAATGCCGTCAGGAGGAGGAATGCCGTCGGGCGGGGAAATGCCGTCAGGAGGAGGAATGCCATCAGGCGAAGGAATGCCGCCGGGTGGAGAAATGCCATCAGGCGGGGAGATACCATCGGGCGAAGGAATGCCGCCGGATGGGGAAATGCCATCAGGCGGGGAGATGCCGTCAGGCGAAGGAATGCCGTCAGATGCTCCTTTTGATGCAGGAGGACGTGGTAGCAGAGGATTTGGGCAATTTAATATGAATAATTTGACGGTGGAATGGGTCACGCTGACATCTGATGATACAGAATATCTCCTTGAAAGCATAGAAGGAATCACAGACGGCACAATTTCCTATACCACACGAACAAGTGTAGACGGTGGCGATTTAGAGGAATCAACGGTATATACGATCGCCGGCGTGCAGGAGAATTACGCATCTATAAGTAACCTGACATTATCGGCAGGTGAATTTATAACGACAGAAAGCGATGAAAATAAGGAAAAATCCTGCGTATTGGGTGCGAACGTGGCAGAAGAGATTTTTGGAAGCGCGATAGACGCATTTGGAAGCATTTTGTATATTGACCAGAGAATCTATGTGGTGGACGGCGTCCTGGAATCTATGGGTTCGGTGGCGTCTGGCATCAGTCCGGACGATGCCATCTTTATACCATATGCAACAGGCGTCAAATATCTGGTAGGAGAAGAGGTACAGCCAACTGTAACAATTCTTGCGCAGGACGTAGAACAGACGGATAACGTGATTGCCGAAGCACAGAACCTGTTAGAAGAACGTTATCCAAATTCATCATTTGCATATTCCGACGCGGGCAGCAAAATGGAAGCGGCGGAAGCCTCAAACCAAATTCTTACTATGCTGCTTACAGCAATGGCCCTGCTCGTATTTTTTGTGGGTGGGATTGGCATTATGAACGTACTGTTTGTATCGGTAAAAGAGCGGACAAATGAAATTGGTATCTTAAAAGCTATCGGCTGTTCAAGGGCAAACATTTTAACAGAGTTTCTTTTAGAAGCTGCGGCAATCAGCTTAATTGGCGGTATACTCGGCAGTCTGGCAAGCCTTGCTGTAACGCCGGTGGTGCGGGCGTTTAGTGTTAGAGTAGAGCTGTCTTTGCCTGCGTTTGGGGCGGCGCTTATATTTGCAGTGATTACTGGTACGCTGTTTGGGTTTTACCCCGCATATAAGGCGTCAAAGCTAGTGCCGGCAGAGGCGCTGTGCGCGGAATGACAGGAGGGAATCATGGGAATTATAGAGCTTCGGCAGATAAATAAATATTATTATATGGGAGGGAATCCCCTTCACGTGTTAAAGGATATATCACTGACTGTGCAAAAAGGGGAGTATCTGGCTATACTGGGGCCTTCCGGTTCTGGAAAAAGTACCTTAATGAATGTCATTGGCTGTATGGACCGGTCGGATAGCGGAGAATATTATCTGGATGGGGAAATTATTCATAAAGCAAAGGAGCGTGAGCTGGGCATTATCCGCAATCAGAAAGTCGGCTTTATTTTTCAGAAATATCATTTGATCTCAACGTATAATATTCTGCAAAATATAGTTATGCCGCTTTTGATGCGGGGGATGACGTTGAAGGAAGCAAAACGGGAGGGTATGGAAATTATAGAGATGCTTGGGCTTTCTGAAAGAATCGGACACAAGCCAAACGAGCTGTCGGGCGGGCAGCAGCAGAGAGTGGCGATTGCAAGGGCTTTAGTGGGCCGGCCGGCCCTGCTTTTGGCAGATGAACCAACGGGGGCGCTGGATAAAAACAGTGGAATTGAGGTGCTAAAGCTGTTTCGGAAGCTGAATGATTTAGGCAATACAATTGTGATGATCACGCACGATTTGGATGTGGCGGGGCATGCGCAGAGAGTTGTAAATATTGTGGACGGCGTTTTGAAGGGGTAGCAGATCAGATAATTGAGGGGGAGTACATGGGGCGGGTATATGATGTATCCGTCAGAGAGGGGATTTGGCAGAGGCAACTGCCACTTGTCAAATCCCCTCCCTGGCTGCTGTATCGGAAACCCACCATGCAGTCATGTTCATTACTTTGATTTTTGTGTGTCTGCATCATCCATCCCTAACCTGAATGCAAATTTCCATTATCAGGCAGGCAATTGTTTCTTGAGTTTCTAAAAGCGAAATGATAAGATAAAAAAAGAACAATATCTCTAAAAAGAAACAGGTGGTACTGTGAGAAGAATGTGGGCAAAGATTAAAAAAACGGGAATAGGAAAGAGGAGCTTTTGGGCTGGAATCCTTTTATTTTTTTTGTCTGCGGCGGTTGTATATTTATATCCACAGAAAGTGCGCAAAAGTCCGATACGCGTAACCGCTATATTTGGGTCGGAGGAAATTCCTTTTTGGGAAGAAGTGCGGAAGGGGCTTCGCGAAAAAGCGAAGGAAAGGGAAATAATTCTTACGGAGTATTCACCGAAAGATGAAAGTCTGTTTCCCCTTTTGATTGAAAGCGCTTATTATACAGATGTGGATGTGGTGGCAATCTGCATATATGAGACAGATATGTGGAAGGAATGTGAACCATTACTTAAGAAAATGCGGGAAAAAGGGATTAAAATTATTGTAGCCGATACGCCTCCGGAAACGGAAGAATATGACGTTTTTATTGGTTTGGATAATTATGCAATCGGACAGAAGATGGCGGAAAATATTTATCAGAATTATGAAGAAGGACAGGCTATTCTGATGGATTCCCCCGATGTCCAGAATCTTGTACTGGGCCAGCGGGCAAATGGGTTTAAGGACAGGATAGAAGAGCTTGGGCTTTTCGATATGGTGGATTGTATCTCCATGACAAAGGATTCGCTTGAACGGGTTCACATAGTGAAAGAGTCTTTGGGAAATATAGAGAATTCTGCCGTACTGATCCTTTTTACTGCAAATGCAACAAAAGATGTGGCAAAAATTGTCCATTCAGAAAACCTGGGAAACAAGATACGGCTAGTTGGGTTTGGAGAATTGCCTGAGGCTGCAGAATATGTGGAAAATGGAATGGTAGATGTGTTTTTTGTACAGGATAACCAGGACATCGGCAGCAAGGTGATTGAAGCATCCGAAGCTCTTTTGGACAGTGATTTGTTTAAAAACCAAAACTGGAATGTTGATGTACTGGTATATTCAAAGGAGGAGTAACCAATGAACAGCCTTCTGTTAGTAGAAGACGAGCCTTTAGAACGTCAGGCTCTTAAAATGGAACTGGAACGGTCGGATTATGGAATATCCAGGATCTATGAAGCCGCCAATGGCCAGGAAGCGCTGGATATTTTTGAAACGGAGAATCCGGATATTTTGATTGTAGATATCAATATTCCGGTTTTTTCCGGTCTGGATTTAATTGGCAAAATCAGGCACTCCGGCGCGGCATGTAAGATTTTAATCACGACTACTTATGACCGTTTTAAATATGCACGTACCGCCATATCTTTAGGGGTAACAGATTATCTTTTAAAACCTGTAGATTATACAGAATTGAAAAAAGCGATTGAGAAGTGCCAGGCACTATTGGCTGCGGAGTGCAAAAGAGAAAAAATTTTTGACCGGCTTTATTCTTATTCGCAGCAGCATGTGTTAGAAGGGCTGCTTTCTGGTGAATTGTCCTGGAGCGACGAGGATATTGCAGGGGTTATGGATATTGGGCCAAACGAGGAGCTTTATGCAAGCCTTGTCGTATGTAATTTGGAATGGGAACGGTTTGAACATGAAATTACAAAACGATTGGTGTCGGATTTTGCATTGCTTACAGCTTGTATAGAAGAAAGCAGCGTGGCGGTGGTTCATCCGAAGGGGATTTCTTCCAGAGAACACGCAGCTGCCCGTATTCGCGCTTATATGCGCCGTTTGTTTTCAGAGCTTTCGGCATATGGGCAGATTAGCTTATACTGTTGCGAACCCGTTGGGAAGTTTAAAGATTTGGGGGAAATGTATAAAAAATGTGTGAGGGGTATGGAGAAAGAGATGGAAAAAAACATATTACTGCCGTCCATGCCGTCCGGACAGCTTTGTAAATCTTCTGAAAAAGCACGCCTGAAACAAAAGTGGCTCAACAAATTGTATCAAAGGGATGCGAACCGTTTTGTCAGTTCCATGAAGAGGCGTATTAAAAATGAGGCTGCTTACTGGGAAGGGGCAGATCTTTTGTGCGACGTATTTCAAAAGATAGATAAATCTGCAGATCTGATTGCGCTATTTCACTGTTTTGAACAGGAAAAACCTTATGAAGCAGTCAGTCAGTTTTTATCCTGTTATTATACCGGGCATATAGTTGAATTTGAAAAGAAAGAGCTTGGCATTCCCGAACGGATTATGTCCATTCTGCAGCGTGATTTTACACAGGATATTACGCAGTCAGATGTGGCGGAAGAAATGGGCATGAGCACATCCTATTTTAGCACGCTGTTTAATAAAGCGTTTGGAAATTCGTTTACTGATATACTCAATACCATGCGGATCAACAAAGCGATTGCGCTAATAGAATCAGGTGAAACAGATCCGGAGAAGATTGCCAAAAGCTGCGGATATACCAACCGAAAGTACTTTCTGCAGGTTTTTCGCACCCGGACGCACAAAACAGCTGCGGAATATATGGAGGCAGTGAAAAATGAACGGCACATACTCTCTTAAGAAACGCATACTGCTGCTGATGACAGGGTTTATAGGAGGCGTATTTCTGATGGGCATGATAAGTATGGCTGCCGCGTTTGAAGGACACGTTCAGACACAGATAGTATACCAGATGTTTTCCGTCTATAATGACTATGGCGATACAGCCCGGTCACTTCAGAAAGCGGCGGTTGATTATTATATTCACGAGTCAGGAGAAAACCGCAAAGCAGTGCTGCAAAAGGCCGATGATTTGGAAAGATTGTCAGAAGAGATCCAGGAACTCACAAATTATATTGTAGCCCGCAGCCATAAAGAAGATCTTTGGCAGGTTACTTCGGATGCTTATGCATTTTTAGATTTATGCAGTATTTCCGGAAAATTTATCAGTAGCACCAGAGATTATGTAAATGGCAATCGTAATATTAATGTGCAGGATATCCATCATAAGGCAGACCTTACACTGTTACAGCACGATATGCTCAAACAGAAAGTAGAAAATATTGTAAACAGTAACGTGGAATTGGGAAGAAAAATCTGGCGCTTTCTGCTAAGGGCTATTTTAGCTGTTTTTGTTCTTATGATTTTATATTCGCTTATGATTGTCAGGCATTTATCCAGGCAGGTACTTAAGCCAATCATGAAACTGACGCAGACGATTCAAAGGTTTTCATGGCGCAAAAAAGAAAAAGAGTCTATGCAGCCTGATTTTTCTTCCTGTTATCATGAATTATTGATCTTACATGACGCTTATTCTGAAATGACAGATACCATTTGGAGCCAGATTCTGGAATTAGAGGATAAAGTAAAGCTTTCTGAGGAACTTCGTAAAAAAGAAACGGCTTTGTCAGGCGCTGAGCTTTCTTTGATGCAGTCCTTGATCACACCGCATTTTTTGTATAATTGCCTGAGCACGATCTCTTCTTCGGCCACGATTGAGCAGGCGCCGCAGACATACCGGAGTTCGGTTCTGATTGCTAAGTTTTTAAGGGAATCGTTAAATAATGTAGGACGGTATATTACGTTATGGGAAGAGGTCAATTATACGCAGCATTATATTGAAATCCTAAAACTTCGCTTTGCGGATATGATTTATTTTTCTGTTTCCTGCGATCCGAACTGCGTAAAAGTCCAGGTTCCTGCCATTCTTTTACAGCCTTTGATTGAAAACGCGATTTCCCATGGTGTAAAGACAATGAACCAGGGGGCAGAGATTCTGGTAGATGTGGTTTCGTCGGAAAACCGGATCGAGTTGTGCGTAAGCGACAACGGTGTGGGAATCTCCGCAGAAAAGCAAATAGAACTGCAGAATATGCTGGAGAGTGATTATATGCCGCAGCAAAAGGGCGTAGGGTTACGGAGTGTGGCATACCGCCTGCGCAGTATTTATGGACAGAAAGCCAGAGTTGTGATCGAAAGCAAAAGCAGCTCTACGAAGGTACGGATTTATATTCCACGGCAATTAAATATGGACTGATTTTTTTGGTTTATTGTTTTAACGGCGGAAATTCCCCAAAAAGGAATCCGCCTTTTTTCATATCAAAAAATAATGGTTTTAGCGCTTATTGAATTGTGTTTTATAAGGTGTTATAAAAAAAATATAAAAATTTTGTTCACAGAAAAGGAGGAAAAAGATGAGTATTAAAAAAATGATTGCAGGTTTTATGTGCGCAGTGCTCCTGCTCACATCAGTTGTGGTAAGCCCATACACTGCAAACGCAAACGAGGTTAACGCAGAAACGTCTGAATTACAGGCAGGCGCTGCAGTACGCGACATTACGCCTACACAGTTCCCTATGTCACAGGGGTTGGCCAGGCAGAATCTGGTTGGGGTCATAGATCCGATCCATGTCCGTGTCGTTGCACTGAACGACGGGAATGAAAAAGCATTGATTGTAACATGGGAATTAGGAGACACGCCAGCGCCGACAGAGTTTGTGGATGATTTGGCAAAGGAAACAGGTGTAAGCCGGGAGGCGATTTTTTACTGCGCGACACATTCGCATGCCGTGCCGGATGCTATCAAAATGGAGAAGGACGACCCATGGATGCAATATGCGCATACGCAGATGCTGGAAGCTGCAAGGGAAGCAATCGCAAATCTGGAATCTGTATCGGTAGGGATTGGTTATACAGACAGTTATATTAATGTAAACCGAAACCGTACATATGTAAAGACAGACGGAACAACAAACCGCTCACAGGGATACAATCCAGAGGGCATCTCCGATAAGGAACTGGCGCTGATACGTTTTGACAGTGCGGAAACTGGCAAGCCAGTCGCATTTATTGTAAATTATGCCGTACATGGAGTTGTTATGTATGCAAACAACGATTTTATGGATGAAAATGGGAATTATGGCGTGGGTGTAAGCGCTGATTTACCCGGTTACGTATCGACCTGTATTGAAAATAATTTTGAGGATTCTGTAGCTTTGTGGATCAGTGGCGCAGCCGGAGATCAAAATCCTATCGTAGGCAATGAATATTTCGTGCCGGATCCTGCGACAGGAGCCAAGCAAACAAAGATATTAGGCCAGGGAGGCGGAAAAATTCTGGAACTTCTAGGTTCCATTCAATATGCCGACGTGCTGAAAGCAAACAGTGAAATTACAAAAATGACAAGCGATGCTAAGATTGGGTATGGATTTGGGCAAAAGAATATTCCGGGATATGAAGAAGGCAGCGAATTCCGCGCCTCTTTACATATGCTCCGTTTCGGTGATATTGCATTGATGGGCTCCAGCGGGGAACTGTTTTGCCAGTATGGCCTTACTTTAAAAGAAGAGTCTCCTTTGGAAAATACGCTTGTAGTCAACAATGCCGCCACTTATAATGATGAATACAGGACTTATATGTGTACAGATGAAGATCTGGAAATCGGAGAGGGGCAGGGGGTTAAGAAAGTATTTGCTGCAGGTTATTTAAACGACACCCTGGTTGCTCTGATGAAAGGCCTGATAAATGAAACACAGGATGTAAAAAAGACAGCGCAGGATTATTATAATGAAGGAAACCGGATTAAAAATGAACAGGGCACCTCTACAGTTACGGCTACGAAAGAAAGATACGAAGCGGCCAGAGAGCAGTTTTTACTTGGCGCGGCAATGGAAGAAACAGAAGAAAGCCGGGAGGCAATTGCAAACTGCTTAGTCCAGATTGGAGAATGTAGCGTTTATCTGGAAAAGGGGCCAAATGGAGAAACCGGAACAGCATTAAAAGATTATGTATTTGACTGCTGGGAAAAGGCGGGAAGCCTTGGGAATGGCACAGGCTATTATGATATCGGACTGGCATATATTGGCTTTGAGATCCCAGGCGCAGGTATGGGCGAATGTTTGGGCCTTGCGCATGATGAGGAGCAGCAAAAGACAGGTGTTTCTTACCTGGAAAAGGCGCTTGAACTGAAGAATGGAAAAGCGCAGCGTTACATTGGCATGTGCTATCATTTTGGATACGGCGTGGAACAGAGCTATGAAAAGGCATATGAATGTTTCAGCAAGACAAGCGGAGCAGATTTGTATATTGCAAAGTATAAGCTTTTTGGGTTGGGCGGCCTGGAAAAAGATGTAACCGGCGGAATTGATCTGTTAAAGCCAAAGGCGGAGAGCCAGAAGGGCGGAAACCGAACAGAAGCCCAGACTTCAAGGCTGATTTTAGCGGAGCTGTATTATACAGGTTCTTATTCAGAAGAACTGTATGACGGAACAGTTGCAACGGTTACCATTGATAAACTGGATCAGGAAACGGCGTTGACTTATTTAAGTTACTATCAGAATGAGTATGCTTTAAATACAGCAGTAATAGATGCGATCGTTGCAGGCTTCAAAGTTAAAATGGGTAAGGCGGATGCAGCAGATGAAGAGATCAAAAAAGCAGAGGAAGAAATAAACAGACTGCAGAATTAGTTAAATACAGTACAGGATGAGGTGGACAAAGCTTGCCAGGAGCTTGAAGATGCCAGGAAAGACGGAGCAGATAAAGCAGATGTACTGCAGAAAAAACTGGATAAGTCTGAGCAGGATGCAGCAGCTTTACAGAATACAATTGCCCAGAGTGAAGCGGCACTGCAGACAACAAAAGCTCAAGTGGCTGAACTGCAGCTGCAGTTAGGAGCGGTACAGAACCAGAAAGTTAAGATTGTTACGGATAAAAAGAAGTATAGTGTAAAAGCCGGCAAGAAAGCTGCAATTATAGCAATAGCATCGAACGGCGGAAAGCTCACTTACAAGTCAAAGAATAAGAAAATTGCAAAAGTGGGCAAAAGGGGAAAGATTACAGGCGTTAAGAACGGCTCAACAAAGATTGTAATTTCATCAGGAAACGCACAAATTACAGTGAAAGTAACCGTAAAATAAGCGGCAAAATCACAGAGTGTTTTTCATATTTTCCTTCATTCTAATGAAATCTCCCGGTTTTAAATTTAGCCGGGAGGTTTCATTTTTGTGGCGTGTAACAACCCGGACAAGCCAGATGTATCCGCCAGGGAGGAGATTTGCATGGAATCGATTTATTAGAACTGTTTAGAAAATCTTACCACGGCAATCACGATCTTCTGTACCAAAGTGGCATAGGAAAGAAGAATCCTCTTTGAAATTACCGCAGACCCAACCCCCCCCCCCTTTACAGCGAAAGCAATATCCGATATCTGGAAAAGAAAATGGAAGATTACTGCCAGTGGCAACAGGCCAACAAAGCGGTTCGGAAGCGTATCAATGACGAACACAGGATTGTCTATGCGGTGGAGAAAGAAACAGTGGTGATTATCTCATGCAGGGGACATTACGATTAGAGGGGCGTGACCACGTTCATTTTTATTCTTGACAGTACAATACGGCTTGTAATATAATATAAGTTGCACTATTGTGATGATCTTGTATACAATGAAAATGAGAGGTGAAACGTCAATGGAGAAAAACAGAATACGTCCGGTGCAGGCCGGAAAAGGTTTACGTATGAGTTATTCGCGGCAAAAAGAAGTTCTGGGAATACCGAATCTGATTGAAGTTCAGAAAGACTCTTACCAGTGGTTTTTAGACGAAGGGTTAAAGGAAGTATTTGCAGATATCTCTCCGATTGCCGATTACAGCGGACATTTGAGCCTGGAATTTACTGATTTTACGTTATGCAGGAATGACGTGAAATATTCTATTCCGGAATGTAAGGAAAGGGATGCCACATATGCTGCTCCTTTGAAGGTAAAAGTAAGGCTATATAATAAGGAAATGGATGAAATCAACGAGCATGAAATCTTCATGGGCGATCTTCCTCTTATGACAGAGACGGGAACATTTGTTATCAATGGCGCGGAGCGTGTTATTGTCAGCCAGTTGGTGCGTTCTCCGGGGATTTATTATGCGGTTTCACATGATAAGGTTGGTAAAAAACTATATTCCTGCACCGTGATCCCTAACAGGGGTGCATGGTTAGAGTATGAAACAGATTCCAATGACGTTTTTTATGTACGAGTAGACAGAACCAGAAAAGTACCGATTACTGTGTTGATCCGTGCCCTGGGTATCGGAAGCAACCAGGAAATTATAGATTTATTTGGCGAAGAACCGAAGATTATGGCCAGTTTCGGAAAGGACGTTGCGGACAATTACGAAGACGGCCTTTTAGAATTATACAAGAAAATCCGTCCAGGCGAGCCACTGACTGTAGAGAGTGCGGAGGGCTTGATTTCTGCTATGTTTTTTGATCCCAGGCGTTATGATTTGGCGAAGGTGGGACGTTATAAATTCAATAAAAAGCTGGCGCTCAAGAATCGGATTAACGGACATACGCTTGCAGAGGATGTTTTTGATCCGACAACCGGTGAGATTATTGCAGAGAAAGGAACGGAGGTAAACCGCGATCTTGCGGACCGTATCCAGAATGCAGCCATTCCGTTTGTGTGGATTCAGGGCGAGAACAGAAATGTCAAGATACTATCCAATATGATGGTAGATCTGAGGAATTATGTTGACGTAGATCCTAAAGATGTCGGGATTACCGAGCTGGTGTATTACCCGATTCTGGCACAGATTTTAGAGGAAAACAGCGATTTGGAGGACATTAAGGAAGCTATTCGTAAGAATGTTCCGGATCTGATTCCGAAGCATATCACCAAAGATGATATTTTTGCTTCTATTAATTATAATATGCATTTGGAATACGGCGCCGGACATGATGATGATATCGATCATCTGGGTAACCGTCGTATTCGTGCGGTCGGAGAGCTGTTGCAGAATCAGTATCGAATCGGCCTGTCCCGGTTGGAGCGTGTGGTACGCGAACGTATGACGACACAGGATCTGGAGGGTATCTCGCCGCAGAGCCTGATTAATATTAAGCCGGTGACGGCGGCTGTAAAGGAGTTCTTTGGCTCTTCCCAGCTGTCTCAGTTTATGGATCAGAACAACCCGTTGGGCGAGCTGACGCATAAAAGGCGTCTGTCTGCACTTGGGCCGGGAGGTCTTTCGCGTGATCGCGCCGGATTTGAGGTGCGTGACGTACATTATTCTCATTATGGGAGGATGTGTCCGATTGAGACGCCGGAAGGTCCGAACATCGGTCTGATCAATTCGCTGGCATGTTATGCAAGAATCAACGAGTACGGTTTTGTGGAAGCGCCGTACCGTAAGATTGATAAATCGGATCCGAAGAATCCGCGAGTTACGGACGCAGTTGTCTATATGACGGCGGATGAGGAGGATAATTTCCATGTGGCACAGGCAAACGAGGCGTTGGATGCAGAAGGGCATTTTGTACGTAATTCCGTATCCGGCCGTTACCTGGATGAAACACAGGAATATGAAAAAACCATGTTTGATTATATGGATGTATCACCGAAGATGGTGTTCTCCGTAGCTACTGCGCTGATTCCGTTTTTGCAGAATGACGATGCTAACCGTGCACTGATGGGTTCCAACATGCAGCGTCAGGCAGTGCCGCTGCTGTCAACAGAAGCTCCGGTTGTAGGTACTGGTATGGAAACGAAGGCGGCTGTCGATTCCGGCGTATGTGTAGTTGCTGAGAAGCCGGGTACGGTAGAGAGTTCCGTATCCAATGAGATTGTGATCCGAGGCGATGACGGAACCAGGAAGTCGTATCGTTTGACTAAGTTTTCCCGAAGCAACCAGTCCAACTGCTACAACCAGAGACCTATTGTATTTAAAGGCGCCCATGTAGAGGCGGGCGAGGTTATTGCAGACGGGCCGTCTACATCAAATGGAGAACTTGCACTTGGTAAGAACCCATTGATCGGCTTTATGACATGGGAAGGATACAATTATGAAGATGCCGTACTTTTAAGTGAACGTCTGGTACAGGATGACGTATATACTTCGGTTCATATTGAGGAATACGAAGCGGAAGCCAGGGATACGAAGCTGGGACCGGAGGAAATCACCCGCGATGTACCGGGCGTCGGCGATGATGCGCTTAAGGATTTGGATGAAAGGGGAATTATCCGGATTGGCGCTGAGGTGCGCGCCGGAGATATCCTGGTCGGCAAGGTGACACCGAAGGGAGAAACAGAGCTGACTGCAGAAGAGCGTCTGCTGCGTGCGATCTTCGGGGAAAAGGCAAGGGAAGTACGCGATACTTCCTTAAAGGTACCGCATGGCGAATATGGTATTATTGTAGACGCCAAGGTATTTACCAGGGACAACGGCGATGAGCTGTCACCGGGTGTCAATCAGGCGGTACGTATTTATATTGCACAGAAAAGGAAGATTTCAGTCGGCGACAAAATGGCAGGCCGCCACGGCAACAAGGGTGTTGTTTCCCGCGTACTGCCGGTAGAGGATATGCCGTTTTTACCGAACGGACGTCCGCTTGATATCGTATTGAATCCGCTTGGCGTGCCGTCCCGTATGAATATCGGGCAGGTGCTTGAGATTCATTTGAGCCTTGCTGCAAGAGCGCTCGGTTTTAATATTGAAACTCCGGTATTTGACGGTGCAAAAGAAAATGATATTATGGATACTTTGGATCTTGCCAATGATTATGTGAATCTGGAATGGGAAGAGTTCGAGGCAAAATACAAAGAAGAATTATTGCCGGAGGTAATGCAGTACCTTTCGGACAACAGAGAGCACAGGAAGGTCTGGAAGGGTGTTCCGCTGTCCCGCGACGGTAAGGTAAGGCTGCGTGACGGCAGGACCGGAGAATATTTTGACAGCCCGGTTACAATCGGGCACATGCATTACCTGAAGCTGCATCACCTGGTAGACGATAAAATTCATGCGCGTTCTACCGGCCCATACTCTCTGGTTACACAGCAGCCGCTCGGCGGTAAGGCACAGTTTGGCGGACAGCGTTTCGGAGAGATGGAGGTTTGGGCTTTAGAGGCATATGGTGCATCCTATACCTTGCAGGAGATTCTGACTGTGAAGTCCGATGATGTCGTAGGTCGTGTAAAGACGTACGAGGCCATTATCAAGGGTGATAATATACCGGAACCAGGCATTCCGGAGTCGTTTAAGGTATTGTTAAAGGAGCTTCAGTCGTTGGGATTGGATGTGAAGGTATTAGATGATGAAATGAACGAAGTAGAGCTGATGGAAACCAGCGAGTACGGCAATACGGATTTGAACGCAATCATCGGCAGTGATAAAGATTTTGCATTTGAAGACAGCGAGTCGTTTGGCAAAATGGGCTTTACACAGCAGGAATTTGATACGGAAAAAGAAGAACTGATAGACGTGGAAGAAGAAATGGATGAAGACGAGGAGGATGATTTCGGCGAAATGGACTATGAGGACGATGAGATTCTTGAGGATGAAGAATAAGGAATAGAAGGGAGCGTTGAAAATGCCGGAGACAACAAAAAAAGAGACATATCAGCCAATTGCATTTGATGCAATTAAAATTGGTCTGGCTTCCCCTGAAAAGATCAGGGAATGGTCCCGCGGTGAGGTAAAGAAACCGGAAACCATCAATTACAGGACCTTAAAACCGGAAAAAGACGGTTTGTTCTGTGAGAAGATTTTTGGGCCAAGCAAGGACTGGGAGTGTCACTGTGGTAAATACAAAAAGATCCGCTACAAAGGCGTAGTCTGCGACCGATGCGGAGTGGAAATTACAAAAGCGAGCGTCAGAAGAGAGCGGATGGGGCATATTGAACTGGCAGCGCCTGTTTCTCACATCTGGTACTTTAAAGGTATTCCGAGCCGTATGGGTCTGATCCTTGATCTTTCTCCGAGAACCTTAGAGAAAGTCCTCTATTTTGCATCTTATATCGTGCTGGAATCCGGAAATACCAGCCTGACCTATAAGCAGGTTCTTTCTGAGCCGGAGTATCAGGAGGCCAGGGAACAGTATAAGAATGCATTCCGTGTCGGCATGGGTGCGGAGGCCATTTTAGAACTGTTAGAATCCATTGATCTGGAAAAGGACGCGGCGGAGCTCAAGGCGGAGCTTAAAGATGCGACAGGACAGAAGCGTGCGAGGATCATCAAAAGGCTTGAAGTGGTTGAAGCTTTCCGGGAGTCGGGGAACCGTCCGGAGTGGATGATTATGACCGTTATTCCTGTGATACCGCCAGATCTTCGCCCAATGGTACAGTTAGATGGCGGACGGTTTGCAACCTCAGATTTGAATGATTTATATCGTAGAATTATAAACCGCAATAATCGTCTGCGCCGCTTATTAGAGTTAGGTGCACCCGATATTATTGTACGCAACGAGAAGCGTATGCTGCAGGAAGCAGTAGACGCACTGATTGATAACGGACGCAGAGGAAGGCCGGTAACAGGACCTGGCAACCGTGCACTGAAATCTTTATCTGATATGTTAAAGGGTAAGAGCGGACGTTTCCGACAGAATCTCTTAGGAAAGCGTGTAGATTATTCCGGGCGTTCCGTTATTGTGGTAGGTCCGGAGCTTAAGATTTACCAGTGCGGTCTTCCGAAGGAAATGGCAATCGAGCTGTTTAAGCCGTTTGTTATGAAAGAGCTGGTGTCAAACGGCACAGCTCACAATATTAAGAGTGCAAAGAAAATGGTAGAGCGTCTTCAGCCGGAAGTATGGGATGTCCTGGAGGAAGTCATCAAAGAGCATCCGGTTATGTTAAACCGTGCTCCTACGCTGCACAGACTTGGCATCCAGGCATTTGAGCCAATTCTGGTAGAAGGTAAGGCAATCAAGCTGCATCCATTGGTATGTACCGCATATAACGCGGACTTTGACGGCGATCAGATGGCAGTTCACCTTCCGCTTTCCGTGGAAGCACAGGCAGAGTGCCGTTTTATGTTGCTTTCTCCGAATAACCTTTTAAAACCTTCCGACGGCGGGCCGGTAGCAGTTCCGTCACAGGATATGGTACTTGGCATTTATTACCTGACACAGGAGAGGCCGGGTGTTTTAGGAGAGGGCAAGCATTTCAAAAATGTAAACGAAGCAATATTGGCTTATGAAAATAAAGCGCTGACACTGCATTCCCGTATCACGGTCCGGATGTTTAAAAAGCTTTCGGATGGCACGGTACAGTCAGAGATGATAGAATCGACATTGGGACGTTTTATCTTCAATGAGATTATTCCACAGGATTTGGGATATGTAGATCGCAGTATTCCGGAAAATGCCTTAAAGCTTGAGGTGGATTTCCATGTGGGCAAAAAGCAGTTAAAACAGATTTTGGAAAAGGTCATCAACGTGCATGGCGCGACTAAGACGGCAGAAGTGCTTGACGATATCAAGTCAATCGGATATAAGTATTCGACCAGAGCTGCGATGACGGTATCCATTTCCGATATGACCGTACCTCCGCAGAAGCCGCAGATGATTGAGGAGGCGCAGAACACGGTAGATAAGATTATGCGCCAGTATAAGAGGGGCTTAATTACAGATGAAGAGCGTTACAAAGAAGTCATTCAGACATGGAAAGAAACAGATGACGAGCTGACGGAAGCTCTTCTCGGAGGACTTGACCGATATAACAATATTCATATGATGGCGGATTCCGGAGCCCGTGGTTCCGATAAGCAGATTAAGCAGCTTGCCGGCATGCGTGGACTTATGGCAGATACGACTGGCCGGACAATTGAGCTGCCGATTAAGTCCAATTTCCGTGAAGGTCTTGATGTACTTGAGTATTTCATGTCTGCTCACGGAGCCAGGAAGGGACTTTCAGATACGGCGCTTCGAACTGCCGATTCCGGTTATCTTACCAGAAGGCTGGTTGACGTATCTCAGGAGCTGATTGTACGTGAGTCAGACTGTATGGGCGAAGATGCAAAAGAGATTCCCGGTATGTGGGTTACGGATTTTATGGATGGAAAAGAGGAAATTGAACGGCTTGAGGAAAGAATCACCGGTCGATTTTCCTGTAACACGATTTATGATAAAGATGGAAATATAATTGTTAAAGCAAATCATATGATTACTCCACGCCGCGCAGCAACGGTAATGTCCAAAGGTGTAGATGAAAACGGCGGTCCGATTGAAAAGGTAAAGATCCGTACGATTCTTACCTGCCGTTCCCATGTCGGTGTCTGTGCAAAATGCTATGGCGCCAATATGGCAACTGGTCAGGCTGTGCAGGTTGGGGAAGCAGTCGGTATTATTGCTGCTCAGTCTATTGGTGAGCCGGGTACACAGCTTACCATGCGTACGTTCCATACCGGAGGTGTTGCCGGAGACGATATCACACAGGGTCTTCCCCGTGTCGAGGAAATTTTCGAGGCCAGAAAGCCAAAGGGACTTGCAATTATTACGGAATTTGCTGGAGTCGCAGAGCTGCGCGATACGAAGAAAAAGCGTGAAGTTATTGTTACGAACCATGAAACTGGAGAAACCAAGACCTATCTGATTCCATACGGATCTCGTATTAAGATTATGGACGGCGCTGTTTTAGAGGCAGGAGATGAGCTGACAGAAGGTTCCATCAATCCGCATGATATTTTAAAAATCAAAGGCGTACGTGCCGTACAGGATTATATGCTGCAGGAGGTTCAGCGTGTATATCGACTTCAGGGTGTGGAAATCAACGATAAGCATATTGAAGTCATTGTCCGGCAGATGTTGAAGAAGATTCGGATTGAAAATAATGGAGATTCTGAGTTCTTACCGGGAACGCTGGTAGATATTTTGGATTTTGACGATGTCAATCAGAAACTTGTGGAAGAAGGCAAGGAGCCGGCGGAGGGCAAGCAGGTGCTGCTTGGTATTACGAAAGCTTCTCTGGCGACGAATTCATTCCTTTCCGCAGCATCCTTCCAGGAAACCACAAAGGTCTTAACAGAAGCTGCAATAAAAGGTAAAGTGGATCCGTTAATTGGTTTGAAAGAGAATGTTATCATTGGTAAGCTGATTCCGGCAGGGACAGGTATGAAGAGATATGGCGATCTGAAACTGGATTCAGATGTCAATGAAGAAGAAACCCTGGATTTTGAAGAAACGATAGAGGATTTTGCAGTTGATGAAATAATGGAATAGAGTCAGGTGTTTTGGCAGCCGCTGCTTTGTAAGGTATGAAGCAGCGGCTGTTTTTGTCAGGCTTTAGCCTGTTTCGCATTGTGGAGTTTCTCAACAGAGAAACGAAACTTTGGGAAACAAATAAACCACCTGCTATGCAGGTGAGTCAGAATTGCTTTAGCTTACAGTAAAAAACCTCCAATGTTATAATAAT
>JAAWDZ010000064.1 GCA_022794015.1 Eubacterium sp. | reverse complement strand
TCATAGCATGAGCCTCCGGATATATGATTGTTTCTGAACAACTCAATTATATCAAAACCAGACGGTTTCATGCTATTTTTATGCCAGTTATTATTGAATTTTCAAGGTGCATAGGCACTTATTCAAGTGAGAAGTTTGAGTAATGAAATAAAAATTATGACGCCCGATGGGAAGAGCGGAGTATTGCCGAATAAGGCAGATAATCTGCTTAGTAAAACAAAGGACAATGCTAAGATAGAACGGATGAAGGATGCACTGGTGGATATTATAGGGAAGATTAGTTCAGGAAAGTTTTATCAACAGCAATAATGGAGGAATGGAAAAATGGGTATTAGTGGAATAGGAGTAGCAGGTTACCCGGTGACAGGGCATCTGACAAGGAAAGCAGAGAGAAGTACGGAATCCGGCGGTGTGGGATTTATGGAAATAGTAGCGGAAAAAGCGGAACAGGATAAAACGGCAGATTATGATGAAAAAGCTTTTGAGATGGTTGGCCCGCATGCCCCGCAGGAGGTAAAGGATGCATGGATGGAAGCTGCGAAAGAAGTATATGCGAACGGTGCGGGACTCAAGAAAAACGGCATGATGAGCCATATATCGCAGATGATGGTACAGAGATGTAACAAAATGCTCAGGGGAGAAACAGATTATTCGGATGTTCTGGGGAGCACAGTTGGATCAGCAATTCGGGCAACGAAGCAGGCACTGTATGATTTGGATCATCCTCTGGCACCTGCGTATAGAAGCATAGAGGCGGAGCAAGCCCGTATCAAAGAAAGGGAGTTTTATGTTTCATTTTTGGAGAAGCTGGAGAGGTTATAGGATTCATATTTGGGGACCAGCGGAGGTGTTTGTCATGAAGTCTGACAGGGGAAGTTAGATAATATGAGTTTGCTATTTATGAAGTAATAAACTGCTCGGACTTATTATGAGAGAGCAGAGGCGGCTCTGAACGACAGATGAGCTGCCATTAAAATATTTAATCTCAATGGAGGACTATAAAAATGAGCGTAAATGGAATAGGAAACTATAACTATGCAAGCAATTATGTCGGAATGAACAAGGCAGCGCAGATGAGGAACAGACAAAAGCCCGCGATGGGAAATGTAGGCAACACCCAGACTTCCAATATCACGCTCCACTATACAGGGGAGAATGGACATAAGGTATTGACAGCAGTTGGATTCCCGGACGGCATCAGCGCATCGGTTTATAAGGCAGATAACTATAATGACGCTGATCCGGAATACAGAGTAAGGCATTGGGACAAATCGGGGAATTATACGGATACCAATGTGAAAATCAATGATGTTGACCCTGAAAACGCCAGCTATCTGGAAATGCTTGCTTATGCTACATACAGTGACGTACAGGGCTGTACCTCTGACGCATTTGGACATTTCATGTCGGCAGCGGGTGGCGTGAATGGCGATATCACCTATGACGGGGACAGTGTTAATCTGAAAAAGGACTTTATGAACATGGTAAAGGAATTTATGCAGATGCAGTATGACAGCAATAATCTGACAGGGTATCTGTCCTTCAAAAAATTCTATGACTATATGGCAGATGGACGTAATTAGGCTATCATTTCCAGATGCATATTGCCAATAAGCCACAGAAGGGCTGTATTAAAAATAATGGAGGACTTGAGAAATGAATGTAAATGGAATAGGGATAGCAGGACATCTGGTATGGCAAGGAGCAGGAAGGGCAGAAAGCAGTACGAAGGGAGATTTCGGGACAAATGTGAAAGGAGTGTCAGGCGCAAAAAATATAGTGCATATCACCCCGGACGCATTATTTTCTATCTATGATGCGAAGACAGGGGAAAGCGCAAATGTATATAAGGCAGATGAATATTCAGAGGATAATCCGGTTTATCTTGTAAAAGGCATGGACAAAAACGGAAATGGATATGAGCAGACAGTAGATGTAAGCAAGGTGAATCCGAATAGCTGCTCTTACACGGAGATGCTTGCGTTAAATGCGCATACCAGTACATCGTCCAATAAATAACTGACATCTTCGCTTGTCTATTTTCCCGATAGCATATGCCAAAAATCCTCAGCGTAGCCCGCTACGCCTACGTTTTTTGGCACATACTCTCAGAAAAATATCCTGCGCGAATATATCAGCTATTTATTTTACGCTGTACTAGGAATCAATCAGACAGCAATTTCCTTAGCATGGCTATCATGAAAGATAAAGCGGGCACAGCTTCCTATCAGGATAAGGCCGATTATCTCTCGGCGGCATATGCACTCATGGATGATATGAAAACACTTGGAAATTGGGATGGGTACCTGCGGTATGGCAAATGGATTAATGATATTCTGGCTTTTTGCAAAGTCAAGTCATAGTTAAGCCGGAGATTCACAACCGCATAGCAATAAATAAAGCACAATGACAGAGAAATTATATCAATGGGGGATGAAAGAAAATGAATATAAATGGAACAGGAGCTGCAGGTTATCTGGCCGCAGGAAGAGCGATGGCGCGTCAGGCTCAGGACGGCACACAGAGGTTTGAACGGGAAATGGGATCACAGACACCGCACTCTTTTGTGGGAAAGGTCTGGACGAAAGAGGAACTGATGCAGTCAGTTGACAGGCAGATACAGAGCAACCAGAGCAAGAAAATATCCGTTTCCAATATGATAAAAGCAACCTGTATGGAGGGCACAAGGGCAAAATTCCGGTTTGCAGGAGAGGATAAAATATACACGTTTCATGAATACATAAAAGAGCTTGACAGGCGTTCAAAGTACAATGTCCCTGAGAAATCTGATTCTGCAGAAGATGCGCTTAAATGCCCGGCAGCCAAAGAAACAGAAAGAGCTAAGGCATATCAGACAGAAGCGGCAGATGAAACACAGGAAGCGGACAGCATAACCGATATGCAGGTAAATATGCTTTTGTCATAAACAGTACAGGCAAGATTCCCACGGGAGGAATTGGACGAAGAAGGCAACCGTAAGGAAGACATGTATTTGATTGCGGTCGATAAAGATGGGATTCGCTGCAGCAAGCCTGAAAGAAAGCGGAAAAGGCAGTTTTGAAGATACAGTGCTGAAAGCTGCAGTTGCAAAAGCCGTGAAAAATGCAGAGCAGAGAAGTTCCGCTACATGGAGCCTTTCGGAAAAGACGGATTGGGTGAAAATTGTAAATGAAATCATGCAGTCAGAGTACAGTTATGGAGATTTGAAGAGCTACATGGAGTGGAAGAAATTCGCAGGATTTCTGGATAAGTAAATTGCCCGGTTCCCATATCACCAATAAGACACGCAGAGCGGGCAGGCTTCCTGAATGGAAAGGAGCCGTCATTGGGACATAGAAGAATAATAACGGAAAATTGGAACTGATGAAGGCATACTTAATGAAAGCCAGTTAAAAACACAGCCGGGTGTTTTGCAGGGCTGCCGGCATATAGCGGGATATGTGCAGAGGAAAGGCATATGGCAGGAAGCATAGGTATAAAACTGATGTTTTCTGCCATTGCTGTATTATGGAGGAATTATCATGGAGAAATGGGCATATTCACGAGTAAAAGCGGCAGGCCGTTACAGCCCGGCGCAGTCAACAATGCCCTGTATAACATGGTGGATGCATTTAATAAGAAAGAAAAAGAAAGGGCTTCTAAAGAACACCGCAAGCCGGAGTTTCTCCCAACCGTGTCGGCTCATACCTTAAGGCATACCGGCTGTACCAGGATAGCGGAACGGGGGATGGACGTGAAGGTTTTGCAGTATATCATGGGGCATGCCAATATTGCGGTGACGATGGAAGTGTACAACCCTATAACGGAACACGAAAGAATTGAAAAAGAAATTATAAAAATGGAAGACCTGATGGCAATGTGATTGTTGATACCATTTGATAACGGCAGACAGCGCTCTGTACCCCACAAATTCGCAAATGGGGTAAAATCGTAACAGTTCAGCCCAGGACTTTGCACTTGCTGCAAAGTCCGTGAGAATACGTAAAGGCTGGAGTGGAATCCGCCCCTTTGCCGTAGGGCAAACTTTAAATGGGCGGATTCCGTAACAGTGAAGCCGGAAGGCTGAACTGTTACGTAAAATCGCAAAAAATCACATTTTATAAAATTTTCAGAAAATATTAGCACTCACCTCTTGACAGTGCTAATAACGCGTGTTATATTTCATACAGTACAAAAATAAATTTGCATATTTTACATGATACAGTGCAAAATATGCACAGGTTTCTCTCAGGAGGTGTTGTTATGAACATACAGAAATTCACGCAAAAGTCAGTCGAAGCCATCCAGGCTTGCGAGAAATTAGCGTACGAATATGGCAATCAGGAGATTGAACAGGAGCATCTGCTGGTAGCTCTTATGCGCCAGGAGGACGGCCTGATTCGAAAAATGATTGAAAAAATGGAAATCAATACGGCTCATTTTATGGACAATGCCATCCGTCACCTGGAAAGACGCGTCAAGGTATCCGGCGGCCAGGTATATATCGGGCAGGCGTTGAATAAAGTTCTGATCAGTGCAGAAGATGAAGCAAAGCAGATGGGCGACGAATATGTATCGGTCGAGCATCTGTTTTTAGCATTGTTAAAATATCCCAATCCGGCAATACGGGAGATTTTAGGTGAATACGGCATTACCAGAGATCGTTTCTTAAAAGCGCTTTCTACCGTACGGGGCAATCAGAGAGTAACCTCTGACAATCCGGAAGCCACTTATGATACTCTGCAAAAGTACGCAGTGGATCTGGTTGCAAGAGCAAAGGATCAAAAGCTGGATCCGGTCATTGGCCGAGATTCTGAAATCCGCAATGTGATCCGGATTTTATCCCGTAAAACCAAAAACAATCCGGTCTTAATCGGAGAACCAGGCGTTGGTAAAACCGCTGTTGTAGAGGGACTGGCCCAGCGGATTGTCCGGGGCGACGTGCCGGAAGGATTAAAGGAAAAGAAGCTGTTTGCACTGGATATGGGCGCATTGGTAGCCGGTGCAAAATATCGGGGTGAATTTGAAGAGCGTTTGAAAGCCGTACTGGACGAGGTGAAAAAATCCGGCGGTCAGATTATTCTCTTTATTGACGAGCTGCATACTATTGTAGGCGCAGGCAAGACAGACGGGGCGATGGACGCAGGAAATATGTTAAAGCCTATGCTGGCCAGAGGCGAGCTGCACTGTATTGGCGCTACCACTCTGGACGAATATCGTCTGTATATTGAAAAAGATGCGGCCTTAGAGCGGCGTTTTCAGCCGGTTATGGTAGACGAGCCGACCGTAGAGGATACGATTTCCATTCTCCGCGGCTTAAAAGAGCGATATGAGGTTTTTCATGGCGTCAAAATTGCAGATGCAGCGCTGGTATCTGCCGCAGTGCTCTCCAATCGTTATATCTCTGACCGTTTTCTGCCGGATAAAGCAATTGATTTAGTAGATGAAGCATGCGCACTGATCAAAACGGAGTTGGATTCCATGCCAGGGGAGCTTGATGAGTTAAACCGCCGTATTATGCAGATGGAAATCGAAGAAACGGCTCTGAAAAAAGAAGAAGACCGTTTGAGTCAGGAACGTCTGGGAAATCTGCAAAAAGAGCTGGCGGAGTTAAAAGATGATTTTTCTGTAAAAAAAGCACAATGGGACAATGAGAAGAAAGGCATTGAGCATGTACAGAAATTACGGGAACAGCTGGAAAGCCTGAAAAATGAAATCAAACAGGCGCAGCAGAATTATGATTTGGAAAAAGCGGCAGAATTGCAGTACGGTAAACTTCCGCAGGTACAAAAAGAGCTGGAAACAGAAGAAGCAAAGAGTAAAAGCGAAGGTTATGCCCTGGTACACGAAAACGTCAGTGAAGAGGAAATTGCACGTATCATTTCACGCTGGACAGGAATTCCGGTTGCCAAACTGACCGAAAGCGAGCGCAATAAAACGCTGCATCTGGACGAAGAGCTGCACAAACGCGTGATCGGACAGGACGACGGTGTAACAAAGGTTACGGAAGCTATCATTCGTTCCAAAGCGGGGATCAAAGATCCGACCAAACCGATTGGATCGTTCCTGTTTTTAGGCCCTACGGGCGTAGGAAAAACAGAGCTTGCAAAGGCATTGGCCCAGAGCCTTTTTGACGACGAAAGTAATATGGTGCGTTTGGATATGTCCGAATACATGGAGAAATATTCCGTATCACGCCTGATAGGAGCGCCTCCGGGATATGTAGGCTATGACGAGGGCGGCCAGCTTACGGAAGCCGTGCGCAGAAAGCCGTATTCCGTTGTTCTTTTTGACGAAATAGAAAAAGCGCATCCGGACGTATTTAACGTACTGCTGCAGGTACTTGACGACGGCAGAATTACCGATTCCCAGGGACGTACCGTAGACTTTAAAAATACGATTATCATTATGACGTCGAATTTAGGCTCTGCGCAGCTTCTGGAAAATATCTCATCAAACGGGCAGATAAGCCCTGAAACAGAGGAGGCTGTCATGGGAGAGCTGCGCGCAAACTTCCGTCCGGAATTTTTAAACCGCCTGGATGAAATCATTCTGTTCCGACCGCTGACCAGGGAAAATATTGGAAATATTATCCATCTTCTGATAGCAGAGCTGAACGGACGTTTAAAAGACCGCGAAATAAAAGTAGAGCTGTCGGATGCGGCTGAAAAATATGTAGTGGAGCACGGATATGATCCGGTATTTGGTGCAAGGCCGTTAAAAAGATTTTTGCAGAAACATGTGGAAACGCTGTCGGCAAAACTCATTTTGGCAGATAAAGTAAGCGGAGGCGATATTATCCGGATCGATGTGGATGAACGAGGGCTCTTTGCCAAAGTGGCGGCAGAGGACAGTAAGTAAAAAATGCAGGTTATCGTGCCCCTGCTATTCCTATAATATAAAGGATGAAAAGATGTACCGGATAAAAAACATAAAACACATATTTTAAAGAAAGCCCTCTTTCTTCATTATAAAAACCGACTAACGGCGCAAACAGAAAAGCTGTCACTTCAAGCAAAGAGGAGAGGCAGAGGAAGGCCGCAGCGAGAATACATGAGGTGATACGATGACGGCGCAGCTGGTATAAAACGTCAATGGCGATTACGCCAATACAGCCGTAATCGGTCTGAAGATATTCAGCGAGGCCCATACCGGCGAGAAAAACGAGGATGGGGAGAATATTGCTAAATGGATACGCCGTAAGGCTCTCATGGCACCAACGGTCAAAAGAGATAACAAGAAGGCCGATAAGCAGGGTAAAAAATACGTTCTGTGACTCTGGGTAAAAAGGGGTATAATGGAAAGCAAGATCAAAGGGAATCTCGGAAATCAGTGCAAATATGGCCAGTCGCAGGCAATATTTTTGCAGGTTTCTGGTATGCAGGAAACCTTCAACTAAAAGAAAGCAGAAGATTGGAAATGCAATGCGTCCGATGTAGCGCAGAATATAGTAGGGGATTGCAATATCGGGACAGGCAGAGATTAAACTGCCGGCAGACCATGAGGTAACGCCCAGGGAGCGTGCGGCATCGGTTAAAATCGGCTGCAGCAGACTGGCGCCGATGTGGTCCAAAAGCATTGTGACAATTGCGATAATTTTTAATGTGCTCCCGGAGATGCCGCGAAAGGAAGTCGTATTGCGACTGGCAGGTTTGCCGTTAAACTGTATTGTGGGAGATGTTTTGAGGTTTTTCATAATAGGATTCTCCTTTACTTTTCTGATGGTATTTATTATACTGTTTTTAAAGGAATAATACAACATATTAAGAAGAGTGGGAGTGGGCCAGATGGAAGACAAACGTTTTGCGGTTTTAATTGATGCGGACAATATTTCTGCAAAATATATTACAGCGATTTTAGATGAAATGACGAAGTACGGGATTATTACGTATAAGAGGATTTATGGGGACTGGACGAACAACCAGGCGTCTAAATGGCGGGAGGAGCTTTTGGCAAATTCAATTACGCCGATTCAGCAGTTCTGCAATACGGCCGGCAAGAATGCCACGGATTCGGCTCTCATTATTGATGCAATGGATATTCTTTATACCGGAAAGGTCGATGGATTCTGCATTGTTTCAAGTGACGGTGATTTTACCAAGCTGGCAAGCAGGCTGCGGGAATCAGGCATGGAAGTCATCGGAATGGGAGAGAATAAGACGCCCAAGTCATTTAAGGCGGCATGTACAGTGTTTACGAATCTGGAGATTCTGTTGGAACAGGATGAGGATAAGACAAAAGAGAGTATTTCACAGGAAACGATTAAAGGCGCGATTGTGGAAATTATTACGGAGAATGAAAATAACGGCAGGAAGACGGGATTGGGCGCTCTTGGAAATTCCCTCCTTAAGAAATATTCGGATTTTGACGTCCGCAATTATGGATACAGCTCTCTTTCCAAATTTGTGGAGGAGATGGCAGATACGTTCAAGCTTCACAAAAAGGACAGTGTCGTTTTGGTCGGATTGCAGAATGACAGTGTAAAGCGGGAGGAATTAGAGGAATATATCCGGGAGTGTGTATGGCAGTCAAAAGGAGAAGGCGTGGATCTGGCGGCTATGGGACAGAAAGTACACAAGAAGTATCCGGATTTTAAAGTAAAAGAGTACGGGTATTCCACATTCCAGAAATTCGTGTCTCAGATTTCAGGCGTGGAAATTAAGACAGAAAATGAAACAGTAAAACGTCTGATGGAAGCACCGCGTGCATCGGGCAAAATACGGAAAAACAAATAAACAACGGTACGTTGCTGCTTGTTGGTTTTTATAAGTATGCACCCGTGATTGTGTCTGCGGATATGAAGTATCCGGACACAATTGCGGGTGCCTGCTTTTAAATGTATTTTGACTTTCCAGATAAAGTTGAGGTGTATTCTCTGCTCTATCTGGAAGTAGAAATCGCTGCTTCTACAAAGCCTTTAAACAACGGGTGGGGACGGTTGGGCCGGGATTTTAATTCCGGATGCGCCTGTGTGGCAAGAAACCAGGGGTGATCTGGAATTTCAATCATCTCGATAATTCGTCCGTCTGGAGAAATACCGCAGAGTTTCATACCGTTTTCTGTAAGGACAGTCCGAAAATCATTGTTGACTTCATAACGGTGCCGGTGCCTTTCGTGTATGGTTTCGGTACCATAGAGGGTGTAGGCTTTGGAGGACTTGTCCAGTACGCATGGATAGGAGCCAAGACGCAAGGTGCCGCCGATATCTTCGATGCCGTCCTGATCCGGCATCAGGGAAATAACCGGATGTGTGGTATGAGGATTCAATTCTATACTGTGTGCGTCATGCATCATGCAGATATTTCTGGTAAATTCGATAATTGCTACCTGCATGCCAAGGCACAGCCCAAGATAAGGAATACGGTTTGTCCGTGCGTAATTTGCAGCAACAATCATCCCTTCTACGCCGCGGTCGCCGAAGCCGCCAGGAACGATAATTCCCTGGGCGCCGGAAAGGGTTTCCCCTACATTGTCTGCGGTTAATTGTTCAGAATCTATCCAGCTCAAATTGACGGTGGCGCGGCTGGCAATCCCGCCGTGTTTTAATGCTTCTACTACCGAAATATAAGCGTCGTGGAGCTGTGTGTATTTACCAACCAGTGCAATATTGACTTCTTTATCCGGATGGCGCAGGGAATCTACCATATCTTCCCAATCAGCCAGATCAGGTTTGGGGCAGTCGAGCTTTAAGCAGTCACAGGCCACTTTGGCCAGATCCTCTTTCTCCATGGCGAGCGGGGCTTCGTAGAGGTATTCGACATCTAGATTCTGGAGCACATGGCGGCTCGGTACATTGCAGAAGAGGGCAATTTTGTCCTTTAGGCTTTGATCTAACGGATGTTCGGAACGGCATACAATGATATCCGGCTGGATGCCCATCCCCTGCAGGTCTTTTACACTGGCCTGCGTCGGTTTGGTCTTAAGTTCACCGGAGGCCTTGATGTACGGAATTAAGGTGACATGGATTAAGATGGCGTTTTCATGTCCGATTTCATGCTGGAACTGGCGTATCGCTTCTAAAAACGGCTGACTCTCAATATCCCCGACTGTCCCGCCGACTTCAATAATAGCAATGTGCGTTTCATCCGTCGTAAAATTCCGGTAGAAACGGTTCTTAATCTCATTGGTGATGTGCGGGATGACCTGTACGGTACCGCCGCCGAAATCTCCTCTCCGCTCCTTTTGCAGGACAGACCAGTAAATTTTTCCGGTGGTGACATTGGAATTTTTGGTCAGGCTTTCATCAATAAAACGTTCGTAATGGCCTAAGTCCAGGTCTGTTTCGGCGCCGTCGTCGGTAACGAAGACTTCACCGTGCTGGATGGGATTCATCGTTCCGGGATCGATGTTGATATATGGGTCAAATTTTTGCATGGTAACTTTGTATCCGCGCGCTTTTAACAACCTGCCAAGGGATGCGGCTGTGATGCCTTTCCCAAGGCCGGATACAACGCCTCCGGTGACAAAAACATATTTTACGGGCATAGGTTTTCCTCCTTAAATTGTTCGATAAATTGCTGTTTGTTCGTGTGCCGGTGAACAATAATGTCAATAATATGTGATATTGTACTACTTTTTGCAGAAAAGATCCAGTGTGGAAGATGGTTTTATTTTTGAACTTTGTATTGCATTTTCTTAATGGTTACGATAGAATGTTACTTATGTGGAAGAAAGTGGGACAAAGTGGCTGAAAGTGAAATCGTGGTATCATGGAATTATTATAATAATGAAGTAGAAGGTATCTGTTATGTTCATAGGGGAGTACAATCATACAATTGATGCCAAGGGAAGGCTGATTGTCCCGTCTAAGTTCAGAGAGCTGTTGGGAAGCGAATTTGTCGTGACCAAGGGACTGGACGGCTGTTTGTTTGTATATCCGAATGAAGAATGGGTAACGATAGAAGAGAAGTTTAAAAGTATTCCGCTGACCACGAAGGATGCACGCAAATTTTCCCGATTTTTCTTTGCCGGTGCGACAAGCTGCGAAGTGGACAGGCAGGGAAGGATTTTACTCCCACAGGTGTTGCGGGAATACGCCGATTTACAGAAAGAGGTGGTGTTGGCAGGAGTCCTTAGCCGAATTGAGATTTGGAACAGGGACAGATGGCAGGATGCAAATACATATGATGACATGGACGAGATTGCGGAGCATATGGCACAGCTGGGGCTTGGCATTTGATATGGAGGAGGGCAATGGAGTTTTACCACAGGTCGGTACTGCTGGATGAGGTAATCGAATATTTACGTATTAAGTCGGATGGGACTTATGTGGACGGGACACTTGGCGGAGGCGGTCATTCGTACGAGATTGCAGCGCGGCTTGCGTCAGGTGGAAAACTGATTGGGATAGATCAGGATGAGGACGCCATCATTGCCGCCAAAGAGCGCTTGTCAGGGTTTTCAGACTTTGTCACCATAGTTCGCAGTAATTACTGTAATATAGAAGATGTGCTGGCAGAACTTGGAGTCAGCGGAGCAGACGGGATCTTACTGGATCTTGGGGTTTCTTCCTTTCAGTTAGACGCACCGGAACGCGGATTTACCTATCGGCAGGCGGACGCGCCGTTGGATATGCGCATGGACAACAGACAGACGCTTACGGCGGAGAACATTGTCAATGAATACAGTGAACAGGAGCTGTTTCGCATTATCCGCGATTATGGGGAAGACCGTTTTGCTAAGAATATTGCAAAGCACATTGTAGAAGCACGCAGGAAAAAGCCCATTCGTACGTCGGGAGAGCTTACGGACATCATCCGGGCGGCAATCCCAAAGAAAGTACAGTTGACCGGAGGACATCCGGCCAAGCGGACCTATCAGGCGATTCGCATAGAGCTAAACCACGAACTAGAAGTCCTGGAGCAATCCATCGATCGCATGATCGATTTGTTGAATCCTGGCGGAAGGCTGTGTATTATTACCTTTCATTCGCTCGAAGACAGGATTGTCAAATTAAATTTCAGAAAAAATGAGAATCCGTGTACATGTCCGAAAGATTTTCCGATATGTATATGCGGTAAAGTACCGAAGGGAAAATGTATAACGCGAAAAGCCATTTTTCCGGGAAAAGAGGAGTGTGAAGAGAACAGCAGAGCCAAAAGCGCAAAGCTTCGGGTATTTGAGAAGTATTAGAAATCTAAGCCAGGAAAGTGAGATGGGACAGAATATGGGAAGAAATGCAGCTCATAATGAAACCAGAAGAAAAGAGATTAAATCGAATTACTATGTAGATGGCAATACCGTGCGTCGGCTGGAAGGAGAACCAGAAGAACGCAGGCAGCGCCAGCTGGAGGAAGAACGGGAGCTGCAAAAGCAAAAACACCGCCATATCGCAAAGCGAAATCAGGAAAAAGCGCAGCGTTTGAATTTTGGCTATGTCCTGTTTTGTACAATGGCATTAACTGTACTTTGTGCCGCATGTTTCTTTTATATCAAGGTTCAGTCTGATATTACGGTAAGAGTTAAGAGAATCTCAAAATTAGAAGCCGGTATTGAAGGCCTGCGCGCGGAAAATGACGCGGCCGTCAGGCAGATGCAGCTGATGACAGATCTGAATGCCATAAAAGAAAAGGCGCTCGAATACGGTATGAAATATGCCGGGAAGGAACAGATTTTTTACTATAGCATAGAGGCAGAAGACTACATGGAGCAGTATTCTGACATACCGGAGAAATAGCAGAGAGATATCGAGGGATAGAATTGCAGAAAGACAAAATAACAAAAGTATTATCTAAATATAAGTTTCTTAGGAGAATGCAGAAGAAACTGTTATTTATATTTCTTGTAATAACAGGATGTTTAATCGCATTGATTGTCAGATTGACATACATTGAGCAGACCAGCGGAGAGAAATACGAGAAGATTGTATTAGCGCAGCAGGTGTATGACAGTAAGACTCTTCCGTTCCGGCGAGGAGATATTGTAGATGCCAAAGGCACGGTTCTTGCCACCAGTATAGAAGTTTATAATGTAATACTGGATTGCCATGTTTTGTTCGAGTCTACGGAAGATATTGATTTAACAGTAGCTGCCTTAGTGGAATGTTTTCCGGAAATAGAGGAAGAAGAAGTTTACGAAATTATTCGCAAAGAAGAGAAGAAGGTAGATAAAGAAGAGGATGAAACCCTCAAAAAGGTAAAAAAGAGTTCGGAAGACGTAAGCCGTTATATCGTATTGGCAAAGCGCTGTTCCAAAGAAAATAAGCAGCAATTTGAGAAAATGCGGGAAAAATCAATTGAGGAAGCTAAGGAAGAACAGAAAAAACGGAACGAAGAAGCAAAAAAGAGCAAGGATAAAGATAAAAAAGTCGAGAAGGTGGGAAAGATAAGCTCGGAGGGAGTCTGGTTTGAAACAGAATATCTGCGTACATATCCGTATAATTCCCTGGCAGCTTCTCTGATTGGCTTTGTATCCGCCGGCAATGTCGGAACCATTGGTCTGGAACACTATTATAACAGTACGTTAAACGGAATCAATGGAAGGGAATATGGATACTTAAATTCTGACAATAATTTTGAAAGAACCATTCGAAAAGCAAGAAACGGTTATACGGTTGTTTCTACAATACATGAACAGATACAGTCAGTGATAGAGAAGGCGCTGGCAAAATACAACGAGGAGAATACAAACGGATATGTACAGGGAAACGGCAGCCTGCGCATTGCGGCAATTGCTATGGATCCCAGAAACGGGGAAGTGCTTGGCATGGCGGAGCGTCCTACCTTTGACTTGAACAATCCACGGGATATGTCGCAGTTTACAGAAGAACAGCTTTCGGCAGAGAAGCATGAAGGAGATCTTTTGAATGAACTGTGGCAGAATTTTTGTATCAACTATACGTATGAACCCGGATCTACCATTAAGCCTCTGACTGTGGCATGCGGTCTGGAAACCGGGAAATTAAACGGCGATGAATCATACATCTGCGATGGAGTTGAGGTGATTAACGGAGAAGAAGTACATTGTGTGAACCGTTCAGGGCATGGAACAGAAACCGTACAGAAGTCATTGATGGATTCCTGCAATGATGCGCTCATGCAGATGTCTTATGCCATAGGCAAAGAAGATTTTACAGAATACCAGAAGCTTTTTGGATTTGGGCAGAAGACGGGGATTGACCTTCCAGGAGAAGAACGCGGCCTGCTTCAGGATGATATGCAGTTGATTGGACTGGCAACCAATTCATTTGGGCAGAATTTTAACTGTACCATGATTCAGCTGGCGAGCGCCTTTTCTTCCCTGATCAATGGCGGTAAGTATTATCAGCCCCATGTAGTAAAGCGTATTCTGGATGAAGACGGCAATGTAGTGGAAAACATAAAACCGGTTTTATTAAAGGAAACGGTTTCAAAAGAGACTTCTGAGCAGGTGAAATCTTATTTATACGCTACAGTATCGGAAGGTACCGGAAATGAAGCCAAAGTAGACGGTTATTCTATGGGTGGTAAGACGGGAACAGCCCAGAAGCTGCCGAGGGGCAATGGAAAATACCTGGTTTCCTTTATCGGTTATGTGCCGCAGGAGGATCCGCAGCTTGTTTTATATGTAATTATTGACGAACCCAATGTAAAAGAGCAGGCGCACAGTTCATATGCGCAGGGAGTTGCCAAAGAGATTTTAGAAGAAATTCTTCCTTATTTAAATATATATCCGGACGAAGAAAAGACACAGACACAGGAAGATGGTCAGGAGCCGCCAGATGGCAGCAGTATACCGGAAGGTGGAAATGCACCAGAGGGCCAGGGCTCTCCGGAAGAGGGGAGTACACCGGAAAGCCCGGACACACCGGAGGGGGCAGAACCACCGGCAGAGGGCGGTACACCGGAAAGCCCGGACACACCGGAGAGACAGGAGCCCCCGGCAGAGGGCGGAGATATATTTGAGGAATAATTTTTAAGTACAGAAGAAATCATAACCTCATAAAAGCCGTAATAGAATGAAAGAAAGGTGCTTTTATGAGGCTTTGCTTTATGTTTCGCTATAAAACGTATAACCGTCGGAAGGCGATGATTGTATTTACATGTATTTTGTTCATGATGATGTTTCTAATGGGGCGTCTGGTTTATCTGATGGTATTCTGCTCTGAATATTATGGGCAGAAGGCAGAGAATTTGCATGAGAGGGAGCGTGATATCAAGGCAGCGAGAGGAAAAATTATAGATGCGACAGGCGTTGTGCTGGCCGCAAATAAAACGGTCTGTACGATATCTGTCATTCACAATCAGATAGACGATCCGGAAGCTGTCATTGCGGCTTTGACGAAGGAACTTGAAATTTCTGAGGAAAAGGTACGTGCACGGGTGGAAAAGGTGAGTTCTATTGAGCGTATCAAATCCAATGTGGATAAAGATACCGGAGAGCGTATCCGTGCATACGGGCTTTCGGGTGTTAAAGTCGATGAGGATTATAAACGGTATTATCCATATGATACGCTGGGTTCTAAGGTTTTGGGTTTTACCGGAGGCGATAATCAGGGAATTGTCGGCCTGGAGGTCAGATATGACGAATATATGCAGGGTACAAACGGCAAAATCCTGACACTGACGGATGCCAGGGGTGTGGAAATTGCAAATGCCGGAGAATCAAGAATGGAGCCGACTGACGGTAATAACCTGCATATCAGCCTGGATTATAATATCCAGATGTATGCGGAACAGGCAGCAGGCAAGGCATTGGAACAAAAGCAGGCGGACAGCGTATCCATTATTGTAATGAATCCGTCCAATGGGGAACTGATGGCCATGGTAAATGTACCGGAATTTGATTTAAACGACCCTTTTACGTTAAATTATGAACCGCAGGGGGCTCTAACCGATGAAGAAAAACAGAATCTGTTGAATAATATGTGGAGAAACCAGTGTATCAACGACACATATGAGCCCGGTTCTACATTTAAGATTATTACGACAACAGCGGCTCTGGAAGAAGGGGTAGTGAGTCTGTCAGATCAGTTTTTCTGTCCTGGCTATATTACGGTGGAAGATCGAAGGATACACTGCCACAAGCGTACCGGGCACGGGTCGGAGGATTTTGTCCATGGGATTATGAATTCCTGCAATCCGGTATTTATAGATGTGGGTCTGCGTGTTGGGCCGGAGCGTTTTTACGATTATTTCGGCAGTCTGGGGCTGTTAAAAAAAACCGGGATCGATTTGCCCGGAGAAGCAGCTACGATCATGCATTCCAAAGAGAATATTGGTCTGGTAGAGCTGGCTACCATGTCTTTTGGCCAGTCGTTTCAGATTACCCCCATTCAGCTCGTAACGACTGTTTCGTCAATTATCAACGGGGGAAGGCGGATTACCCCGCATTTTGGAGTGGCCGTGCAGGATAATGACGGAAATGTAGTGAAGAAATTTTCCTATGAAACACAGGAAGGAATCGTAAGTAAAGAAACATCTGATAAAGTCCGCTATCTGTTAGGGCAGGTTGTATCAGTAGGCGGCGGAAAAAATGCAAAAATAGCCGGCTATGATATTGGCGGCAAAACGGCGACTTCGCAGACTCTGCCAAGAAGCGCAAATAAATATATCTCGTCTTTTCTGGGCTTTGCGCCCATTGACGATCCGAAGGTAATGGTGCTTGTGATTATCAATAATCCGCAGGGAGTTTATTATGGAGGGACAATTGCAGCGCCAGTGGCAAAAGAAATTTTTGAAGATATTCTTCCATATCTGGATATTCCTTTTGATAAGGAGGCGGCTGCCGAAGCAGATACACAGCATGCAGATTAGATGTGGTTTTATGCTGTATGGCTCGTGCCAGTGCCAGGCAAAATTTCGACGGCGATGCGGTGGCGTCGTCCGGACTTTTTATCGACGCAATGATGCGAAACAGGCAGTTAGAAACTACAATTTCCAGTCGGATGGAGTACGGGGTAAGAAGACATAGATTGGAAGGAACAGTAACGATAAAGTACAACAGGCGGCATGCGCCGCGAAAATGAAAGAGGTAAGGTTATGATTTATCATGTAGCAGCGCCGGTCTTAATTGCGTTTGCAATCAGCGCAGTATTAGGGCCGGTTGTTATCCCGTTTTTACGAAGATTAAAAGTAGGGCAGACAGAACGCGAAGAGCTGAAATCCCATTTGAAAAAGGCTGGGACGCCTACAATGGGCGGACTTATGATACTGGCCGGCGTACTTGTTACAAGCCTTTTGTTTCTGGATGAATATCCGAAGATTATTCCTATTTTGTTTTTGACGGTGGGATTTGGTGCAATCGGGTTTCTGGATGATTATTTAAAGGTGGTGTTAAGGCGCTCCGACGGGCTGCTTGCATGGCAGAAAATGCTGCTGCAGATTATCGTAACAGGAATTTTTACATTTTATCTGCAAAACTTTACAAATATTTCACTCACAATGCTGATACCATTCTCAGGAGGGAAATATCTGGATTTGGGTGTAATGGCGGTTCCTTTTTTATTTGTGGCTGTTATCGGCACGGTAAACGGTGTGAATTTTACGGACGGACTGGATGGTTTGGCGTCAAGTGTAACGGTGCTTGTTGCCACATTTTTCAGCGTAGTTGCAGTTGGAACGGAAAGCGGGATAGAGCCGATTACCTGTGCTGTAGTAGGCGCATTGCTGGGATTTCTGCTGTTTAATGTCTATCCGGCCAAGGTATTTATGGGAGACACCGGTTCTCTGGCGCTTGGCGGATTTGTGGCTGCTGCCGCTTATATGCTGCAGATGCCGTTATTTATTCCGATTGTGGGATTTATTTATATGGTTGAAGTCATTTCTGTCATAATACAGATTACGTATTTTAAAGCGACTCATGGAAAGCGGTTTTTCCGTATGGCGCCGATCCACCACCATTTTGAGCTGGGCGGTTGGTCTGAAACCAGAACAGTAGCGGTATTTTCCATTGTAACAGCATTGCTTTGTCTGTTAGCTTTGATGGCAATGTAACAGGAGGATGAAAAAATGGATATGAGAGACAAAAGATTTCTTGTGATGGGAACGGGAAAAAGCGGAATCGCTGCGGCGGGGCTTCTGGTGGGTCAGCATATTGCGGTAACGCTGTATGACGGCAACGACGGACTGGATAAAGAAGTATTTTATGGCAAAAATCCGGCTTTAAAAGAAGTGACTCTGATCTGCGGTACATTGCCGGAGAATGTAATAGATGGCACTGATATTCTGGTGTTAAGCCCAGGAGTGCCGCCAGATCTTCCTGTGGTCCAAAAAATGAGGGATGCAGGGATTGAAATCTGGGGTGAAATAGAGCTTGCCTATGTGTTTTCCAAAGGCAAGCTGCTTGCCATAACCGGGACCAATGGAAAGACGACCACTACGGCACTTTTGGGAGAGATCCTGGAGCATTATTATTCAGATGTAAAGGTAGTAGGAAATATTGGTATCCCTTATACCAGTATAGCCGATCAGACAACCGACGGAACAGTGACCGTAGCGGAAATCAGCAGCTTTCAGCTGGAAACGGCCCATACGTTTGCACCCGAAGTTACGGCGATATTAAATATTACGCCGGATCATCTGGATCGGCATCATACAATGGAAAACTATATTGCCGTAAAAGAGAGCATCACCAAAAATCAGAGGGAGGATGATTTGTGTGTGCTGAATTATGAGGATGAAGCGCTTCGGCGTTTCGGGGAAGGGCTTAAGACAAAGGTGACCTGGTTTTCTGGCATGAGAGAGTTAAAGGACGGTTTCTTTTTTAAGGACGGTGTAATCTTTGTTTCCCGAAACAATGAACAAAAGGAGCTGGTGAAAACAGAGGAATTAAATCTGTTAGGGTTGCATAATTATGAAAATGTCATGGCTGCCGCCGCTATGGCAGATGGCTTTGGCGTACCACTTGCGAAGATAAGGGAGGTTCTGCTGCATTTTCAGGCAGTAGAGCACAGGATTGAATATGTGACCGAAAAAAGAGGCGTCAGGTTCTATAATGATTCCAAAGGAACCAATCCGGACGCAGCAGTGAAAGGTATCTGTGCCATGACTCGGCCTACTTATCTGATCGGAGGCGGTTACGATAAAAATGCATCTTATGATACATGGATTCAGGCATTTGGAGGAAAGGTCAAAGAGCTTGTGCTGATTGGCCAGACCAGGGAAAAAATCAGAGAAGCGGCTATTGCCTGCGGTTTTACCGCGGTTACTCTGGCAGATTCTCTGGAAGAAGCAGTTGATATCTGTTACAGGCAGGCAGTATCCGGCGATGCGGTGCTGCTCTCGCCTGCATGTGCAAGCTGGGGGATGTTTGTTGATTATGAAGAGCGGGGCAGAAAGTTTAAAGAAATTGTAAATCAGTTAAAGGAGTGACTCTATGACCCGAAAATCCAGGGGATCAGGAAGCGGGAAGAAAGAAAAAAGATATTTTGACTATACGTTACTGTTTGTAATTATATTTTTGGTGGGATTTGGGCTGGTGATGTTATACAGCACAAGCTACTACAATGCACAGCTGAAAATAGGGGATCCTGCTTATTATGTAAAAAAACAGTTTTTTGCATCACTTTTGGGTTTTGCGGGTATGTTTGTCATGGCGGGAACAGACTACCATATCTGGCTAAAGCTGAGCTGGCTTTTGTATTTGATCTCACTGACGCTTTGTCTGGCAGTAATTTTTGTCGGAGCCGAATTAAACGGTTCTGCCAGATGGCTGAAACTGGGGCCGTTGTCCTTTCAGCCGTCAGAATTAGCAAAATTGGCAGTTATTCTGTTTTTTTCAGCGACAATCAGTATTGCATCCAAAAAAATGGGGAATTTTCGGACTCTTGCGAAACTGCTGTTTATTGCGGCGCCGTTAATAGGCCTGGTTGCTTTCAGCAACTTAAGTACCGCAATAATTATTCTTGGGATTTTTGTCTGTCTGGTATTTGTGGCAAGCCCCAAATACCTGCAGTTTATTGTGCCTGGTGTACTGATAGCTGCTACCGGGTTTTTATACATAATGGCAGTACCATACCGGAGGCAGCGGCTTCAGATATGGTTTCATCCGGAACAGTATGAGAAGGGTTACCAGACCCTGCAGGGGCTTTATGCGATTGGCTCTGGAGGGCTGTTCGGGAAAGGGCTTGGAGAAAGCATGCAAAAGCTTGGCTTTTTGCCGGAAGCACAGAATGATATGATTTTTTCTATTATTTGCGAAGAACTGGGACTGTTTGGTGCAGTTTGCGTGATTTTGCTGTTTATGCTGATGATTTGGAGATTTATGGTGATCGCTAACAATGCAAAGGATTTGTCCGGTGCATTGATTGTGGTCGGGATTATGGCGCATATTGCGATTCAGGTTATATTAAATATTGCGGTTGTAACGAATTCGATCCCCAATACGGGGGTTACGCTTCCGTTTATCAGCTACGGAGGTACTTCGGTGGCAATTCTTTTGACGGAGATGGGACTGGCGCTTAGCGTATCGCGCAGTATCAGAATGGAGAGGGTAATATGAGCCGGAACAGAGAAGAAATAGCCCGTAAAAAAAGACGCAGGAAGAAGAGAAGGAAGGTGTTTTTTGGTGTATTGCTGCTGATTGGTCTGTCTGCGCTGATTGTCTGGAAAGTGTTTGTTGTAAAGGATATCATTGTAGAAGGCAATGAACACTACTCTGATAAACAAATAGAGCAGATTATCGGAGAGGATGAAAATTCCTGGAATTCTCTGTATGTTCTTTTGAAATATCGTTTTTTGGACGTGGAGGAGGTTCCGTTTGTGGACAGTATAGAAGTTTCTTTGCAGAATCCTCGTACATTAAAGGTTCACGTATATGAGAAGGGAGTGCTTGGATACATCTTTATTTCCGCAATCGGGCAAAATGCGTATTTTGATTCAGATGGATTTGTCGTAGAGACATCCACGGAGAAGATAGAAAATATTCCTCAGGTCGAAGGAATAGAGTGCGATAAGGTAGTTTTATATGAAAAACTCCCAATTGAGGATGAAAAGGTGCTGAAAAGTCTTCTGGCTGCGACACAGGCATTAAAGAAAAACGAGGTGGTTCCGGAAAAAATATATTTTGATGAGCATAAAGATATCAGTTTAAGATATGGCGGTATACAGGTTGTGCTCGGAGATTCGCAGAATCTCACACAGAAAATTCTGCGTCTGCCATATATCCTGCCGCAGTTATCCGGAAAAACCGGTACGCTGCATGTGGAAAACTGGTCAGAAAATACCAAAGATATTATTTTCCAGGAAGATAAATAAATTTTTTCAAATTTTTTGTTGCTAAATGAGCTGAAAAAATATATTATATATGTTAGAGTAAACCGTATTATGGATAGGATTACATTACATATAGGTTATGAGGTAACTATTTCAGATAAATAATGGGTAAAAGAGGAGGAACTGTCTTGCTTGAAATTAAGACACCAGATGTAGATTCCAGCGCAAAGATCATTGTAATCGGAGTAGGTGGGGCTGGAAACAATGCCGTTAATAGAATGATTGATGAATGTATCGAAGGAGTAGAATTTGTCGGAGTCAATACGGACAAGCAGATACTAATGCGCTGTAAAGCGCCGAAGCTGATTCAGATTGGTGAAAAACTGACAAAGGGATTAGGTGCAGGAGCCAAGCCAGAGATTGGCCAGAAGGCTGCAGAAGAAAGTGCCGAGGAGCTGGCTGCAGCCGTAAAGGGTGCGGACATGATATTTGTTACCTGTGGAATGGGAGGCGGCACCGGGACCGGAGCGGCCCCAGTTGTAGCACAAATTGCCAAGGAACAGGGAATCCTGACGGTTGGCGTTGTCACAAAACCGTTTAAATTTGAGGCAAAGGCCCGTATGGTGAATGCCGTTGCCGGTATTGACCGCTTAAAAGAGTGTGTGGATACCTTGATTGTGATTCCCAATGACAAGCTGTTAGAGATTGTGGACAGAAGAACGTCCATGCCGGACGCTTTAAAGAAGGCGGACGAAGTATTGCAGCAGGCGGTTCAGGGTATTACCGACCTGATTAACATACCGGCTTTGATCAATCTGGATTTTGCGGACGTTCAGACCGTTATGAAGGACAAAGGACTGGCCCATATTGGTATTGGTTCTGCAAAAGGCGACGATAAGGCGCTGGAAGCAGTACAGATGGCTGTCGGAAGCCCGTTGCTTGAAACGAGGATTGATGGAGCGAGTCATGTGATTATCAATATTTCCGGTGATGTATCGTTAATGGATGCCAGTGATGCCGCAAGCCATGTACAGGATCTGGCCGGGGACAATGTGAATATTATCTTTGGTGCGAAATATGATGAAACGATGACAGATGAAGTACAGATTACGGTTATTGCAACCGGGCTTGACAATCAGGAGCCTGTTGTAAAGCCGCAGGGCAAGGTGCACAATACATTTGCAGACAATCGGAACTCACAGACAGGTGCAAGGACTTCATCCGGAACTATCCGTCCTGCATCGTATACGCCCAGGCCCGCATCTTCTGGCTCAGGAGGGGCGTATAACAATACGTCGAATGTGGGAACATCTCCAACACAGCAGCCGACCGCAATGCCATTCAATTACGGTGGGTTAAAGAAACCGCAGAAACCGGAAGGTTCCGTGCAGCCAAAGAGCATTGAAATACCGAGTTTTTTGAAAAATAACAAAAGATAAAGATTAAAGACAAAACAGAGACTTTAAGACAATCGATCTTAAGGTCTTTTTTTGTCGTTTTTTTGAGATAGAATTTTGGAAAAAAGTACCTCGTTTGACAAATTTTAAAAGAGAGTTCTTTTATAATACATTCAGCAGAGAAAACTGGAGGTGAAAAGTGACTTATGAATTTTATGCAGACGTATTTTTCCTTACAAATTTTTATCTGGATTTTCTGGCTGTATATGCGGTCAGTGAGGTGCTGCAGCAGAAGAAACGACTGTTGCGTTATGTGATTTGCTGTGCGTTGGGCAGTCTGATTGGGTGTGTTTTATTTCTGGTGGTTTCCAACTATGATTTTTATCTGATTTGTATTCATTTTCTGGTTAACCCTGGTATGATGGTATGCGCATTTTTTCCGTCAGGAAAGAAAATATATGCAAAAGGATATGGTCTGATGTATTTTATGGTTTTACTGCTTGGCGGAAGCGTAGAATGGATGTACGGAACGGTTGCAAAGGGACACTGCTATGAACTTTGCCTGCTGCTTACGGCGGTTCCCGTAATGGTGTTTTGCTTTATCTTACGCAAAAAACGGAAAAATGTGCATCGTTTTTATCCGGTACGGATTGTGCACAACGGTAAAATGGCAGCGGCACGGGCGTTGTACGATACGGGAAATACGCTGCATGACCCGTATGTAAAGCAGGCGGTACATATTGTTTCAAAGGATATATTTGAGGCGCTGGGCGGAAAAGAAGCTTTTCTGACACGTCTGATTCCGTTTTCGTCTGTCGGCTGCAAAGAAGGAATGTTAGAGGCGTTTACAGTGGAAAGCCTGAAAATAGGGGAAGGGGATGAAGAAATTTCCATATCTCCTGCTGTATTGGCAGCAGCGGACGCTGCGTTGTTTGGAAACCGGGCATACCAGATGATTCTGCATTGCTGCATAAGCGATAATATGCCTTTAGAGGCATTTCAGGGGGCACGATCGAAAGAGCGGTGCTTCAGTAAAGAATAGAAAAGAGGAAATGCTATGTACATAAAAATTAATATTCCAAGACAAATTCAGTTTAAATGGATGTCGTCGGTCTGCCATATGATATTTGGGCAAAAAGAGGATGTTTTTTATATCGGTGGTGCGGAGGTGCTGCCGCCGCCGTTAGAAGCAGAGGAAGAGGCGGCCTGCATCAGATGTCTTGGAGAACATGGGGAGGATACGGCAAAGAGCAGACTGATCGAGCATAATCTGCGTCTGGTCGTCTATATTGCCAAAAAATTTGACAATACCGGGATTGGTGTGGAGGATTTGATTTCAATTGGCACGATTGGGTTAATTAAATCCATCAATACGTTCAATCCGCAGAAAAATATCAAGTTGGCTACGTATGCGTCAAGATGTATCGAAAATGAGATTTTGATGTATTTGAGGAGAAACAGCAAAACAAGGATGGAAGTCAGCATTGATGAGCCTTTAAACGTAGATTGGGACGGCAACGAACTTTTGCTTTCGGATATCCTGGGAACAGACGAGGACGTGATTTACCGTGACATTGAAGCTGAGGTAGAACATCATCTTTTGGGAAAAGCAATTGATAAGCTGTCCGGAAGAGAACGGTTGATCGTGGAGCTGCGTTATGGACTTGGCAGGGGAGGCGGCAGAGAACTGACGCAGAAGGAAGTGGCAGATCGGCTGGGCATTTCGCAGTCTTACATATCAAGGCTGGAGAAAAAGATTATGCGCAGGCTGAAAAAAGAGATGATACGCCTCGAATAATGCTCATATTGTGTGTTATAAAAATAACGTAACAGTTCAGCCTTCCGGCTTCACTGTTACGTACGGAATCCGCCCAATTAAAGTTTGCCATACGGCAAAGGGGCGGATTCCATTCCAGCCTTTACACATTCTCACGGACTTTGCAACAGGTGCAAAGTCCTGGACTGAACTGTTACAAAATAACAGTAAAAAACAGTGTGCAAGTCCCGTCTGGTATGCTATAATTTTATGTAATGAGGCCTTTGGCAGCCGGACGCGGCAGACGCCGCGGTCAGCAGCTGCAAAGGGAGCTGTTTTTAAGAAAGATAGTTGCGCATGCTCTTTAGGGCGGATTTTTCCAGGCGGCTGACCTGGGCCTGTGAGATGTGGATTTCTTCAGCCACTTCCATTTGTGTTTTGCCTTCAAAGAAGCGGAGCTTTATGATGTAGTTTTCCCGTTGATTTAAATGCTTCATGGCATCGCCTATGGAAAGTGATTCAATCCAATTCTCCTCTTTGTTTTTTTTGTCTTTGACCTGATCCATGACGTAGAGAGTATCTCCGCCGTCCGTGTAGACCGGATCGTAGAGAGAAAGGGGACTTTGGATTGCATCTAAAGCAAATACCAGCTCCTCCTTTGGGATTCCGGTACATTCGGAAATATCCTGTATGGTAGGTTCCTTGAAAGAGGTTTTGGAAAGCTGTTCCTTGGCGTGAATTGCTTTGTAGGCAGTATCGCGAAGGGAACGGCTGACACGGATGGAAGAAGCGTTATCGCGCAGGTAACGGCGAATTTCACCGATAATCATCGGTACGGCATAGGTGGAGAATTTGACGCCTATCGTATCGTCGAAGTTATCGATGGATTTGATTAAGCCGATACAGCCGATCTGGAACAGATCGTCTACATTTTCATTGTTGCCGGAGAAACGTTTGATTACACTTAGAACGAGCCTTAAGTTACCCTTGATATAAGTTTCTCTGGCGGCAGTGTCGCCAGCCTTGATTTTTTTAAACAGTTCTTGCTTTTCCTCTTCTTTGAGGATGGGGAGTTTGGATGTATTAACACCGCAGATTTCAACTTTGTAGCCAGCCATGGAAGACCTCCAGTTTCTTAAAGTAGTATGGTAAAATCATTCTCACTTTTGGCTTTTTTTATTCATGGGAAAAGAACGTTTGCAATAAGATACAAATGAGGTGATCAGGATGAAAGACATGATTGATGAAAGAAATTTCAGGGAAAAATGCGCAAAGAGTATAGTAAAATGGTATAATGTGCGTTATACCGTGCCGGAAGAAACAGCCGAAAAGCCTGCGGAAGCAGAAGAAGAGGTACAGGCAGATCCCACTTCCAAAGGGGTGTTGGATGATGAGAGCCGATGGGCGCATATTCCGTCAGCGGGGTATGGAAAGATGAAGGACAACGATCCGGTGACGCAGGAACAGATTCGGCAGATTTTAGGGCAGCAAAAGAACAGCTCGTTTGAGGAGCTTTTGGACGAGAACGGAGAAAAGGTAACGGAGTAACGTCAGAGTCTGGCTTTTCGCTGTCTTAATAAGATTCCGATCAGCAGCAAAGAGCCTATACAGCTTACCAGGATGCCTGTATCTAGTCCCGGTGTTTTGTAATACAGCGTTATGGTATGTTTTCCCGCTGTTAAAGCAAGTGCCATGTACATGGTATTTGCCTTTAACAGCGGTTTTTTTATACCGTCTACATAGGCTTGCCAGCCTTTGCTGTAAGGAATGGAAAGGCAGAGAATTTTGTCTTTGGAAAGCTGTATGGAGCCTTTGACGATGTTGGTGCCGATTTTAATATCTTCTAATGTGTTTTCCTTTAAAGCCGCAATCTGGCCGCAGAAAGATTTCATGGGCTGGCAAATTACGTCGATTTCCTGAAAACGGTAAGTGCCTTCTGTGGGGAAGGTAATGGTAATACAGGAAAGAGCAGGAGCGTGGTAGCCTAAATTGACGAGAAAGTCGTGCTGGCCGGTATAGTATTTGTGGGTGGATGCCATATAATGCAGTCTGTTTTTCGAAAACTCGGAGGAGATTTTTAATGCAAATTCATCATGTTTGGCAGATTTGCCCTGTATATCGGCAATTTTTAACGCCAGATATGTTTCGCAGTTTTCTTCTCCCGAAAATTGCAGGCTGACAGAAGCATTGGCTTTTGTGACCTGAAAGCTTGCGTCATTTTCCATAGTGACTCCCTCGCCGCAGAGAGCAGTATGTGCGATCGGTTTGGATGTAAAGGACAGGCTGGTTTTGGGCAGCTGTTCTGCTGTTTTATCTTTTGCGCTGTCTTCTAATACGACGCCTTGCAGCAAGGCTTCCTGTCGCTGCACAGGCGTAAGCGACTGATATGTACTGTCGGGGATTACCGAAGTATAAGTATAGCCGATAGGAAGGGCATATTTGTTTTCGTAAACGCTGCAGGCATTGGGTTGGTCTGAATAAACAGAAGATGTTGCTTCATAGCCATAGGGAATACGGTCAGGATTTTGGCCGGCAAAATACCGGATACATGCCGGCGCATTCAAAAATGTCCGGCAATCCAAGCCGCTGTATTTGAACATACGGAATCGGTTGAGCGCCATTTCCATCAGATAATCAGAGACATTGGGATTTTCCAGGCTCCAATAATACTGCGTTCCGTTCATTCCGAGCAATGTGGCCGTATTAGCAGCTTCTGCCTCGTTGGTTTCCAGGCGGAAAAAGGTGTCGTCCTTCGGTGCAGAATTTGACACGGCAGCGGCCGGCGAAGCCATGACCGTTTCTATGGCTGTGCCGGAACGGATAAAATCGGCGGCATAATCCTGTCCGACAGCCGAATATATGGTACAGCTGTTTAAAACAATATGTAAAAGTAAAACGGCAAACAAAAAGACAGATGCCGGGTAGCGGAAGCTGCACGCTGTTCTGTTACCAGGCATCCGGCCAATGCGCGCCGGAAGCTGTATTTTAAGCCGGCGAAAAGCAGCCGTCATATCCGGCCAGATGCACACGAGAATATAGGAAACATTTGCTGCATAAATAAAGCTCCAACGGTTGCTGACATAGGAAAAGCCGTTTAATATTTTGCCGAAAATCGGGAAACAGAGCATGCCCGTCATAATAAGGAACGGGATTTTTAAATACAGGTATTTCTTTCGTTTGAAAAACAGCAAAACAAGAGCAATCAGTGCGGGCAGCGTAAAGCCCAGACAAGTCCATTCTCCAATACGGTTGGAGGTGATAAAAGACATCAGACAGTGCAGGTAATAGTCAGGATCGTATAATAGCGGGCAGGATTGCACTGTATCGGTTCTGTTGGTGCCAAAAAACTGCATTAAGACCGGAAGCAGAATGAAGGCGGACATACAGACGCCGGTCAGGGCATAGCCTGCAAAACGAAATACAGTCAGGATAAGCTCTTTTGGCAGGTGTTTGTGCGGAAGCGTGAAAAAACGTACGCCTACATAAAAGCAGACTGCGAAAGCGAGCATATAGAAGAAATAAAAATTGCTGACAGCAGACAAAAAGACTGCTCCGATAAAAAATACAGGGCTTTTGCCGCGGAAAATGCGTTCTGCGCCGATGAGCAGCAGAGGCAGATAAATCATGGGATTGATAAAAAACGGATGGCGGACGGCAGCAAACAGCATATACCCGCAAAACAGATAGCTGAATGTCCCGGCAAGTGTCGATACGCGTCCCTTTTTCATATAGAAACAGTACTGACTGAAGCATATGCCCGCGAGGTACATACGCAGCAGAATCAGCGCGTTATAGAGGTATTCTGTGTAACGGGAGGGTACGAAGATACTGAGCAGGTTTAAAGGATCGCCGAGTACGTAATAATGCAGCGTGGTAATGATATCGGATCCGTATCCGATACAAAAGTCCCACAGAGGGATCTGCAGGTTGAAATTCTGGAACAGTTCCTTTAAAATGCCGCGTCCCCAACGGCCAATGTAGACAAGTGCGGTAAAATGCTGTTCCATTCCGTCCAGCTCCCAGATCAGACTTTTATGCTGTATGATAAAGGGGAGCAGGACTAAGACTTCCATCACAAGAAACAGCAGGGTGTAGGTTATGAAGTAGGAGAGTTTTTTGTATTTTCGAAATGGTTTCATGGGAGGGGTCCTTTCTTTAGAATTTCATTCACATTGCCGGATGGCAATTTTTAAACATACTTTAAGCCGATTATATCTATTTTTTTAATGAGCGTCAATGTGGGGTTCTGACAAAATCCTGCCAGAGCAGATTAAAGAGGAACGGCCGTATAGATATATGGCCGTTTTTTGTATTATTTTTGCGGATATCTGTTTTTACAGTTGCTGATACCTGCAATATAATTTAAATCTACATCATAGAGCCTGGCCAATTCTATTAAGCATTCCAGCGGAATGCGCACTTTGCCATTTTCATAGTCAGAATAGGTGGTCTGGGCGACGTGAATCGTATTGGCTACGAAAGTCTGATTATAGTCATTGTCTTGTCTTAAATTCCGTATGCGTTCATGGCATGTCATTGTATTTACCTCGTATCGATCAAATAGTCAGATTCTGTCTATATATATTAGAATTTTACATAACAGAGAATTTTTGCGTTGCGTTTTAACGGAATAAACGTTAAAATGAAAATAGGTATATGAAAAATTTGGAGAATAATAAGAGAATACATTTTTTTTTGTAGAAAAAAGAAAAGTCTTGCAGAGGAAAGACAGATACTGTCCATGCTTTGTGATATAATATTTACAAAAACCAAACAGAAAATCGGGAGGGAATATGTCTTACAGCAAGGTGGAACGGGTGCTTGCAATCTATACGAAACTTATGGACGGCTGTCTTATACGAAAAGCAGAAGAAGCAGCGCGTTTTGGAGTCGATATGCGTAGTATCCAGAGAGATATTGACGATATCCGTAATTTCCTGGAAATAGATACAGATAGTAAAGGATATATAAATGCGGTTGTCTACGATCATATGAAAAAAGGGTATTGTCTGGAGCAAATATATAAGATCAGACTTACAAACAGTGAAATTTTGGCTTTGTGCAAAATTTTACTGGACAGCAGGGCATTTACGAAAGAAGATATGCTGGATATATTGGATCGTCTGATTTCCTGCTGTGTTCCGGAAGTCAGCAGGAAACTGGTGAAAGATTTGATCCGAAACGAAGCTTTTCATTATATTGAGCCGCGGCACAGGACGCAGTTTTTGGATACCATGTGGGAAATCGGGCAGGCTGTCAGAAACTGCCGATATATCGAAATGGACTATATGCGGACGAAAGACAGGGCTGTTGTCAGAAGGAAAGTAAAGCCGGTGGCGATTATGTTTTCTGAGTATTATTTTTATCTTACGGCATTTATTGATGATGAGAAAGTGAGGGCAAACTTTGAAGTGATCGACGATGCTTTTCCGACAATTTATCGAATGGATCGGATTAAAAAACTGAAAGTTCTGGACGAACGGTTTCATATACCATACAGCAGCAGGTTTGAAGAAGGAGAATTTCGGAAAAGAGTGCAGTTTATGTATGGCGGCAGGCTGCAGAGGCTGAAATTCCGGTATACAGGGACGGACATTGACGCAATTTTGGACAGGCTTCCGACTGCGCAGATTTTAAGTGAAGAATCTGGGGTTTATATGGTTGGTGTGGAAGTGTTTGGAAAAGGGATCGATATGTGGCTGAAAAGCCAGGGGGATTATGTGGAGGTGATTGAATAGGAGAATGATGTTTCAATGTGATTGCTGCGGCAAACAGTGAAGATAATATCCAGGTTGCTTCCAGAAAATTTAATAATCCTAAGAGAAGCCGTACAAATAAAGAATACGTTGAGGATGAGGAGTATCTAAAAAGCAAAGGGGTTGAGCTGACAGAACAGGGAAAGCGGCGTGCGATAGAAGATGGTGAATTGGCAGAGCGGTCAATTAACAGGCAGTTAAAGAAAGCAGCTGTCAAAAATGTCGTAAAAACCGGGCATGAAGCCGGAAAGGCCGGCGCGAAGAACGCAGGCATTACATCACTGACCATATCGGGAATTACGAATCTGGTTTCTGTTATCAAAGGAGAAAAAAGCGGAGAGGATGCAGTGACAGATACCATAAGGGATGGCGGAAGAGCCGCAGTTTCAGGGTATGCAATGGGAGGCGGGATGACAGTTATTTCTCATTCTCTGTCGGGTTCTTCTTCTAAATTTATTCAGGGATTGGCAAAATCCAATGTGCCGGGAAAAGTAATCACCGCAGTTATGACTACTGGAGATACATTGAAAAGATGGGGAGACGGAGATATTACTACGCAGGAATGTTTGATAGAACTTGGGGATAAAGGACTCAATATGGCATCCATGGGCTATTCGATGGCTGTCGGACAGGCTCTGATTCCGATTCCGATTGTAGGGGGAGCTGTAGGCGCTTTGGTGGGTTCTATGTTAACCAGTACATTGTACAATGATTTAATCAATACACTGCAGACGCGGGAACTGGAACATCAGGAAAGAATGAGGATTATTGAAGAGTGCCATGCAGCAGCAGAGCAGGCGAAAGCATTTCGGAAAGAGCTGGAAGCATATCTGGATTCTTATTTTGCTGAATATAGAGAATGCTTTGATATGGCAATTTCATCTATGCGCTTTGCGTATGAAACAGGAGATGCGGATGGAATGATTGCAGGTGCAAATGAAATTACCAGAAAGTTAGGCGGCAGTGTACAGTATGAAACTGTCGAAGAGTTTAAAAGTTTTCTGGATGATGATGTGCCATTTGTTTTGTAGAGGAAGGAGGAAAACGTTATGCCAATACCATTTTTACTGGCAGGATTAGGCGTTGCGGCCGGGGTACTGGGCGCCGGAGGCCATTGAAGCGCAAAGGAAACGAACGAAAATGCACAGAGGATTTCTCAGGAGGCCCAGGACTTATACAATAATGCAAAGGAGTCGCTTGAGCAGGCACAAAATAAAACGGAAAAAGAGCTTCTGAAATTGGGAACTGTCAAAAAGCATACGCTGGATACGTCGATGAACCAATTTCTGAATGCATTTGAGAAAGTTAAGGATATTCAATTTATAGAATCAACGGGGATAAATGAGATATCAAAATTCACAATTGATCAGCAGGAAGCGATTGAATTAAGAAAAATGACAGATATCTATTCATCTACGGCTGCCAGCGGCGCTGCGGGGGCGGCTGCAGGAGCGTTAGTTGCTTTGGCTGCCAGCGGTTCGCTTACTGTTGTGACAGGAGGATTGACAACAGCGGGAAGTTTATTGATGGCAGGAGAAGTCAGCGCTGCGGCAGGTATTGCAGGTTCTGCATTATCGTTTGGGGCGGCTATGACGCCTTTGGCTGCAATTGCAGCTCCGGTTATTCTTTTTACCGGTATTTCGGCAAGTATGAAAGCGGAAGAAAATCTGGAAAAAGCGAATACAATGTATGCACAGGCAGAGGCTGCTTCGGAACAGATGAAAGTTTCGGAATTATTGTGTGATGCGATTTCTGAGAGGTCAGATATGTTTCATGATTTACTGGTTGATTTAAATGGAATGTTTTCTGAATGTTCGAGTCTGATGGCAGGTTTAATTCGAAAAAAAGAAGGCAGGGTGTTTAAGAAAAAACTGAAAAATGAAGATTTTACAGAAGAAGAAATGAAGCTGATGGCAGTAACAGGAGCACTTGCTAAAGCTGTTAAATCAGTAATAGATACGCCTATTCTTTCGAAAGACGGTAACATTTCATACGAATCAGAAGAAGCATATGAACAAACGGTAGATATGCTGCCGGTTTATAGTCAATCCTTCGAAGACGTGAAAAGTATTGATTATCATGTAAAACCTGTGAAAGTAAAGACTGTAGAATCATCAAGCTCTCATGCAGACTCATCATCAGGGACAAGCGTATTGAACGGGGCGAGAAAGGTCTTTGCGTTTGTGTTTGGTGTAATTCTTGCCAATGCAGTTTCTGGAAATATTGCGCTTTTGGTGTCAAATGATTACAACAAATTTTTATTCCTGAATGCGTTTACAGCAAATAAAATAGCCATATGGACTGTAATTTGCGCATCTGTGATGATGCTCATTGGGAAGTTTGGAAAATCTAATGTTGGAAAACTTTGCGGTATTGGAACCGGAATTGGATTACCCGTCTTATATGTACAGTACTGCAGAACGGTTACATCCATGGATCATTATATTATTTTTTCAATCATTGTATTGCTTGTATGTGGAGGTATCGTTGGTGTATTTGAAGGAAAGGAAGAAAAGTGGTCTTGCGGTTCCTATTTTTATAATATGGGGATTACTTTGGGTTCGTGCCCGATTTTATTTTTGATCTATGCATTTTTTAGTAAATTAATAGGGATTTCTGACAGTTTTTGTCTTATCGCAACGTCGGTGTTGATGTTTCTTATATCTCTTTCGTTGATGAGCGGTCTGGCTGATGAGTAGTAACGGTTACCTGACGACGATCCAGTCTATACCCTGAAAAAAGTGATGGAGGAATTAGATTTTTCTGGCTTGTCAGCTAATTGTTCAGATAAGTGAAGCCGCGAAGCAGGACGCGGCGGTGCTGATCGGCGGCAAGACCGCCGGAGTGCCGTCTTGTCCTCACGGTGAGGAAGTATAAAATGGCGGCTTTTTGTAATGATATTGTAATGAAATACCGTTGCAATTTGGGGCGTGGTGGTGTATACTATGGAGTGAGCAGAAAGGAGTGTTGACCGTGGCACAGGCTGTAAATGTAAATTTCCGTATGGACGCAGATTTGAAGCGGAGCATGGAAGAAGCGTGTTCCGAGTTGGGAATGAATATGACAACGGCATTTACTATCTTCGCAAAGAAAGTAAGCCGGGAGCGGCGTATTCCCTTTGACGTGAGCGTTGACCCGTTCTATTCTGAAACCAATATGGAGTATCTGAAGCAGATAGCCCGTGACGTTTCCGAGGGGCGGGCGCACTTTGCCGAGCATGAGTTGACAGAGGTGGAATAATGCGGCTGTTATGGGAAGATAGGGCATGGGAAGATTATCTATTTTGGCAGACGCAGGATAAGAAAATGCTGAAACGCATAAATGCGCTGATTGCGGATATAAAGCGTAGTCCTTTTGAGGGCATAGGGAAGCCGGAGCCGTTAAAGCATGAACTTAGCGGGTATTGGAGCAGGCGCATTGATGAAACGAACCGTATTGTCTATTTTGAGAAGGGCGGTATTGTCTATGTTGTTTCATGCCGGGGGCATTATGATTAAGGGACTGTCGGGAAATAGGTAGTCCCAAACAGAGGCAGGTGTGATTCATGCGAATCACACCTGCTTCTGAAACTTTTACATAAAAAGAGAAAAAGATTGCTAACGACAACCATCTTTCTCCGTTACATGTTATAATGTAACTATGATAAACAATAAATATTATAACGAATTTTTTGATATAGGGCAACAGAAAATGAACTTTAGTTTCTTCAAATTGAGTTTACCAGTTCCTGCGCCGCCTGCAAAAAGAAGGGCTGGTCACATTGAAATCCCTTTTATGTGCAGACTGCAGTGGCTGTGAACACAAAGCCAAGTGTCTTTATAAATATAATGCTGAAAAAGACGCCGGGAAAAATAAAGTCATGAAGATCAACGAACAATGGGAAACACTCAAAGAGGAATCCCATGCAAACATACAGAGTGAGAAAGGAATCTTAAACCGTTAGATTCGATCCATACAGACAGAAGGACATTTTGGAGATATCAAAGAAAATGATAGTTTCCGCAGGTTCCACTACCGAACCTCAGAAAAAGTGCTTGACTTTTATATTCGGCAAGTGTAGAATATAATCAGATATACGGCAAATGCCGAATGTATTTTTGGAAGGAGAAAAAGATGGAATACAGAACATTACCAAATTCAGAGCTGGAGCTGATGATGATTCTCTGGAAGGCAGCCAGACCATTAACCAGAACAGAAATTGAAGAGCATTTGCCGAAGAAGCGGCAGCTCTCCAAAACAACTGTGCTGTCTTTCCTGTCGCGGTTAGAGGAAAAGGGTTTTGTTCGGGTTGAGAAGGAAGGCCGCAGCAATCGTTATATTCCGCTGGTTAAGGAAGAGGATTATCTGCAGCAGGAGAGCAGTTCGATTCTAAAAAGGCTTTATGGAAGCTCTGTGAAAAAATTTGTGGCGGCCCTGTATGATGGAGAAAATATTTCCGAAGATCAGATTGCAGAGCTTAAAGATTATCTGGACAGCCTGTAATGGAAAGGAGGCGTATATGGAGCGTTTATTTTTAGAGATTTTGAAAATATCGGCGCTTTGCAGTGTGGGAATTCTATTGGTATTTGCGGTATCTCCGATGCTTCGGAAAAGGCATACAGTATTCTGGCGGTATTGTCTGTGGGTGCTACTTGCCGTCCGCCTCATTCTGCCGTTTGATTTTTCCCTTTCCGGACAGGCCGTTGTGATACCGTTTCCGATTCATATGCAAAAACAGCAGACAAAATCTGCAGTTACATCAGGAAGCGGGCAGGAGAACGGCAGTTTGCCAATAGAAAGCAGTCTGCAGGAGAATAATCGGACAAACCCGCTCAAAGAAACAGACAGCTATGAAAATGACCATGATGAAATCAGGAACAACCAAAGAGAAAACCGTAGTTCTGATTTTAGAAGAACAGAAAATAATGAAACGAATACGGGGAAAAGTGATTCTGAAAATAATAGAACTGCGCAAAATGAAAAAAAGAATATTGCACTTGTAGACAAAGAAGCAAACAGGCATACAATTTCAATTCTCCGCTGTGCAGCCGATATATGGGCGGCGGGAGTAATGATTCTTTTGATCTGGCAGGCAGGCTGTTATACTGTTTTTTCGAACAGGATCAAAAAGACAAAAATGTTTTTGTGCAAAAAAGAGAAAATTTCGGTTTATGTATCGTCCGCTGTTTCCTCCCCGACGCTTACAGGTATCCGAAAGCCGCAGATTGTACTTCCTGGCAGGGAATATAAGAAAGAGCAGCTTACCTTTATCTTAGAACATGAATTTATCCATTACAGAAGAAAAGACCTGTGGATAAAGCTTTTGTTAGCGTTTGCAAGGACGCTTCACTGGTTCAATCCGTTGGTACTTTGGATGGAGAGGCGGGCCATACGGGATATGGAGCTCTTATGCGACAGTCATGTCGTGAGGCATTTTTCCAGAGAGGAAAAGAAGCAGTACAGCGAAACATTGTTAAGCAGCGCCGCCTCTGGCAGGGGGATGACTGTTTTGTGCACCAGTGAATTTTCCAGGGACGTGAAAACATTAAAAGAACGGTTTGCCAATATTTTTTCCGCAGAAGGGAAAACAAAAGGTATTTTAGTTATTTTCCTCGGTATATGCCTGTTGTGTTCGGTCAGCCTGTTTGTCGTATTCGGCGTTTCCACAAAGGATCGCGTAAAAGCGCCTAAAGGACAGGAAAACACTGTCACGGCAGAAAAGCGTGCGGATACAAAAACAGCGTCTGATGAAGGGGCGTCGGAAAAGGAGGTTCCTGTACTCAAAGAGCTTTCCAAAGAGGAGGCGGCCAACGCAATTTACGGCGCAGTATTTCCCAGGCTGGTTTACGCTTCGGAAGAGAGGGCGGTTCTCTATGATTACTGGGGGCTTTTGATTTATGATCTGAAACACCGCGGGATAGAGCAGCTGCTGGACTTAAAATCGGCAGATTTAAACCATATACAGGGAGAACAGACGACACACATTGAGGTATCAACAGATGGGAAACAGATTCTGCTTTACAATGAACCAGATACAAAGGAACGGTTCGTCTACAATATTGATGACAGGCGGCTTACGTATTCCGAACTGGATTCCTTTGAAGAGAGGCGCTATGACGGGCTTTATGAGCAGGGAGATTCGATCTGTGCTTTGACGGATACCAAAAAGGCGGCGTATTTGTCTGCAGATTCTCTGCGGGATAAAAACGGTGCTCTCTGGCACGAGAAAGATATGCGGGGACTTTCTCTGGTTGTATCCAGCGCCAGGTGGGGCAATAGCGAGATTTATCCGTTGTTTTTGGATGATAATGAGAAGCAGGAAAGCGAAGTTTTTTCCTGTCTGGGATTGAAAGATTTCGGAAGAATCGTGGGAAAGGAATATCTGTATTCAGATGAAAACGGCTGGATGTATTATCTGGAAGAGGATACAGAAAGGACAAGCGCACTGTGGGAAATTACAGACATATTGGAGCCGCTGCTTCTGACGCGGTATCATGGAGAAGAGCGGCAGGTTCTGGAGGATTTGATCTATCAGGAAGCCTGGCGGGAATGTCCGGTACTGTTTGCAGGCGGGCGTATCGTTTACAAAGCAGCGCAGACAGCAGATATTGTCGGAGTAAAGGATGCGACGCTTATAAGTATTGCCATGGACGGCAGTGACAGGAAAACAGCGGATACGATTATGTACCGCGTATTTGACGGAATCTGCGAGGACGACGGCTGGATTTATTATTCGGGCTGGACCAATGATTCGCTGCTCCCCAAACCGCTGTGTCGTATATCCCCGGATTTTAGCAGCGGAGCGCAGCTTGTGGAGGAAATTCCCGGATATTTGTGCACAGTTAAGGACGGTTATGTGTATTATCTGGCGGGGAAAGAAAAAAATGCCGGGATATGGAAGCGAAATCTTGCGACTGGGGAAGAGCAAATTTATGACAAGTGGGGAATCGCCGCAGAGGATATTCGATTTTTCTGGGTAAGAGAGCAGCCTGTGGCAGGAGAATTTCCGGACGAAGCAGTGTCGGGATGTCGTATTTTATATGCTCAGGATTATGATAGTGAGATTAAAAGATACGATCTGCCTTTTGATTCTGCAGATTAAAAACGGACGCAATTGGCGGTATTCATGCCTGTCATTCGCGTTTTCTCAGCTGCTTTTTCCACAAAATCCCGACAAAACATACCGCTGTCATCATCTGGCTTGCCAGCATGCCCATCAGATAGGCTTTCAGTCCATACACTGGAATCAGAAAAAATACGAAAAAGATCCGAATCAGACTCCCGGTTAGATTCAGCACAAACGGATATCCCGGCATCCCAAGCCCATGCAGAATACTTGACAAAACACTGGACAAAAACAAAAACGGGCAGATAAAGCTTAACATACGGATAAATTTTCCCGCAAGCGCGTTTCCAAACAAAAAGTCTCCAATCCATTGTCCTGTTACAAGAAACCCCGCTGTACAGATGGAGCCAAACAGCAGGCATCCAAAAATGGTCTGATAAATTGTGCGGCTGATTTTTGCAGAATTATTTCTGCTGTCTGCTTCTGAAATAACCGGAAGTATCATAACGGAAACAGAATTTGTCAATACGGTCGGAAACATAATGATGGATAACGCCATACCGGTCAATATGCCATATACGCTTAAAGCATCCGACTGGGAATAGCCAAACAGGCCAAGCCTGGATGGGATCAGGATAGATTCAAAGCTGGCAAATAGGGTTAATGCCAGGCGGTTCATGCTCAGAGGTACGGAATAGGAAATAAGTTTTCTGCCAATGGACCTTACTCTAAATCCGGTTTTTTTTGCCGGTTTTTCCTGAGATAAAAGCAGGGCGGTAATGCAGAAAAGAAAGGCTCCTGCTTCCCCGAAGACCAGTCCCCATACGGCGGCGGAAGCATCTATGGATTTACCCTGTTCCAGATGAACCTGGTAGATGGTAAATACAAAAAGAACACGGACGAATTGTTCGATAAAAGAAGAAACAGCAGGTACGCCTGCTTTTTTTTTGCCGTAATAATAGCCGTGTATACAGGCGTGGATCGATGCAAATGGAATGGAGCAGGCTAAAATGGGAATTAAGTGCTCGCAGCGCGGCTCTAACAGGATATTTCTCGCAATAAAAGAAGCATAGCGCGTCAATATCAGCATTGCGCAAAAAGAAAGCATGCCGGAATAGAGCAGGCAGGTGCGCAGGAAACGTTTTGGTGAGGACGAATCTTTTTCATGGTATTCCGCAATAAATTTGGACAGCGCGGTACTAAAGCCGGAAACGGTAATGGCAAAGCATATAGTAGAAATTGGAAAAATAAGCTGGTAAATACCAAGTCCTTCTGCACCAATTGTTCTGGATAAGAATATCCTATAAAAGAAACCTATTACTTTGCCGAGCACACCGGCAGCCGTTAAAAGCAATGTGCCGGAAATGACAGGGTTTTTAAGTTTTTTAAGGATTTGCACGAAATCACCATCGAAATTTAATTTATGCATTATATGAGGAGTGAAGTGTAAAAATGAGTAAGATGATTTATTTGGATCATGCGGCTACGACAAAGCTATTGCCGGAGGCAGCAAAGGCAATGGAGCCTTACCAGGAGATTTATTATGGGAATCCGTCTACTATTTATGAATTTGGGGAAAAAAGCAGGGAAGCAATGGAGCAGGCAAGGGAGCTGATTGCAAGATCAATCCATGCGAGGCCGGAGGAAATATATTTTACATCGGGAGGGACGGAATCAGACAACTGGGCGCTTAAGGAAGCCGTTCATTTGTACGGGAGGACGCATAATGGAGAAAAAGGACATATTCTCACAACCCCGGTGGAGCATCATGCTATTTTGCATACCTGCAATGAATTAGAGCAGATGGGATGCGGCGTATCTTTCCTGAAGGTAGATGAAAGCGGTCGTGTAGCTCTGCATGAAGTAGAGAGTGTGATGCAGGAAAATACCTGTGTGGTGTCCGTCATGTATGCCAACAATGAAATTGGGACAATGGAGCCGATTGACGAGCTGGGAAGGATGGCGAAAAAACACGGGTTGATTTTTCATACAGACGCCGTGCAGGCATACGGCCATCTGCCGATTCACGTACAGCGGGACAATATTGATATGCTGAGTGCAAGCGCGCACAAATTTGGCGGACCAAAGGGCGTGGGATTTTTATATATCAGAAGCGGAATTAATCTGCCGGCATTTATTCATGGCGGGGGTCAGGAGAGCAGCCGCAGGGCGGGGACGGAAAATGTGCCGGGCATTGTCGGCATGGGTAAAGCCGCAGAGTTGGCACATCGGCGGATGCATATGGAGCGGCGTAAAATAAAGTATCTGCGGGATTATCTGGCATACCGCATTTTGCAGGAAATACCAGATGTCATCATGACAGGAAACCGTAAATACAGGCTTTCCAACAACGCCAGCTTTTGCTTTAAGGGGATTACCGGAGAGGCGGCGGCAATTCTTTTAGATACACAGGGAATCTGCGTTTCGTCTGGTTCTGCCTGTTCTACGGGAAGTATGGAGGATTCTCATGTGCTTAAGGCAATCGGAATAGAAAGCGAATGGGCGCAGGGGGCGCTGCGTTTTACGCTGGGAGCGGAAAATACAAAGGAAGAGATGGCGTATACGGTGGAAAAAGTAAAGATGGTGATAAAAGATATGCGGGGAAATGCCAGATAAGAAAAAAGGGCAGAGTGTGGTTTACTCTGCCTCAAAATAAGCGTCAACGCCGTTTGCAATACCTGCGGCAATTTTATACTGGTAATCTGCATTCGCCATATTGCTGTCTTCCGTAGGATTTGTCATATAGCCCATTTCTACAATTGTAACCGGTGTCTGACACCAGTTGATCCCGGTCATCGTGTCTGTTTCCCAGACATATTGCTTATTGCAGCCTGTAGCGGCAGAAAGTTCATCCAGTACATGAGAAGAAAGACGTTTGCTTTCCTGGTAAAGGGATGCATTATAAGGATTTGACGGCGTCTGGCAAATGGTCATCGCGCCGCTTACACTGCTGTTTTCTGAACCGTTGGCGTGAACGCGGATAAAGGCGTCTGCACCTGCCTGATTTGCAATTTCTGCGCGTTCGGCATTGCTGATATTTACATCATTGCTTTCCCGAATCATAAGAACCTCATAGCCTCTGGCTTCCAACTCTTCCCGAAGCTTTAATGAAACCTGCAGCGTCAGCTCGTATTCCGCAAGCCCGGAGGTGCTGCCGCTTGTGCCGCTTGCAACTTTGGCCTTCTGTTCGGAAGCGCCGGGGCCTACCGGTTCTGTTTCACTGTTGCCCTTTGCCTGGTGTCCGGCATCAATGGCCACCAAAAGTCCTGTTTTTTCACCTGGCAGGGGTTTCTCTTTTACATATTCGCTGCTGACATAATAAAAAGCATTGTCGATCAGGATTTTCGTCCAGTCTCCTTCTTCGGAAACCCGGTTTAAAACCTCTCTGCGGGATGCAACTTTAAAAACATCGGCATCTAAGGCCGGAGCAATACGGATATTGACGGAAGATGTTGTGATAATTTCCGTGACGGGAATGTCCGCTGCATTTTCTATTGTTTCAACTGTGTAGCCTGCCGGTTCTTTAGAAGTCATGTCTGCTGTTGTTTGCGTATCTGAAGGCAGAAGCGCTTCTGTGGCAGGTTCTGCAGTGGAATCAGGCGTTTCCGTTTGAAGCATATCTGCTTTTGGGGCAGCGTCTTTGGGCAGCGTGTCTGATTTTGTCGATTCTAAGGAATTGGCGGCAGGTTCCTGGAAATTGCCGCATGCGCACAGGAAAAGTGCGGACAAAAGCAGCAGAATCAGGTATAAATGTGGTTTGCCATTTGTTCTGTTCATATTGTTCCTTCTTTCATTTTATTTTTATCGAATAAAAGTACCCTCAGTGGACAGGGGGGCGTGTGTCCCTTTGTCCGCTGAGGGTATTATACTATGAACCGCAAGAAGCGGCAAGAAAATAAATGTGTTAATCTCCGTCCGACAGCTGATATATCATTTTCCCGTCAATGATGATGAGATTTCCGTCCAAAATGGCAATATCCGCATGTTTTGCCCGGCTCTCTTCTGATTTAAGTATTCTTTATCCTGTATCCCCAAAAAATCATATCATATTTTAATGCCTCATTCATACAATGTATAAAGTATTTTTGAATTGAACTGGTACTCCATCCGGACGGGAATTATAGTTTGGGACTGCATGATTCGTATCATGCGGTTTTAAACTACAATTTCCAGCTGGATGAAATACTGGGCAGGAAAGGAGTTATTTTTATGGAAGTATCATCCGGCAGTAAAGAATTTAATCTTTATAAAGACATACAGCAAAGAACCGGCGGCGAAATTTATATCGGGATTGTAGGCCCGGTGCGTACAGGTAAATCTACTTTTATCAAGCGTTTTATGGATTTGATGGTGATTCCCAATATGGAGGATGAAAACAGCAGGGCGAGGACGGTTGATGAGCTGCCGCAGTCGGCGCAGGGCAAAACCATTATGACGACTGAGCCGAAATTTATTCCAAAGGATGCCGCAACCATCCATCTGGACGGAGATACCGAGGTAAAGGTGCGTCTGATTGACTGTGTGGGATATATGGTAGACGGCGCTGCAGGCCATATGGAGGGCAGCAATAAGCGTATGGTCAAGACGCCCTGGTTTGATTATGAGATTCCGTTTGTGGACGCGGCTTCGATTGGGACGCAGAAGGTGATCAAAGATCATTCTACTATCGGCATTGTAGTGACAACGGACGGCTCGTTCGGGGAATTGAAACGGGAAAATTATGTTGCAGGAGAAGAAAAGACCATCAGTGAGTTAAAAACATTGGGCAAGCCTTTTGTCATTGTGCTGAATTCTGAGCGGCCGTATAGTGATGAAACGGTAAAGCTGGCAGAGCAGATGACGGAAAAATATCAGATGCCGGTGATTCCGGTCAGCTGTGAACAGCTGCGGAAGGATGATATTAACAAAATTTTGGAAAGTATTCTGTATGAATTTCCGATTGTAAGAATGGAATTTTATATTCCAAAATGGGCGGAGATGCTGCCGTGTACAAACCGGATGAAAGAAAATATTATTGAAAATGCGCGGGAAATTTTAAATTCGGTGACCAAGGCGAAGGATATCCGGGAAATTAAAAAGCAGGAAGATTCCGATTACATAGCGGATATCCATCTGGATAAAATTGATCTGGCGCAGGGACTTTTAAAGATTAAAATTGAAATAGAAGACAAATATTATTATGAGAATATCAGTGAACTGACCGGCGTGCCGATTCAGGGAGAATACCAGCTGATTTCTCTGATTAAAGAATTGTCGGCTCAGAAAAACTCGTTTGAAAAGGTCGCGGATGCGGTAAATGCAGTTCAGATGAAGGGATACGGCGTAATTCATCCGCAGCTTAGCGATATTTCACTGGAAGAGCCGGAGCTTATCCGCCATGGCAATAAATTTGGGGTGAAGCTTAGGGCCACCTCTCCGTCGGTACATTTAATCCGGGCAAATATCGAAACGGAGATTGCGCCGATTGTCGGCAGTGAAGAGCAGGCCAAGGATTTGATTGCTTATATCAAAGAAGGGCAGAATACGCCAAGCGGCGTTTGGGACACGAATATTTTCGGAAAATCGGTGGGCGAGCTGATGGAGGATGGTATCCGCAGCAAGATTTCCATGATGGACGACGAATGCCAGATGAAATTGCAGGATACAATGCAAAAGATTGTCAACGACAGCAACGGCGGACTGGTGTGCATCATTATCTGACGGTAAACAAAATAAGTATCATAAACATGGTGTAAAGCTTTTCCTGGATTTGAGAGCTTTGCACCTTTTCATTTGGAGCAGAAAGCGGCTGTAAATCAACTTCAATTAGGTTTTTGGGAATTCCCCCAAAAGCCTGCTATACTTTAGTCAGGATAGAATCAAGAAGTCGTCGTACTTCTAAAGTGCATTCTGCATAGAGTTGTAGGAATTCGAGGAAAGGAAAAATGCCAAAATACGGTCCGATATAAATAATGACTGATTTAGGCCCTGTCTCCTTGTAGTTCTTCACTACGACAGGCAGGTATTTATGATCCGCCGTGCAGTCTTTCCGGTGTCTGTTGTCATGAATACAAAATATTTGCCTGTCTTTTGTCATGCACAACAAAGGCATTGATTGGGACATCCTTTTCCGGCTCGTCGCTTTCCCATAACGGATCTGGGTCTGTTACCAGCTGGATTTCCTGGTCCTTTCTTTTTTGGTTGGGATGCTTCTGGCATTTTCCGCTGGTGGTGGCCAGTTTTACGGTATCCTGATAGACTGTCATGTTCTCCCTGGCAGGAATGTAAATGTCTACCCTGTGTTCTATCTTTAAATAGTTGGTCATTTCTCATGACAGGAACATCCTGTCATTGATTAGTATGTCATTTTCATGGAAGCAGGAGGTATTTTTGATTTGCTTTTTTCAATAAAAGTAAAATGTATGTTTTAGCAGGCGGGAAAATATGTCCGGGATATTTTTCCTGCCACAGACCATGATGCTGGTTATGCAGCCTGTAAACGCCCTGGGACATCCGTCCATAGACAGCGAGATGTCTGAGAACCTGCAGAACGAAGAAAGGACAGCGGCAAGCTCCGCAGAATATGGGATTTTTATTCTTTCCCGTATCTCAAGCGAGGGCGTAGACGGTGATGCCAGCGCATTTGGACTTTCAGAAACAGAGAGCAGGGTATTTGAAGCTTACGCAGACGCTTTTTAAGCAGAAAACAAAAATGTAATCGTGCTCATTAATGCGGGAGCGGCAGTAAATGTACAGCAATTTAATGAAAAAGTGGGGCATGAAGGACAGATCTGGGGACAGATCCTGTATTTTTCGACGGCGTATATGTAGGATACCGTTACTTTGATACATTTGGGCGAAATGACCGCGTGGCCTATCCATTTGGGTATGGATTAATCTATACCGATTTCGAATTCAGTGACTTACAGTTAAGCAAAAGCTCTTTTGCAGCGACAGACGAAAGCATGGACATATCTGTAAAAGTAACCAATACAGGCGCCGCTTTGGGCAAAGCGGAGCAGGACGCGCTGACGGCAAGAACTGAAACGGAGCAGCTAAGGATGGAAGCCCAGGCTGCGCAGCAATTGCTGGCACAGCTGCAGAATCAGGCGTCTGTCGCACCGGCAAAGACAACGATTACACCTGACAAGAAGAGCTATTCTGTAAAGAAAGGCAAAAAAGTTGCGCTTGGCGTTACAGTAGAGCCTGTAAGAAGCAAACAGATTAGTGTTGACTAATTAAGATGGAAAGTATTAGAATAAAATCGTATATTTTCAATTGAAAGGAAAGGGGAATGTTATGAAATCAATAAGAAAAAAAGCAGTTTGTTTATGGATGGCATTTGTGATGATGGCAGCTTCATTACCGATATCATGGATGCAGGTGTCGGCGAAGGAACAGGATTTGGTGCGGAAATCAGCAGCAGAATCCATTCCAGCGGATGCTACATTGTGGAGCGGTCACTATTATAAAGTGTATTCAACGAAGATGACAGCTGCAGAGGCAGATAATTACTGTAAAAGCCTGGGCGGATATCTGGCTACTATTACATCTGAGGGTGAGAGGGCTCTGATTGGGGGATTGATTAATAATATCAGTGTAAACAACCGGGATTTAAAGCATGTGATTGGAGGAAGGACAGGTAATTTTGATGAGGATAATCCTTCCGGTTATAAAGATGGAACCTATGTAAATACAGGAGCTCTTTGGGATACAGGAGAAAAGGATGTCATAAATTTATGGCAAAGAAGCCATAATTTTAACTGGTGTGAAAAAATGGATAGCGCCTATCGAATTTTTGGATATTATCAGGTTTATTATAACAGTCCAAACTGGCGTCCTGCAGGATATTATTGGGATCCGATTGCCAGAAATTACACAGACACTACCTATGGCTTTGTCTGCGAATGGGGCGAACAGATTGATATTGCAGAGGCAGAATGTACCCTGTCGGACTATTATGTGACCTACGATGGTACAGCAAAACGCCCAACGCTCACTGTAAAATACAACGGTATTATATTGGAAGACGGTTATGATTATACCTATGAATATCTGAATAACCTCAATGTCGGGACAGCAACGGTTTCGATTGCTGGAACAGGAAGGTTTAAAGGAAATACGGAGGTAACATTTTCGGTAGAGCCAAAGTTAACGCTTTCTGTGACGGATACAGGGGAGGTTACGACGGTTTGCTGTAAAACATCAGAGCTTCCAATGGAGGATAAGGAGTATCTGGAACATTTTATATCGGGGCTTTTTTTGGATTTGTCGGAAGATGATGCAGATAAATGCGACAGTGAATCCTCTGGATTTGTAATTGCAGATGATGGGAAAAGCGCGGTCTGGAAGGCATCTTTGACGGGAAAGGAAAATACCAAGATAAACGCTGTTGTTTCAAGTAAGGCCGGGCAGAAGGTACAAAAGAAAAATGTGTCGCTGCGCCCGGTATTTGAGATAAAGCGCTACCAGGCAGATTATCTGCTGAATAATAAGAATCAGTTAGAGTCAATGGAAGCATTTATTACGATGGAAAGTCCAGGTGAGATTCTTGTGAAAAACAGTCAGGAGCACGGGCTTGGAAATAAAGTTGACTGCTGGAGGACGCTGACTGCTGCAGGCGACGCTTTGAATGATGCTTCCGCCATACTCGATCTTCCGTTTCGTGAAAAAGAGATGTATGAGGCAATTCTCATTGATATTTTACAGGAAGCTATGGAAAACCGGTTTGTTTCAACTGCGGGCGAAATCTCTCAGAAGGTGGATGCTGCTTTAAAGATGGTTACGGATGTTCCGGAGGATATGTTACGTATAGATAATCATTTTTTCCATTTTGTGGACAAAGAAGGCTATAAGGAAACAGATTTGGCCGGTGTGATAAACGAGGCGTTTAAGCATCTGAAAAAATGGAAATGTTTTAAAAATGTAAAAGTAGATAATGCGGACGAAATTTTGAAATGGGCGGATAAGGCTGCTACAGGGGCGGAGCTGTTTAAACTGGCGGCAGAGTATATGGAATATGTTACAATAGCAAACCAGATTGCTGAAATGACGGATGAAATGCAGGAAGTGTTAGAAGAAATGTACAAAGCGTCTGGTTCCAATACCAGTTTAAGAGCTGCATTGAGAGAGCTTTCAAGTATGATAGATGGTGTGGCGGCAGTAGTGGCGCGTACGGGATATGTTTCAGGCAAATACATGGTAAAGAGTAGTATTGATATGCTATGGAAAGAAGTAAGGGCCGGGGCAGGTCCTGTTGTGAACGGATATCTTGCCCTTTATAAAGCAGACAAATTCGTGATGGATCAGCTTACTGGAGCGGATAAAACAGCGGAAGCATTTGTAAGGCTGAATGCTGTCACGGAAATTAATCAGATATTAAAGAATATATATTATTCTAAAAAGACAAGGTATAAAAATTCAGGGGATATCAAAGATGCGGCGGTTTATCTGGCGGCGACAGAAATGTTTTTTTATACATTGACTGTGGATTGTAAATATGCGGAAAGCTTTTGCGATGCGGTTAATTCGGCATGGTTTTCAAAGCTTTTAGGATTCGTGGGGGCAAACGACGCTGAAGAACTGAAAAAATCAATTAAAAGTATTGGATACAGTGTTGCAACCAAAAGAGAACAGATTGCGACAGGCTGGATTTACCAGCTTGAGGTTGATTATCCGAAAGAATATAAGAACTATAAAAAGATTATAGAGGAAAAAGAAAAAGCAACGGCGGTTTATCAGGTACAGTGTCCGGTAGATGTAGAGGTATATTATGCGTCGGGGGAACTTGCGGCTTCTGTCACAGATCATAAAGCATACTGGGATGGGAAAAGCGGGCTTGTGGCAGCGGCAGCCGGCGATGGGGCTGAGATATGGTTTTATGGAAACGAGGATTATTATAATATACGCTATACAGGTACGGATACCGGCAGCATGGATATTACAATTCAAAAATACGATTCCGAAGGGAATCCGGCGCAGAAGGTCCAATACAATCGCGTACCTCTTACAGAAGGCAAAGTTTATACTTCTGAAGAAGATTTAAACAGTCAGGACGGTTCCTACAGCCTGACAGACGAAGCGGATAAATGGAATTTTATAGAGCCGGATATAGATACGGCGTCACCAACTAAGCAAAAACGGAATTTGACGGTTACGAATGGATATTTTATTTATAATGAAGCAGAAGGTATTGTAAAATCAGCGGAATGTTTCCCCGGTGAAATAATCCGTGTTTATACAGCAGGTATAGCTGGCAGGGATTTTGCGGGCTGGAAAGCTGTTTCCGGAAATATAATCTTTTTGGATCAGAGTGCGGATACGGCAGTTTTTGTAATGCCAGATGAAGATGTTAAAATCGAAGCAGAATATAAATCAAATGATTCTTCCTTACTTGCAAAAGCACGGGAGGATGCCATACAGGAGCTTTTGAAATACAAATCAGAGGACTTATACCGTCCGGCTCAGAAGGGGGAACTGTCATCTGCTGTTGCAGCGGGTATAGAAGCAATAAAAGCGGCCAGTGACGTGTCAGGAGTAGAAGCGGCCCTGGCATCTGCGAAAAGAACAATAGATGCAATTAAAACGGATGCGCAGCTTACCGGGGAAGAAAAGCTGCAGACGAAAAATCCTCCAAAAGCCGGAAGCCTGAAAAAATCAGGAAAAATATGGTATAAAATACTTTCCTCCAAAAAGGGCAGCCAAACAGCAGAGGCAGTAAAACCTGTAAAAAAATCTGATAAAAAAATTAAGATTCCGGATACCATAAAAATAAACGGATATACCTATCAGGTAACGTCAATTGGCAGTAAAGCTTTTCGTAATCATAAAAAGCTTACACAGGTAATTATAGGAAAAAATATAATTAAGATTGGAAAGCAGGCATTTTATGGCTGCAGCAATTTAAAAAAGGTGCAGATAAAATCTGTAAAACTCAAAAAAGTTGGAAATGGCGCATTTACGAAAATACAGAAAAATGCAAAAATAACCGTTCCAAAAAAGAAATTTACTGTCTATAAAAAAATGCTGCGAAAAGCTAAAATCGGAAAAAATATTAAAATTAAAAAGTAATGGTTCGAGGCCGCGGGAAATCCGTTTCCCGCGGCCGTCTGCTGCGTCTTTTTAGAAAAATTTTATAAAAACATACGCCTTATGCTCCTTTCTGTGCTATAATGATTGAATTATAGAGGATAGAAAGGGGCATTTTCGATGAATCAGGCATCTGAAAATCCACCCGGAAAACATATATGTATCGGTCTTGTTGCCCATGTAGACGCAGGCAAGACAACACTTTCGGAAGCTCTGCTTTACACCGGCGGCGCGATACGCGAGATGGGCAGAGTGGACAAGCAGAGTGCCTATCTGGATACAGATGATATGGAGCGGGAACGGGGAATTACCATATTTTCCAAGCAGGCCATTCTGCGGCTGGCGCAGCTTACCGTTACGTTATTGGATACGCCGGGGCATGTGGATTTTTCAACAGAAATGGAGCGTACCTTGCAGGTACTGGATTATGCCGTTTTGGTCGTAAGCGGGGCAGACGGCGTGCAGGGCCATACGAAGACGCTGTGGAGGCTGTTAAAGGAATATGGAATTCCGGTTTTTTTATTTATCAACAAGATGGATCAGGAGGGGACAGACGAGGATTTGCTGATGGCAGAGATAAAGCAGCAGCTTTCAGATAGTTGTGTGGCTTTCAGGGATACAGAACCGGAAAGGGATGTATTTTTAGAAGAAGCGGCAATGTGCGATGAAGAAGCGCTGAATGATTTTTTGGAAACAGGTAGCATTACACATGACCTGCTTTGTGAGATGATCGCGGAACGCAAGCTGTTTCTCTGCTATTTTGGTTCAGCGCTGAAGGCGGAAGGAATCGGGGAGCTTTTGCAGGGGATTACATCATATACACTGGAACGGGATTATCCCAAAGAATTTGGAGCCAGGGTATTTAAGATCATGCGCGACGATGCAGGAAGCCGTCTGACCTGCCTGAAGGTGACAGGAGGCGGCCTTAGAGTCCGGGATCTTCTGAGCAATGGACAAACGCAGGGAGCAGATGAGATCTGGGAGGAAAAGGTGAACCAGATCCGGATTTATTCAGGGGAAAAGTATGAGGCGGTAAACGAGGTGTCTGCCGGAGAAATTTGTGCCGTGACCGGGCTTAGCAGGACGTATCCGGGGCAGGGGCTGGGCGTGGAGCAGGCTTTTTTGGATCCGATACTGGAGCCGATACTGACTTACCGTATTCTGCTGCCGGAGGGATGCGACGCGGTACAGATGCTGCCGAAGCTAAAAGAGCTGGAAGAAGAGGATCCGATGCTGCATGTGATTTGGAACGAGGTGCATCAGGAAATTCTGGTACAGGTAATGGGAGAGGTGCAGACTGAGATTTTAAAAAGGCAGGTAACGGATCGGTTCGGAGTGGAAATCGGATTTGATACCGGGCATATTGTATATAAAGAAACGATTGCAGATATGGTGGAGGGGGTGGGACATTTTGAGCCGCTGCGCCATTATGCGGAAGTGCATCTTTTGCTTGCGCCGGGAGAGCGGGGCAGCGGTGTGGAGTGTGTGACAGACTGCAGCGAGGATGTTCTGGATCGGAACTGGCAGCGTCTGGTGCTGACGCATTTGCAGGAAAAAGAGCATATAGGCGTGCTGACAGGTTCTGCTGTTACCGATGTCCGCATTACGTTAGCAGCAGGAAGGGCGCACCAAAAACATACGGAGGGCGGCGATTTCAGGCAGGCCACGTACCGCGCCGTCAGACAGGGACTGATGCAGGCAAAAACGGTTTTGCTGGAACCATATTATGAATATCGTCTGGAAGTACCACAAGCGTGGATTGGACGCGCTATGACAGATATCAAGCAGCGGCATGGCAGCATACACGGACCGCATCTGAAAGATGGGTTTGCCGTGCTGACGGGAATGGCGCCGGTGGTGCTTTTGCAGGAGTATGTTAAGGAGGTGGCGGCTTATACCAGAGGGGACGGCAGGCTGTTTTTAAGCTATGGCGGGTATGATATCTGTCACAATCAGGAGGAGGTGGCGGAGGCGATTGGATACGATCCGCAGGCGGATCTGGCCAACCCGTCCGGTTCGGTATTCTGTGCCCATGGCGCAGGATATTTGGTGGAATGGGACAAAGTACCGGAATTTATGCATATAGAAAGCGTCCTGTCTCCAAAAGACAAAGGCGATGAGAACAGACCCACTGTAATGGCGCAGAGTGTATATCAGGAAGAAAAGTGGCTTGCCACAGAGGAAGTAGACGCAATTATAGAAAAGACCCTGTATGCCAACCGGCGCAAAAAACAGATACCCAAAAGAGGCTATAAAACCAGCCGGCGTGTTGTAAAGGCAGATACTGGACAGACACCTTACCGCGGGATGAAAAAAGAAGAGCCAAAAGAAGAATACCTTCTGGTAGACGGATATAATATCATATATGCGTGGTCAGAATTAAGAGAGCTGTCCGAAAACAATATGGATGGGGCGAAAGGGAGACTCTTAGATATGATGTGCAATTATCAGGGAATCAGAGGATGCCAGGTGATTGTGGTATTTGACGCATACCGGGTAGCAGGCCACAGGACAGAATTTTTCGACTATCACAACATCCATGTGGTATATACAAAAGAAGCGGAAACCGCAGATGCCTATATTGAGAGGTTTGCCCACGAAAACAGAAAGAAATACCATGTGACCGTGGCAACTTCCGATGGGCTGGAGCAGATAATTATCCGCGGTGCGGGCTGTCTGCTGTTATCTGCAAAGGATCTCCTGCAGGAGATTATGCGCATGAAACAGCAGATCCGGGAAGAACATTTGGTGAGGCCGAAAGGAAGCCGGAATTATCTGCTGGATGGGATAAAACAGGAAGTGGCTGAAAGCTTAAGGACAATCGGCCAGGAAAGCGAGGAAATAATATGAAAAAAGCGGTAAAAAAAATTGTGATTGCTATTATACTGGTGTTGTTTTTTGGAATTTATTATTACATTACCATTCCGGCCATTAACATACACTCCGGCGGATTTTGGCAATGCCTGCTGTTTCTGACGGCATTGCTCACGGCTGTTTATGTGATGACAAAAGCGGGACGGGTTTATAAAGAACAAAACAGCAGGCCGGAGCTGAAAAGTCTTATGCAGGAATTTAAACTGGTGAAAATCGGAGTCGTGGCATTTATTCTGATTGGCGCGGTGTATGCAGTGGGGGCAATTCTTTCTTCCCCGATTGTAAATGCGGCGAAATACCAGAAGCTGCTTACCGTAGAGGAAAGTGATTTTGTCAGAGATATCAAGGAGGTCAGCTTCAATACGATTCCGCTTTTGGATAAAAGCTCTGCTGAGCTTTTGGGAAACCGCAAGATGGGGAGCATGGTGGACATGGTATCTCAGTTTGAGGTCAGCACCGAATACACCCAGATCAATTATCAGAATACGCCGGTGCGTGTTGCGCCGCTTGTTTATGCCAGCCCGATTAAATGGCTGACCAACCAGAAACAGGGAATTCCCGCCTATATCCGGATCGATATGGCGACACAGAATACGGAATGTGTGAAGCTGCAGGCAGGGATTCGTTATTCGGAGTCGGAACTTTTTAACCGTAATATATACCGGCATCTGCGTTTTCACTATCCGACCTATATTTTTGGCGATCAGATTTTTTTTGAAATCAACGATGAAGGAACGCCGTACTGGGTATGTCCGGTTAAGAAGTTCAATATTGGCCTTTTCGGCGGACAGACGGTGGGCAAGGCCATACTCTGTAATGCTATTACAGGGGAATGTGAAGAGTATGACGTAGAGGATGTACCGACCTGGGTGGATAAGGTGTATTCCGCAGAGCTTTTGACCGGACTTTACAACTATTACGGTATTTTAAAACACGGATATTTTAACAGTATATTAGGGCAGAAGGATTGCCTGCAGACGACAAATGGATACAATTATATTGCATTGAACGATGACGTATGGGTGTATACCGGTGTGACAAGTGTGAGTGGAGATCAGTCCAACGTAGGCTTTGTACTGATGAACCAGCGTACGATGGAAACTAAGTTTTACCGGATTGAGGGTGCAATAGAGGATTCCGCCATGTCTTCTGCGGAAGGGCAGGTACAGAACCTGGGATATCGGGCGACGTTTCCGCTTTTACTTAATATAACAAATGAGCCGACCTATTTTATGGCTTTAAAGGACGGCGCGGGCCTGGTCAAAAAATATGCGATGGTAAATGTCCAGAAATACCAGTGGGTTGCTATTGGGGATACAGTACAGGAATGTGAGAGGGCTTATATGAAGCTTCTGACGACAAACGGGATTACAAAGAGCCAAGTGTCCGGCGTTTATGAAAAAAAGAAAGGCAAAATCGCATCAATTGCTCCTGTTGTAGTAGACGGAAATACCCATTATTATATCTGTCTGGAACAGTCAGAGGATATATTTGATGTAAACGTAGCGGATACGACATTGGTGAAAATTGTAAAATATACTGTCGGCGATATGGTTTCATTTGAATATGAAATGGCGGAAAACGGAATTTTTACCGTAGTGAATATAGAATAAAACGGAATCGTTCAGACAAGCTGCCCTTAGAATGGCAGCTGTCTGAACGGTTGCAGTAAAAAGCGGCAGAAGAAAGGTTTGGTAATATGGTAGATCAAATTAATATAGCAGATGTAGCAAAGGAAGGAGTGGTATCGGCTTATCTGGATCTGGAATTCTGCAATGAGAATACCAGCCGTCACAATGTTCCGATTGCGATTGGTGTAAGCTATCGCAGTGGCAGCAGAGAAATTGGCAGCTACAGCAGTTTAATCTGGTGCGGAGACGAGTATGAGCTTTGGGAAGAACAGCTTACCCGCATCGGATATGATGAAAAAACGCTTCGGGATTGTGGAAAACCTATGGAAGAGGTAACGGAGGAGCTTTTGGAGGCGCATAAAGTATATGGGCCGGAAGTTTATATTTCGTTTGGCAGACAGGATGAGGATCTGCTGATGCGGTTTGCGACAAAAAGTCTGGATAAGCTGGAATTTTATGATGCATTGCGGTTTTTGCCGGGCAGAATTTCGATGAAGTACGATATTAGCCTGGAGAGATATGCCTATATTTGCGGAATTGATTTTGTGCATGCATTTGAGCCTCTGGCGGATGCCAGAGCGCTCGGAGATATTGTTTATGGAGTGCTGCGCGGCAAGGCGGACGAAGGGCGCAGGCGGGAAGTGGAAGCAGAGTACGATAAAAGGATGTTTGTGTCTCAGTATAAGAATAAGCAGCAGGCTTATGCTTATTTGCTGGGGCTTGAAAGCCTGACACCAGGGCAGAGAGAGAAGATGAAAGAGTATGAGACTTATCTGGAAGAAAACAGATATAAGTATTTGGAGTGCGGGGGTGCAATATGAATATGAAAGAAAGAATTCATACAGGAGAACTTTATTTCCCGGAGGATGAAGAAATCAGGAAGGAACAGATGGTATATCAGGATTTGCTGTGTGAGTATAACCTGACGAAACCCTCAGAGACAGAAAAAAGGGAGAAACTGCTGAAAAAAATGTTGGGAGACTGCGGTGAGGGGGTATATATTGAAGCGCCTTTTTATGCCAATTTTGGCGGACGCCACTGCCATTTTGGTAAGCTGGTGTACGCGAACTATCATTTGACGTGCGTAGATGATACCCATATTTATATTGGCGATTATACCATGTTAGGTCCCAATGTAACAATCGCAACAGCGGGGCATCCGATTTTGCCGGAGCTTCGCCAGAAAGGGCTTCAGTATAATATGCAGGTTCATATTGGCAGGAATTGCTGGATTGGAGCGGGAGCTGTTATTGTACCGGGCGTAACCATCGGCGATAATGTTGTGATTGGAGCGGGAAGTATTGTGACCAAAGATATTCCATCCAACGTAGTTGCGGCAGGAAATCCCTGCAGGGTTATGCGCGAAGTAGGGGAGCGTGACCGAAAATACTATTTTAAAGACAGAGAAATCAACCATGAGGAGTGGGAAGATTCATAGTAAATCAGAATCCATGATGCATATTTTTGAATGACCTGGAAATACTTAGGTATGTCTGGAACCTATGAGAGCAGGATACGGTACATAGACCTGCAAAATCATATCAGGCATATTTTATTTCTAAAAAAGGAAAAGGAGATTCAAATGAAAGCATATTTGGAGATTGTAGAGATCCGTGGAAGGGAAATTATGGATTCGCGCGGGAATCCAACCGTAGAAGCAGAGGTTCTGGTAAAAAACCACCAGACAAAGCGGGTTTCTGCCGGAAGAGCCGCTGTTCCCTCCGGAGCGTCTACCGGACAGTTTGAAGCCGCTGAGCTGCGCGACGGAGGCAAGCGTTACGGCGGAGCAGGTGTGGAAAAGGCAGTTTCCCACATTAATGAAAAAATAGCAAAAAAATTAATTGGAAAAAATGCTATGGAGCAGAAAGCAATTGATACATGCCTGATAGAATCAGACGGTACGGAGAACAAAAAACGTCTGGGCGCTAACGCCATTCTGGGGACATCCATTGCAGTTGCAAAAGCAGCGGCAAATGCACTGTGCATGCCGCTTTACCTCTATCTGGGAGGAAGCTACGCGCACAGGCTGCCAGTTCCCATGATGAACATTCTAAACGGAGGCGGGCATGCAAAAAATACGGTAGATTTCCAGGAATTTATGATTATGCCAGTCGGAGCAGAGTCGTTTAAGGAAGCGCTTTGTATGGGTGCAGAAGTATACCATGCTTTGAAAAAAATTCTGGCACAGGACAAAAAGTCTACGGCAGTCGGTGATGAAGGCGGATTTGCCCCGGATTTAAAGGATGCGTTTGAAGTCTTTGACTATCTGGAAAAGGCAGTAAAAGAGGCTGGATATGAATGTGGTAAAGATATTGTATTTGCTATGGATGCGGCAGCGTCGGAATTGTATGACGAAGAAAAAGGATGCTATTGTTTTGAAGGGGAAAGTGAAGTTTGTGGACATCCTGTGACGAGGACAACGGAAGAAATGATCTCCTTGTATGAGGAGCTTTGCAGCAGGTATCCGGTATTTTCCATTGAAGACGGACTGGACGAGGAGGACTGGGATGGGTTTTATCAATTTACCGTACGTCTGGGAAATAAGGTACAGTTAGTAGGAGATGATCTGTTTGTGACAAATACAAAGCGGCTGAAAAAAGGAATTGAAAAGGGATGCGCCAATTCAATCCTGATTAAACTAAATCAGATTGGTACGCTTTCAGAAACAATGGAAGCAATTCAGACGGCGCACCGGGCCGGGTATACGGCAGTGGTTTCCCATAGATCCGGAGAAACAGAAGATACGACGATTGCAGATTTGGCAGTTGCGTTAAACTGCGGACAGATAAAAACCGGCGCGCCATGCAGAACAGATCGTGTGGCAAAGTATAACCAGCTGCTGCGTATCGAAGAAGAGCTTGGAGCAGAAGCCTGTTATGGAACAGGTATAGAAAAGCATATAAAATAATAGTAAAACACCAGAGCAAGGGAAGGAAAAGGATTCCCTTGCTCTCTTTGTCAGGCTTTAGCCTGTTTCGCATTGTGGAGTTTCTCAACAGAGAAACGAAACTTTGGGAAACAAATAAACCACCTGCTATGCAGGTGAGTCAGAATTGCTTTAGCTTACAGTAAAAAACCTCCAATGTTATAATAAT
>JAAWDZ010000063.1 GCA_022794015.1 Eubacterium sp. | reverse complement strand
CGATTCCATAAGATTTTTCAAGGCATAGTACCCACTATGTCCAATGTTTATGTCCATTTTTCTCAAATTTCTTTTCCTGCACGATATTCAGTTGTCAATTTTCAGTTAGAATCACATTCATTGAAATTCCGAAAAGTTATACTGATTGCTCATTTTTGAATATTCATGATTCAGTGTTTTTATTATAGCCAGTTTCTATATCAATAGCAAGAAAATTTTATATCCGGATTGTCTTGTCCAAAAAAATGCGGTATAATCCCCTTGAATCACTGTTATACATATATAAAATACGGAAAGGACAGATATGAAACTACAGAAAAACATTACCCGAAAAAATTTGATCTTTACCGCTCTGGCAGCTGCAATATCCGTTTTCGCACATTTTTTCTGCGGCATCTCGCTTTTCAATACACTGCTTTTTTCGATACTATTCCTTTTGGTTCAAAATACCACTATAGAATTCCATGAAAAATTCAACTGGCTTTTCACCGCAGCCTCAATTATTGCAGGCGCCGTTCTGACCACCTGCCTCATTCAATACCTGCTGCTGACAGAAGATCTGCGTTCCAAAATATCCGGCGACAGGTTTTTCTTAAACATCCTCTGCAGTCTGATGGTTTACCTGCTCGTCATGGCATTTACCAGAAGGCCTGGCCTTACCTGCGTCATTGCCCATACCGCTTTGATGCTGTTTGCCGGTGTCAATTATTTTGTGTATGAATTCCGCGGCAATGAACTTACCTTTGGCGATCTCAAATCCGCTTTTACCGGATTGAGCGTAGCATCCAATTATGATTTTTCTTTGAATGCCCAGGCAATGAACACATTGCTTTGCTCTGCCATACTGATTGCAGCAGCCGCCAAATTAAAAATTGTCTGTAAACACACCTGGAGCACCGTCCTGATCTGCATTCTCCTCACCGTGCTTTCTTTTTTACACGTTATGGATGAAACACAAAATACTGTAACCGAATCCTGGGAACAGAAAGGCACTTACCAAAACGGCTACCTGCTCAATTTTTCACTCAGTATCCGGGATTCATTTGTCCAAAAACCGGACAACTACTCTGACGATGCCGTTGCCTCCATTGAAAAAGATTATTCCATAAAAAAGACTCCCACAAATATGGAAAAGCCCGCCATTATTGTTATCATGAATGAATCATTTGCGGACTTTAACGTATTGGGCCAGCTGGACACCAATCAGCCTGTCACGCCATTTTTGGATTCCCTTTGGGAAAATACAGTCAGAGGCTACGCCCTCTCATCTGTTTTCGGCGCCAAAACGCCAAATTCCGAATGGGAATTTCTGACCGGCAACAGCATGGCATACCTTCCGTCCGGCTCTGTACCGTACCAACAGTATATCCAACAGGAAAATGCATATTCTATCATAGACACTCTGAAAAAAGAAGATTACACCTGCGTGGCCATGCATCCCTATTATGCTACCGGCTGGAGCCGGGATACCGTATATCCCAAACTGGGCTTTGACGAGATGTACTTCCTGGATGATTTTGACCAGAGCAATCTCATGCGCAAATACGTATCCGACTCCGTTATGTACCGCAAAATAATAGAACGCTACGAAGCCGGCGGCAATCAGGAGAACCTGTTTCTTATGGGAATTACGATGCAAAACCACGGCGGATATACGGAATCCTATGATAATTTCATACAAGACACCTACGGCACAAATGTCCGCTTTTTTGACGTAAATCAATACCTTTCCCTGATACGCCAGTCAGACCTGGCAGTAAAGGAACTGATTGATTATTTTTCATCCGCAGACAAACCTGTAATCGTCTGTTTTTTTGGCGACCACCAGCCCAGTTTAAACAGCACGTTTTACCGCCGGTTAAACGGCAAAGGAATGTCCGGTCTGACTTTGGATGAATTAGAAGAATTTTTTGAAGTACCGTTTTTTATCTGGACCAATTATGAAAGTGAAAGCCGGGAAGTGGAACGTACCAGTTTAAACTTTCTCTCCACAATGCTTTTACAGCAGGCCGGGATCACGCTTGCGCCTTACCAGCAGTTCCTTGCAGAAATGATGACATATGTGCCTGCCATGAATGCACGGGGATATTATTCTGCCAGTGCAGGGAAATATGTGCATTATGGAAAGGGGTCGGGGGAAGAAGAGTTCTGGATTCAAAAGTATCGGCTTTTGCAGTATAACGGGCTGTTTGACGGACAAAATAAGAGCGAAGTGTTTTTTGGACGATAACACTTTTACCCTGGGATTAACAGGGTCTGGCCTACGCGTATTTCATCTCCGGTCAGTCCGTTTAATCTCTTAATAGCGTCTACGGTTGTTCCATATCTTCTCGCTATGGACCACAGTGTATCTCCCGAAACCACCGTATAGGAAATATTTGTCCCCTGCTTCGACGGTATTTTTAACACCTGTCCAATCAAAAGCAGATCGCTGGTCAGTCCATTTAATGCCTTAATCTCACCTACCGTCGTTCCAAATCTATTTGCAATGGACCACAGCGTATCTCCTGAGACAACCGTATATTCTATTGTACCAGGCTCAGGCTCTGGCATAGGAATATTCTCTTCAATCCCCTGATAGGTGTCATACAGCGCCTTCCAGGTAAGCGTACCCACAATACCGTCCGGATTTAACCGCATCAGCCTCTGAAATGCCGCCACAGCATCCTTCGTTCCACTTCCGAAAATTCCATCCTGGTCCACGGCCGGTACGCTGGGATAATATTCGGAAACGACATTCAACAGATACTGCAGAGTGATAACATCCTGTCCTCTGCTGCCCTGCTTAAGTATGCTGCCTGGCGGCACCGTTCCTATCCCCAGAATGTTTCCTTCACTGTCTAATTCAGCAAGCCTTGCAACCGCTGTATAGATACTCGAAATTTTATACCAGGTGCTCTTTCCTACAATACCGTCTGCTGCCAGATTAAAAATCCTTTGAAATTTAGTTACGGCAGCTTTTGTGCTGTTTTGGAAGCTTCCGGTTGGATCTGTAATCTGCGGTATAGCAGGATAATTTCTCCGAATCCGGCCTAAATATGCCTGAATCATTTCTACATCCAGCCCCCTGCTGCCTACTTTAAGCGCTGTTCCAGGGTAAGACGTAAGCACGCCGCTGACCGCCGATGCCTCCGCAATCTCAATATCCTTTGGATAGTAGGAACGCAGAATTTGAAGCGGCGTCTTCCCCTGTTCCGCTAATGTTACCGTTCCCCACTGGGACAATCCATTACAGGTAGCCGTCGTACCATTACAAAACGACGTAAAATAGGGCGCATACTGTCCCGGCCGACGGACATATTCATTAAAAATTTCATCCACAATCCGGCTGATAGACTCGTAAATGGGGCGTCCATATACAAAATACTGATCATAGGCAGTATTGTTTGTGATGTCAAAATGATATCCCCGGCTTCTGTACCCCGAAACCGTCACTGGTTCGGGATTGCGGAAAAAAATCGTCCAGGCTGACTTTTAAACGTATAGTTATTTCCGTTTTCTTCACATCTATTCTTTCTACCAACTTACCGATCAATACCCGCCTGACAGCAGTATCTGCATTTAAGAAGACGTCCTGCCATGTTGGCAGTTTCCCTTTTATGCTTTTCCTATCTCTGACAGACACATTCTCTTCCTCCAATTCCGTTTCTTTCCGGCAGACCAGATCCCGCTGCACCTGCGCCTGTTCCTTTTGCCTGTGAATCATAGTAACCAGTTCCTGCAAAGAAAGCGGATAATCCCCCGCCATGGCGTCCGGAATATGTTCTTCCATAATCATGACTTTATTCCGGATATTTTCATAAATTTCTTTTTCCTTTCTCAGTTCCTCTTTTTTCCGTTTTATTTCCCTGTTTTGTTTTTCCCTGATCTGTTGAACTATGTCTTCCTCTTCCTGCAGCTTTCCAATGTACTGTGCGATTACCCCAAATATAATCGGCTCTATCTGATCGGCACGGACCTGCCTGGTCTTTTCATGCAAAACGCCCTGCCACGCTTCCTGACACTTGTAAATGGCCGTTTTACTTGTCCGTTTTTCGCCGCTTCCTTTAATTGTCCAGTAATTATATTTACTGCCGTTTGTCATCTTCCTCCCGCAATATCCGCAATACAGCACATCAATCAATGAAAGCATACCGTCATTCCTCCGAATTACCCCCGTATCCTTATTTTCGAGAGATTTGATATATTTATCGCCCCGCTGCCTGCGTTTCTTTTGCGTTCTGTTCCATGTATCGTCGTCAATAATTCTGATATTTTCATTCGCTTCCAGGGAAGTAACCCATTCTTCACTGCTTAACCTGCGCTTTTTTCCATTTACACGTTCACGCCGTTTGTATGCCGTATGCCCTGCATATATGGGATTGGTCAGTATGCTTGTAATTGTGCCGCTTTTCCAGAAATCTCTGGGAGCCAGATATTTATATATTTCATGTTCATTCAGAGTTTTTGCTATTTTTGCTGAACCGTATTCCTTATGGAGCGAAAGATCATATATGTATTTCACGATTTCCGCCCGTTCCGGCATAACCACCAGATGCTTCAATGCACGTCCGTGCCTGCTGATTTCGCCGGACAGCTCCAGCTTATAACCATAAGGTGCGGCGCCGCCCATAAATTTCCCCTGCTGTACCAGCTTTTGGGCCGTATCTTTCACTCTCATACCTGTGTCAGAGCTGCTTTTCTGGGCATTTCCATAACGGAGGGCCAGTATCATCTGCCCCATAATATCATCTGCTTCTGGTGAAATGCAGCCGTCTTTAACTGTATATATATCAACGCCATACTCTTTGAGCGCCATGACATATGCGCCAATCTCCCACATCCTGCGGCCGATCCTGTCGTCCTTATACGCCACCAGAATATCATATTCTTTTCGCTTTGCGTCCTGCAGGGCATCCTGTAATACGCATCTTTCCGCAACGGAATCTCTGTAACCGCTGTTGCTCCCCTCAAAGTATTCCTTTTCATCCAGTATCCATTCTTTCTGTTTTGCTGCATATTCCTTTACCAGCTGCCTTTGTACGCCCAAATCCCCATCCGCTTCTAATTGGCGGTCTGAGCTTACACGCAGAAGCATTCTTGCTCTTTTTAAACCGCAGGCTTTTTCCATCCTGGCTTGATGGTATGCGTCTTTCATCGGTTTCTCCCGTTTTTCATAATTAATACATTTTTATTCCCGGATGGCCTGGCATATTCAGCTGTAATATTATCCAAACCTTTCTCTCCAGACTTTCCGGAGCTGCTGTATAGAGAATCTCATTTTCTGTAATACAAAAATCTGCCTCATCCGGCAGTTGAAAGCCGGATGAGGCAGACCATATGGTATCATTATGACCGTATTCTCATTGTTTTCTGGTATCCATTCATCTTTTTCAGTATTTTCTGGTATGCGTTTTTATATTCTCCCGGAACTTTGAACGTTGCATTTTTGTTTACATCGGCAAATGCCTTTCCCTTTAT
>JAAWDZ010000062.1 GCA_022794015.1 Eubacterium sp. | reverse complement strand
GATTTGGAGATAGTGATGCTTATTTATGCAGCATTATTTCCCGATATTGGAATGGTTGTTTCAGATATAGAGATAGAAGAAATTAAGACAGACAAACTTTTGTTGGGCAATAGAAAATATAGCAAAGTTTTTCAAAAATATAATAATGAAAACATAGCTTTACAGGAATGTGTGCGTCCGGTTCATGGAAAAAGATCAAGAGAGTTTCTGAAAAAAATTGATGATGAAAATAAGGAGATGTTTTTGGTTTCAGCAGGAACAGCTACGACTTTTCATAGTGAACTTGCATTGATATGTCAGGCACATAATGAAGATTTTGAATGGATTAGTAAGGAAATACATTCAGAGACTATCAAAGGAGAATATAACTTAAATGTACAATATATAGCTATATTGTTAAGAATCGCAGATTATTTGGATATGGATGCGCAGAGGGCTCCTCTCTATTTGTATAAGTATCTGAATCCAACAGATTATAGCGATTTGGAATGGAGGCAGCATTTTGATATTGATAATTATACAAAAATTGCCTTAAATGAAAAGACCTGTCAAAAGGAAATTTGTTTTATTGGCTCTAGTAAGGAACCAGCTGTACACAGAAAATTGCTAAAGTATTTTGATGACATCAATAAGGAATTGTTAAGTGCAGTTGATTTATGTCAGACTTTCAAAAAGGATAAATATTTGCTTAATGTGTATCCTCATATTATCAACCAAATATTACCGATTGGATTCTCATTTTCAGAATACAAATTGGAGTTGAATTATAAAGCAATTACAAATCTATTAATGGGTGAAAATATTTATGGAGATAAAAAATATGGTTTAAGGGAAATTATTCAAAATTCCATTGATGCGTGCAAAACAATGGAGGAAACCGCTCAGACACATGAAAATTTTGTTTTTCAAAAATATGAACCAATAATTATGATTGCCTTGAATAAGGCAAAGCAAAGCGTTACTATTTTAGATAATGGCAGTGGAATGAATATAGAAATTTTAAAGAAATGTTTTTTAAATGTAGGGGTATCTTATTACAATTCAGATGATTATAAATTACAAGGGAGAGAGTATTCTCCAATTGGACATTATGGAATAGGTTTTTTGTCTTGTTTTATGTTATCAGATAAAGTGGAGGTTCGAACAAAGCATATAGAAGAAAATCAAATTATAAAAATTGAATTTGAAAAAAATAGTGAATATATTTGTTTGACTTATGAAGATAAATCAAAAACTCAGGGTACAGAGATTGTCTTGGATTATGAGCAGTTTATGGGTGTATTTCCGGAAGGTATTTTGGAAATAAAAAATTTTATTGAAAATAACTTTTTGGATTGCGGAGTATTGATAAAGATTTTAGTACAAGAAAAGAACCATCAAGAAACATATACATGCAATTTAAGAAGATCCGAAGATATTTTGGCGGAAAAGATATGTTTGAATGAATATTTGGATGGAATAGAAGCTTATGTGGAATGTAACTATAGAAGGATTAATTTCGCAAATAAAATAAAAGACTTAAATGGAAATAAGAGTTATTATTATAATTATGTAGAAAATGAAATAATAGCAGAAGATAGCATAAACATTTCTATAAAGAAGTTTGTTGTAGAGAATATGATACGGTTAATGACTGTTCCATCAATTATGGAAGAAGCGTATGAGTTTTCAAAAATTTATGAAAAAACAGATGATTTTGACCAAACGCTATCTATGCTTGATGACTATAATCTATATAATATTATTACAACCGATTTTGGAGTTGTTATGAGGAGTGGCATCATGGAAGGGCGTGAAGATCTTATTGGCAAGTACTCATTTGAAATGTTTTGTGAAGATTTAGAACACGATGATTCTATACCAACAAAAACAGATATAAAAGTTTTTCAAGTTGTTACAGATGAAAAATTTGAATGCATTTTACCTTTTAAAGTGAATGTGAGATTTGGGTCAAAATATCCTTTTGAGGCGAAAGATCAAGTATTCCTTAAGAGTATATTATTGCCGAGAATGAAAATTATCCTCCCATATCTAGTAGATGGAGTTATTCTTAAAAATGCTGTAATTAATATTAAAGATGACAGTTTTTATCCAAATGTGTCCAGAAATAGAATAAGTAAGGAGTTGGAGGAGAAACTATGCTATGCCATTGGGAAAGCGTTGCATATGTGGCTGTTGAACAATTTGGACTTATCATTTGAAGAACGGAAGCTATTGAACAAATTTATTACAACATATTATCCAGAGAAAAAGCAGTAATCGGCTTATTGAAAAAGTGTACATTTTTTCAATTTTTTATTATATAAAGACGAAATATAGAACGGATTATTAAGGTGAGGAGAATTGTTATGTTGAAATTGGAGATAAAATTGGATGAAAATAAAATTAATAAAGAGCAAAAGTATAGTGTTTCCAGTATTTATCAAACCTTAAGTCAAGCTTTTGATAGTTATCAATTAAGAAAAGAATATGAGCCGGATGGCACAATTGTTTTTTATGGAAACGGAAACTCTAGGGATTATGGAGCATTTGGATGTATTATTACATCTTTAAAAGAGAAATCTTGGTTTATGGATTATGTAATTAAATGGATTTGGTACAATAGTGATGACGGTGAAAATGAAAATGACTTTGCTATTGAAGATGTTCTGTATCATTATACAAAGAGAATGAGTGTGGCATAATGAATGGGCGAGAAGCAAAACATTTAAAAGCACTTTATTTTGATTTATGTGTAAAGGATTTGGAGAAATATTATTCTCCAGCTAATCCCAGAGGAGCTTATCGGAAGATACATGATTATTTGCTTCAACGACAGTTTTCGCATGAACAGTATTCGGGTTATCATTCGCAATACAAAACAACAGATTTGGAAATATTTGACTTAATATATGAAATGAATAAAGAATTTCCGTGGCTGGGACATTGCCTGAATCATTTTGAAGTAACCAACGTGGGTGCAAACCATGATTTAATGCAGTTGTTCGATAAACCGTTTCAAGAGCCGAAAAATGCCTAACAATGAAAAACAGCAGATTTGCACACAGTTTTGTGCTGTCTGCTGTTTTTACATCGGTTACTCTGTTTATACTGAAAACTTTGTCCCTTCATATGGCGTGAGAGTAAAATGTAACAAATACTGAACAGAGCATGAAAAATTTTCCCTCTGAATATTTGACGAACAGTCTGTTTTCTTATATAATAGAGCTGACTATGCATACATACCATAACAGAAAGGAAATGCATAAGAATGTTTTTGCCAGAAGGCAATTGGAGGCGTACATGATTAAGAGCATGACTGGATTTGGCCGCTGTGAGATTCTGGAGAACAACCACAAATTTACAGTGGAGCTAAAATCCGTAAATCACCGGTATTTAGACATCAATATTAAGATGCCGAAGAAATTAGGATTTTTTGAAAGTGCCATACGCAGCCTGCTGAAGGAATATATGCAGCGAGGCAAAGTAGATGTATTTATTTCTTATGAAGATGATACCGAAGAAAATTTTGCACTGAAATACAACAAGGAAATAGCGGCTGCATATCTGACTTATTTAAATCAGATGGCAGATGCTTTTGGATTAGAGAACGACATCCGGGTCAGCACATTATCCAGGTATCCGGAAGTGTTTACAATGGAAGAACAAAGCGTCGATGAGAAGGAGCTCTGGACGATTTTGGAAAAAGCCCTGCGCGGCGCCTGCGTACAATTTGTGGATAGCAGAATTGCAGAAGGAGAACGGCTGGCTGCAGATTTAACAGACAAATTAAATACCATGCTGGGCTACGTGGATTTTATCGAAGAACGTTCTCCAATCATTATTGCCGAGTACCGAAAACGTCTGGAGGAAAAAGTCTTGGAGCTATTTGCAGACCGGCAGATAGATGAAAGCCGGATTGTGACAGAAGTTACGATTTTTGCAGATAAAATCTGTGTAGATGAGGAAATAGTGCGTCTGCGCAGCCATGTGGAATCCACCAAATCAACTTTGGCGGAAGGCGGCAGTATTGGACGAAAGCTGGATTTTATCGCACAGGAGATGAACCGGGAGGCCAACACGATTTTATCTAAAACAACGGATTTGGCAGTTTCAGACGTCGGAATCAATTTAAAGACAGATATTGAAAAAGTACGGGAGCAAATCCAGAATATTGAATAGGTGACGAAAATGGCAGGACTTTTAAATATAGGATTTGGCAATCTGGTACATACCGACAGAATCATTGCCATTGTTACGCCGGATTCGGCTCCGGCAAAGCGGCTTGTACAGAAGGCCAAACAGGAAGAACGTGTGGTAGACGCCACCCAGGGCAGAAAGACGAGGAGCATTGTTGTCATGGATCAGAGTACAATTGTACTGTCAGCGCTTGGGCCGGATACTTTAGCAGGACGGTTTCATGAGCTGGCAGGCATGAAAGGGGAAGAATAGATGGAACAAAAACAGGAAGGTGTTTTGGTGGTATTGTCCGGCTTTTCCGGCTCTGGAAAGGGTACCATTGTAAAAGAACTGTTAAACCGCCGCGGGACATCTTACGCGTTGTCGGTTTCTGCGACGACAAGGCTCCCCCGGACAGGTGAAAAAGACGGAAGAGAATATTTTTTCAAAACAAGAGAAGAATTTGAAAAAATGATTGAAAAAAATGAGCTGATAGAGTATGCTTTGTACGTCGAAAATTATTACGGTACGCCAAAGGCTTATGTAAAAGAGCAGCTTGGCGCAGGCAAAGACGTGATTTTGGAAATTGAAATCCAGGGCGCCTCCAGGGTGAAGGAGAAGTTTCCGGACGCACTGCTTTTGTTTGTAACGCCGCCGGATGCCCCTACATTAAAGGCCCGTTTAAAAGGCAGGGGGACGGAAGATTGTAAAACGATAGAAGCAAGGCTTTCCCGCGCAGAGGAAGAGGCGATGTATATCGCAGATTACGACTATCTGATTGTCAATGACGATCTGGATGCATGTGTGGAGGAAGTCCACTCCATTATCCAAAACGAACACCAGAGAGTATGCAGAAAACAGGAGTTTGTCAATAGAATAAAGGAAGAACTCAAGCGCATTTCGAAAGGAGAACAAAGCGTATGATACATCCATCTTATGTAGAATTAATGAAGGTCGTTAACCATGACGTGGCAATCGGAGAAGAACCGGTTGTCAACAGCCGTTATTCGATTGTGATTGCCGCATCGAAGCGGGCGAGGCAAATCATTGGCGGAGCAGAATCCATGCTTCCGAATTCACATGGCAAAAAGCCGCTTTCCGTGGCAATTGAGGAACTGTATGTCGGCGACGTAAAAATTTTAGGTGAAGACGAGGCCCGCAAAACAGAGGAAACAGAGAACTAAAGAGCAGGGATGGCAAAATGTTTCAATTTACGTTTTGACATCCTTTTTGCAGATTTTGGAGGAATGCATGAAAGTATTTTTTATATCCTTAGGATGTGACAAAAACCTGGTAGATTCGGAGTATATGCTGGGTATGCTGGGAGAAGCAGGTATTTCGGTTACAGATGAGGAAACAGAGGCGGATGTCATCGTCATCAATACATGCTGCTTTATTGGCGATGCCAAGGAAGAAAGCATACAGACGATTCTGGAAATGGCGGAATACAAAAAGAGCGGCAGGCTAAAAGGACTGATTGTAACCGGATGTCTGGCACAGCGTTACAGAGAGGAAATAGAAGCAGAGCTTCCGGAAGTGGATGCTGTTTTGGGTACCAATTCCTATGACAGTATTGTGGAGGCTGTCCGCCAGGTGGCTGACGGAAACCGTTACCGCAGATTTTTGCCCTTAGAGGGACTGCCTAAGACAGAAGCGAAGCGGATCGTGACGACAGGCGGCCATTATGCTTATCTGAAAATTGCGGAAGGCTGTGATAAGCATTGTACTTACTGCATTATTCCAAAGATCCGGGGCAGCTATCGGAGCGTACCCATAGAGGAGCTGATCAAACAGGCCCGCCAGCTGGCCTCCCAGGGTGTCAGGGAACTGATTTTAGTGGCACAGGAAACGACGCTTTACGGCATGGATCTGTATGGCCGCAAATCTTTGGATAAGCTGTTAGACGAATTAAACCGGATACCGGGGCTCGTCTGGATCCGTATTATGTACTGCTATCCGGAAGAGATTGACGATGCATTGATTGACGCCATACTGCGCAATGAAAAGGTCTGTCACTATCTGGACATTCCCATACAGCATTCGGTAGACAATATTTTAACACGCATGGGCAGAAAGACCAGCCATGACGATATCGTACGCATTTTAAACAGGCTCAGAGAACGGATTCCAGATATCTGTATCCGTACTACCTTAATCTGCGGATTTCCGGGAGAAACAGAAGAGATGCATGAAGAACTGATGCAGTTTGTCAACGATATGGAATTTGACAGGCTTGGCACCTTTGTCTATTCACCGGAAGAGGATACTCCTGCGGAAACTTTTGCCGATCAGGTAGACGAAGAGTTAAAGCTGACCTGGCAGGAGGATGTCATGGAGCTTCAGCAGGAGATTTCATATGACATCAATGAAACGCTGCGCGGACAGGAGCTGTCTGTCATGATCGAGGGGCAAGTGGCTGATGAAAATGCCTGTATCGGGCGGACTTACCGGGATGCTCCGGGGGTGGACGGCTACCTGTTCATCCATACAGATGAAACGCTTGTAACGGGAGATTTTGTCCGGGTAAAAATTACCGGGGCATATGAATATGATTTGATAGGAGAGATAGTAAATGAATCTGCCAAATAAATTAACGGTATTCCGGGTGGTATTAATTCCTTTTTTTGTTTTCTTTTTGCTGTATCCGGGAGATTTTCCTTATGGGAATTATATCGCAGCAGCGATTTTTATTTTAGCCAGTCTGACAGATTTTGCAGATGGGAAGATTGCAAGAAAGTACAATCTGGTGACGAATTTCGGAAAATTTATGGATCCGCTTGCAGACAAGCTCTTAGTCTGCGCGGCCATGATTTGTCTGATAGAAACAGGGCAGCTTGCGGCATGGATTGTTATTGTCATTATCAGCAGGGAATTTATCATCAGTGGCTTTCGGCTGATTGCTTCGGACAACGGAATTGTGATAGCGGCAAACTACTGGGGAAAATTTAAAACCACCTTTCAGATGCTTATGATTATCGTACTGATACTGGACTTTAAAACGAAATTTTGGGGAATATTGGGTCTGGCGCTTACGTATGCGGCTCTGCTCCTTACCGTTATATCTCTGATTGATTACATTATTAAGAATAAAGGTGTCTTAAAAGAGCAAAAATAGTTACAGTTCGGACAAGCTGCCCTGCTGCATGCTTCGCGTGATAGCGGACGTCTGAACGGTTACAAATTATTGCCAGAAAATATGAAAAAGGATTCGAAAATATGGAAAGAGAAATCGCTAAGCTTCTGAAAAAGTACAATTTAAAGATTTCAACGGCGGAATCCTGTACAGGCGGTCTGATTGCAGCAGCGCTTGTCAATGTTCCCGGAATTTCCGCACAGTTTGAGGAAGGGTATATTACCTATTCCAATGAAGCAAAGGAGAGGCTGCTTGGCGTCTCTCATAAAACATTAGAGCAGTATGGAGCGGTCAGCGTCCAGACGGCGGAAGAGATGGCACAGGGAGCAAGAAGAGCAGCCCATACAGATTTATCTGTCATATCCACCGGAATTGCAGGCCCGGACGGAGGAACCAGAGAAAAACCGGTGGGGCTTGTGTATCTGGCCTGCGCCTATCAAAACGGTGTGAACGTAGAACGCCATGTGTTTGACGGAGACAGACAGGAAATACGCCGTGCGTCTGTAGAGGCGGCGCTGAAACTTGTGATACAGGTAATACAACAGGAATACAAATGAAGGAGTTTACTATGAGAATTATCGCCGGAAGTAAAAGAAGGCTGCATTTAAAGACGGTAGACGGAATGGATACCCGGCCTACGTCAGATCGGATTAAGGAGACGCTTTTTAATATGCTGCAAAATGAAATACCAGGCTGTTATTTTCTGGATTTATTTGCCGGCAGCGGACAGATTGGCCTGGAAGCCGCCAGTCGGGGAGCGAAACAGGTTGTGCTTGTTGAACAGGCGAAAAAAGCGGCAGATTGTATCCGGTACAACATCTCATTTACCAAATCGGAACAGGAATGCCGTCTGATGCAGGCGGATGTGATTTCGGCGCTCCGTTTGCTGGAGGGAAAATATCGGTTTGATGTGATTTTTATGGATCCGCCTTACCAAAGTCAGTTGGAGCGGCAGGTTTATGCATATCTAAAGGATTCCTCCCTGCTTGCGGAGGATGCGCTTCTCATTACGGAAGCAGCGCTTGGTACGGATTTTTCTTATCTGGAGAACGAAGGATTTACCGTTATAAAAGAGAAAAAGTATAAGACAAATGTCCATATGTTTGTAAAAAAGGGGAGCCCTGTTTTGGGTGGGGAGGAATCATATGAAAAAAGCGATTTATCCGGGCAGCTTTGACCCGATTACATTTGGGCACCAGGATATGATCGAGCGTTCTGCAGCGATTGTGGACGAGCTTGTCGTAGGGGTGTTGAATAATAGCGAGAAAAATTCGTTGTTTTCTGTAGATGAACGTGTTAATATGTTAAAGGAGCTTACGAAAGACCTTCCAAATGTAACGGTAGATTCCTTTGACGGCCTTTTAGTAGATTATATGAAAGAGAGCGGAGCAACGATTATTGTACGGGGACTGCGGGCTGTGACCGATTTTGAATATGAGCTGCAGATTGCACAGACGAACCATGTGGAATATCCTGCCGTAGAAACGATTTTTCTGGTCACTAATTTAAAATATTCCTATCTCAGTTCCTCTGTTGTCCGTGAATTTGCCGCATATGGCGGTGATATTACCAAATTTGTCCCGTCTCAGTTTGTGGACAGAATTTATCAGAAATATAATATTAAAAAGTAAGGAGTTTTGGCAATGAACAGAAAAATAGAGCAGATAGTCGATGAAATGGAAGAATACATAAGTACTTGCAAAACCCAGCTATTCAATGAATCCAATATTGTGGTGGACAAGGGCAGGATCGACGATCTGATGTCAGAGCTTCGACACAATCTGCCGGAAGAGCTCAGACAATACGAGAAGATTATCCGAAACCGGGACGCAATTATAGCAGATGCCCGCGCGAAAGCAGACGAAATGCTTGCCAAAACGCAGATACACACAAGCGAGCTGGTCAGTGAACACGAAATCATGCAGCAGGCTTATGCACAGGCCAATGAAGTGGTTGTAGCTGCCAAACAACAGGCACAGGATATTGTAGACAATGCCATTCGGGATGCAAATGAGATCCGGGACGGAGCGATCAGCTACACAGACGATCTGTTAAAAAATATGGAAGAAATCCTTTCCCGTTCTATTGATACGACCCAGGCCAGAACCGAACGCCTGTTGGAATCCCTTCAGGAATATCTGGGTATTGTCATGACCAACCGCGCCGAACTGGTGCCCCAGGAAATGATATCAGAGGAAATGGAACAGATTCCCGGACAGAACACAGCAGATGAACAAGTGGAGCTGAACATCCCCTACTTAGCTAACGACTCCGACCAACAGTAGATAAAAGAGATATCCCAGGATACTGCTTGCAATGGCAAAGCACAGCCTGCAGATCAGATAACGCCGTTTGGAAAATGCAGTTTTTCCGCATATGGAACATGTCTGCGCAAAGCCGCACAGACCGCCAAAGGATACAAAAAACAGAGAAAGCGCATAAACATATCCCTCTGGCAGCATAGAATCCTTCAAACCGGAGATGCCGGTCGTCACCTCGATAAGACCGGTACAGATTAGGTTCAAAAGAGGATATCTGCTGTTATAAATGTGCAGTATCGCTGCAAAAATGGAAAACAGAATCATATATCCTCCCAACTTAGTCAATGCTTCAAAGCCATTCATAATACCAGCGTCTATTATCCCAAAATTCAGCCTGGGATTGGAGGCTGCGTTTTTTGCGTTCCCAGGACGAATCTTTTTTAAGTGCCGGACGGCGTAAATCAGGGGCGGCAGATACAGGGCCGCATAACTGTAAGGAATCATCTGCGGCATCTCAAGGATATTGGTAAGCAGATAACCACTGATGAAAACCGGACTTAACTGATTAAAACAGATAGCCAGAATTTCTCCCTCCTGTTCACTGATTTTCTGCTGACTTACCAGATCTGCACTGATTTTACTTCCCATTGGAAATCCAAACAGCATACCGCCTAAAAATGCAAAGCTGCCGCTTTGACTGGTTGGAATCAGATGCTTCGTGAATGGATATAAATATTTTGTAGCCATCTGCATATAATTGGAATACACCATCAGATTTGACAAAATTGCAAGAGGCAGAAGCGCTGGCAGAAGCTGTTTGTACCAGAGCAAAAGCCCGTTTGCCGCAGCATCCATAGACACAGCGGGATGCGTAATAATAAAAAAGATAAATACAAGTAAAACAATCAGAATAATATTATTTTTTTTCATACTCTAATATATTAAGAAAAGGAGACAGCTATGAGTATTTTTAAAAATATACAGCCGGAGAATGTGTTCCGTTATTTCTGGGAAATCAGTCAGATCCCACATGGATCCTACCATACAAAAGAAATCAGCGATTACCTTGTAACATTTGCAAAGGAGCACGGCCTTACGTACTATCAGGACGACGCGGACAACGTGATTATTCTGAAAGAAGCGTCGGCAGGATACGAGAATGCCGGGCCTGTCATTTTACAGGGGCATATCGACATGGTTTGTGAAAAAGAAGCAGAATGCAGAATTGATTTTGAAAAAGAGGGACTGGATCTCTATGTAGACGGAGATTTCCTGAAAGCACGCGGTACGACTTTAGGTGCAGACGACGGTATTGCTGTTGCGTATGCACTTGCCATTTTAGATGATGATACGCTAAAACATCCCCGGCTTGAAGTAGTCCTCACATCAAATGAAGAGGTCGGGCTGCTCGGCGCAAAGGAAATTGATTTGTCCATGTTAAAAGGACGGATTCTGCTCAACCTGGATTCGGAGGAGGAAGGCCATTTCCTTACAAGCTGCGCCGGAGGGCTTACTGCCCGGACCAGTATTCCGGCAGTATATCAGACGGCAGAGGGCATTGGCGTATCTGTAAGGCTCGTTGGACTTTTGGGCGGTCATTCCGGCAGCGAAATTGACAAGGAACATGCAAATGCTATTATTGAAATGGGGCGCATTTTAAAATACATGGAACAGCGGATGCCGTTTGGCATAGCGTCCTTAAAAGGCGGTTTAAAAGACAATGCGATTCCGCGTATGGCGTGCGCTTCTCTGCTGGTTCCTGAGGAAGGATTCGAGGATTTTCAGAGATTTGCGGCAGAAATTACAGATATTTTAAAAAAGGAATATGCCGTAACGGAACCGGAGCTTTCCGTGGAGATCAGGGTATTTGAAAAGATGTCAACGCCGGTTTTAAGCCCCTCGTCCATGCAAAAGGTATTATTTTATCTTTGTAACGTGCCAAATGGCGTTATGCATATGAGTACAAATATAAAGGGACTGGTAGAAACATCTTTAAACGCGGGAATTATGGAGCTTGGCGCGGAAGCGTTTTTTCTGACTTCCTCCGTCCGCAGCAGTGTAAAAAGCCGCAAGCAGGCGCTTACGGACAGACTGACGTATCTGGCAGAATTTCTGGGTGGAACGATCATAATAGAAGGCGATTATCCGGCGTGGGAATACCATGCGGATTCTGTAGTACGGCAGAAAGCGGCAGAAGTATATCACAGGCTTTTCGGAAAAGATCCAGTATTTGAAGCGATTCATGCAGGGCTGGAATGCGGCCTGTTTTGCGACAAGATAGAGGGTCTGGACGCCATATCGTTTGGACCGGACAATCTGGACATTCATACGCCAAAAGAGCGGTTAAACATTCCTTCCGCCGGGCGTACCTACCGCTTTCTGACAGAACTGCTTGGGAGTATGAAATAAATTTGAACAGAGTGCGTAAAGGATTCTTGCTTTTTTTACTGTTTTTTATTCTGGTAACGGCGGATGCCTGGCTGTTCTTTTGTTTTTACCAGCAAACCGGACAGAAGGAAACGGATGTACTGGAAGCGGTATGGGAGGATATCACTTATTTTCCCATACCGGAATCTGCATACGACAAAGAACGTTTTAGCGTAAGTTATGCGGACAGCTGGATGGACAGCCGCAAATTCGGCGGAGAACGGACTCATGAAGGATGCGATATTATGGCCGCGCTCAATAAAAGGGGCCGTTATCCTGTCGTCAGCATATCGGACGGATACATAGAGAAAATGGGATGGCTGAAACTGGGCGGCTATCGGATCGGTGTGCGCAGTACGCGTGGGGTCTATTTTTATTATGCCCATTTAAGCGATTATGCGCCGGATATTGCCGTCGGGGATGAAGTGAAAGCGGGAGAGCTGTTGGGATTTATGGGTGATACCGGATACAGCGAGGTAGAAGGCACGACCGGATATTTCCCGGTACACCTGCATGTCGGCGTCTATTTGGACGGAGAGGACGGGCAGGAACAAAGTTACAATCCCTACCCTTTTTTAAAAGAACTGGAAGCGCATAAATTAACATACTGGATTTGTGATTAGGAGCTGTATGAAGGGGAAAAAAGTGAAAAAAATACTGATTATCGGCGGAGGCGCATCCGGCATGACAGCTGCAATAGCTGCAGCGCGCAAAGGCGCGGCTGTGACGATATTAGAGCATATGGACCGGATTGGAAAGAAAATTTTGTCCACCGGAAACGGAAAATGTAATTATACCAACCGCAGGCAGGGCTTACGCTGCTACAGGGGCGAAGACCCTGCTTTTGTGCTGCCCGTTTTGGAACAGTTTGGTTTTGAAGAAACGGTGGCTTTCTTTCAGGAACTGGGGATTTATCCCAAAGAACGGGACGGCTGTTTTTATCCGGCAAGTGAGCAGGCGGCAGCGGTGTTAGATGTTTTGCGGATGGAGCTTAGAAGGCTTGGCGTGCAGATAGTGACCGGATGCGAGGTGACGTCGGTACAAAAAAAAGGGAATGGTTTTCTGATTTCTTCTAATCAGGAACGATTTCGCGCAGACAGCTGTATTTTTGCCTGCGGCGGCAGGGCTTTCCCAAAATCCGGAAGTGATGGAAGCGCATATGGTCTGATTGAAAAGCTGGGGCATACTTTTGTGATAATGGTGCCTGCATTGGTGCAGCTGAAGGCGAAACAGACGTTTTTTAAATCGATTGCGGGTGTGCGGACAGATTGCCGGGTGAAATTACTGGTGGAACAGGAGCCTGTCTGTGAGGACAGGGGAGAAGTGCAGCTGACGGACTGCGGAATTTCAGGGATTCCCACATTTCAGGTGAGCAGATATGCGGCCAAAGCCCTGTATGATAAAAAAAGTGTTCAGGCATTGCTGGATTTTGTACCTTATATGCAGGAAGAAAAGCTGTATGAAGAAATGAAGAAAAGATTTGGGAGGGGCGACGGGAAGACTGCAGAGGAAGCGTTAATTGGACTATTTTCAAAAAAACTGATTCCGTTGTTTTTGAAACAAAGCGGTATTTCGCCCAGAGAAGAAGCGGGACATGTTTCAGAAAGAAAAATCAGAGAGTTGTGTAAGGAATTTAAGTGTTTTAAGGTGGATATCGCAGATACAAAGGGATTTGCGGCGGCACAGACATCTGCAGGCGGAGTGAGGACGGATGGGATTTGGGCACAGACAATGGAATCTAAGATAGTGTCCGGACTTTACTTTGCGGGAGAGGTAGTGGATATTGACGGAATTTGCGGAGGATATAACCTGCAGTGGGCCTGGGCTTCCGGATATGTAGCAGGTGTACATGCAGCGGAATAATTAAAACTTTACTTTCTGATCAGGCAATGTCAGATATAATAAGCTAATATTACAAAAATCAGGCTTGAATCGGGAAATCGACAGAAAACGTGTTCTGATCGGATAAACTTGAAACAAGAAAGGAATTCTCATGATACAAATTCAACAGTTAAAGCTTCCCATTACGCACACAAAAGAAGATATGGAAGCGAAAATTGCAAAACAGCTGCGCATAAACAAAGAAGATATTTTATCTTACCGCATCGTAAAACAGTCGCTGGACGCCCGCAAAAAAAAGGATATCCAATATGTTTACACGATAGAAGCATCCACTGCAAAGGATCAAAAAATCGTAAGCCGGCTGCACTGTAACACCATCCGTTTCACCGAACCGAAACCATATCAGTTTCCGGTATCGGGAAGCGGGATTCTTTCTGAGCGTCCCGTGATTGCAGGAAGCGGTCCGGCCGGGCTTTTCTGCGCATATCTGCTGGCAGAGGCAGGCTACGCCCCAATTATTTTAGAACGCGGCAAAACAGCCAAAGAACGGCAAAAAGACGTAGAGCAGTTCTGGAAAGGCGGCAAATTAAACCCGGAATCTAACGTATCGTTCGGAGAAGGCGGAGCAGGTACATTTTCAGACGGAAAACTCAATACCCTAGTCAAAGATGTCTGCGGGCGTAATCGAAAGGTACTTGAAATTTTTACAAAGCACGGCGCGCCAGAGCAAATTTGCTACGAAGCAAAACCGCATATCGGAACAGATATCCTTTCGAAGGTCATTCCTGCAATCCGGCAGGAAATCATCCGAAATGGCGGCACATTTCTGTTTGAACACTGTATGACAGATATCCGTATCCAAAACGGGGTTCTTACCGCTGTAGAAATCAACCATGAAACATGGTTAGATACTCAGGCGCTGGTACTCGCTGTCGGCCACAGCGCAAGGGATACCTTCGATATGCTGCTTGGGCATCAGGTCCCGATGGAAGCCAAATCATTTGCCGTGGGATTGCGTGTGGAACACCCGCAGGAAATGATAAATCACAGCCAGTACGGTGATGCGGCAGCGCTCCTTCCTCCGGCCGCCTATAAGCTGACAGCCAGCGGAACCGGGGGCAGGGGCGTTTATTCCTTTTGCATGTGTCCCGGCGGCTATGTTGTCAATGCTTCTTCCGAAGAAAACCATTTGGCCGTCAACGGCATGAGCTGTTACAGGCGGGACAGCGCAAATGCAAACAGCGCCGTTATCGTGTCCGTCACACCAAAAGACTATCCGGATTTTGGCCCGCTTTCCGGCGTTTCATTTCAACGCAGCCTGGAGTCTGCCACATTCCGACTGGGCGGCGGCGCTATTCCCCAGCAGCTTTATGGCGACTTTAAACGCCGCCAAAGAAGCACATCCTACAGCACGTTTTCTTCCCTCACAAAAGGAGCCGCACAGCTTGCATCCCTGCATACCCTTTTTCAAAAAGAGCTTTATGAGTCCTTCCTGAGCGGAATGGAGCAGTTTGGCGGAAAAATACCGGGGTTTGACCGTGACGACGCCATACTTTCCGGTATAGAAAGCCGAACCTCTTCTCCCGTCCGAATTCACCGTGGAGAAGATTTCCAAAGCAGTATACGGGGGCTTTATCCCTGCGGAGAAGGGGCAGGATATGCGGGCGGCATTATGTCTGCCGCTATGGACGGCATGAAAACGGCAGAAGCGATTGCGGCAAACTACAGGCCATATGCCTGAATATCAGAGAAAAAAACAGGAGGATGCAGTGGAATACGGAAGTAAAGTAGGAATTGTATGCTGCTCAAACGGGCTTTCCAATACCCGGAAAGAAATCGTTGGACAATTAGCAGCTTACTTAAAAGAAACGGGGCTCGTGCCAGTTTTTAGCAGATATCTGTATGCATCAGATACCGTATTTTCCGGAACCGGACAAGAACGTGCGCAAATGCTTATGGAGTTTTATCGCGACAGCCAGATTCAGGCCATTTTTGATATTTCAGGCGGAGATATTGCCAACGAAGTCATTCCGTATCTGGATTTTGAGATTATTGCCAAATGCAAAAAACAGCTCTGGGGATACAGCGATCTGACTGTTCTTTTGAACGCCATATATTCAAAAACCGGAAATACGGGGATACTCTATCAAATCAGGAATCTGATATCCGGCCAGGGAATGATGCAGAGAAAAGCTTTTGAAAAAACTGTTTTTACAGATGAAAAAAAACTGTTTGATTTTCCGTATCAATTTATTCAGGGAAATCATATGGCAGGAATTATAGCAGGCGGAAATATACGCTGTCTGCTCAAACTTGCAGGCACAGAGTTTTTTCCGGATCTGACTGGAAAAATTCTGTGCCTGGAAGCATCTGGCGGAGATATCCCTCAAATGGTATCTTATTTAACCCAGCTAAAACTCATGGGGTCCTTTGAAAAAATCAACGGCATTATTCTGGGAACTTTTACAAAAATAGAACAAGAGCGTCAACAGCCGGATATCGTTTCACTGGTACAAAGCTTTGCACCAGACATTCCGATTTTAAAAACGCAAAAGATCGGGCACGGCAAGGATTCCTTCGGCGTTCTTATTGGAGGTTACTGTTCCCTCCGTGACCAGTAACACGCTTCGCGATGCACAGAAATCGCAAAAAGATGCGATTTCGCGCTGAAAAATTCGGGATTTTCGCACAAAATATGCAAAACACCTCACGGAACAGTAGCGTATAAACAGTAACTACCGGAGGTCACAGGCAGTTTTAATTTTACAACAAACTGGTTGAATCTGGTTTTTTCTTATGTTAAAATATCGTAGCAGCTCAGACGGCCATTATTCTGAGGTAACAGGGCAGTTTGTTTAGACTGTTACAAAATATCTGGCACAGACTGAGGCAGAATAGAGAAACGGAAGGAATAAACGCTTTGAATGAATACACACCAATGATGCAGCAATATTTAAAAACAAAAGAGGAATACAAAAACTGCATCTTATTTTATCGTTTAGGTGATTTTTATGAAATGTTTTTTGAGGATGCTAAAATCGCATCCAAAGAACTTGAACTTACCCTGACCAGCAAAAACTGCGGCGCTGCAGAGCGCGCGCCGATGTGCGGCGTGCCATATCATGCTGTGGAAGGGTACCTGAACCGTCTGGTACACAAAGGCTATAAAGTAGCCGTCTGCGAACAGGTTGAGGATCCGAAAACGGCAAAAGGGATTGTAAAACGGGAAGTAATCCGCGTTGTAACGCCCGGAACCAATACGGACAGCCATGCTCTGGACGAAACCAAAAATAATTATATTATGTGCATTGTCTGCTTCGCTGAAAAATATGGCATAGCCATTGCAGATGTCAGCACGGGAGATTATTACGTGACCGAAGCGGATGCAAAGCGTAAGCTTTTAGACGAGATTTACAAATACAGCCCGGCCGAAATCGTCTGTAATGAAGCATTTTTAATGAGCGGCATTGATTTGGAAGAGATCAAAAACCGTTTTCATATCTGTGCCGGTGCACTGGAATCCTGGTATTTTGACGATGCCACAGCAATCGGTACTTTAAAAGAACATTTCCATATCCACAGCTTAGAGGGAATAGGGCTGCATGATTTCATATACGGAAGTATTGCAGCAGGCGCCCTGCTTAAGTATCTGTACGAAACACAGAAAAATTCCCTGGCCCATATAACGGCAATCCATCCCTATGTTACAGGCAAATTTATGATGATTGACAGCTCTACCAGACGCAATTTAGAGCTTTCCGAAACGCTTCGGGAAAAGAGCAAACGAGGCTCTCTGCTCTGGGTGCTTGATAAGACGAAAACCGCGATGGGCGCCCGCCTTTTACGTTCCTATATTGAACAGCCATTGATCGATCCGGCTGAAATCGCTGCGCGTCTGGATGCGGTAGAAGAGCTGACAGGTCAGATGATTGCCAGAGAGGAGATTCGCGAATATTTAAATCCCATCTATGATCTGGAACGTCTGGTTACCCGGATTGCCTATCAGACCGCAAGCCCAAGAGATCTGGTGGCCTTTAAAAATTCCCTGCGCATGCTGCCGCCGCTGCATACGCTTTTATCAGATTTTAAGAGCGAATTGATACAGCAGATCCGACAGGAGATGGATCCGTTAGAGGATCTGTTTCTTCTGATAGATCGCGGTATTATAGAAGACGCGCCTGTGCTGGCCCATGACGGTGGCATTATCCGGGAGAAATATAACGAAGAAGTGGACAAGCTGCGTACCTCCAAAACAGAAGGCAAATCCTGGCTTGCCCAGCTAGAAGCCAGAGAACGGGAAAAAACAGGCATTAAAAATCTGAAAATTAAATACAACAAAGTGTTTGGTTATTATCTGGAAGTGACCAATTCCTATAAAAATCTGGTGCCGGAATATTTTACCAGAAAACAGACCCTGGCCAATGCGGAACGGTATATTACGCCGGAATTAAAGGAACTGGAAGACATTATTTTAGGTGCTGAAGACAAATTAACGGTGCTTGAATATGAATTGTTCCGCGAGATCCGGGAATCCATAGCGGCAGAGATTGTCCGAATTCAAAAGACGGCAAAGGCAGTTGCCAAGCTGGATGTTTTTACTTCATTTTCCCATGTTGCGGAGCAAAACCGTTACTGCAGGCCCAGATTGAATCGCAAAGGCATCATTGATATCAAGGGCGGCCGTCATCCGGTTGTGGAAAACATGATCCGCCATGAAATGTTTATCAGCAACGACACATATTTAGACAGCAGCAAACAGCGTATTTCCATCATTACCGGACCAAATATGGCCGGCAAATCCACATATATGCGGCAAACAGCCCTGATTGTACTGATGGCGCAGATTGGAAGCTTTGTGCCGGCAGATTCCGCCAATATCGGCGTTGTTGACCGGATTTTTACACGGGTAGGCGCGTCAGATGATCTGGCAAGCGGACAAAGTACCTTTATGGTGGAGATGACAGAGGTCGCCAATATTTTAAAGAATGCCACGTCAGATTCACTGCTGGTTTTAGACGAAATCGGACGCGGTACAAGTACCTTTGACGGACTTGGTATTGCCTGGGCAGTTGTAGAGCACATCAGTAATCCCAGGCTGCTTGGAGCCAAAACACTATTTGCCACACACTACCATGAACTGACGGAGCTTGAGGGAAAGCTGGATAATGTAAATAATTACTGTATCGCCGTAAAGGAAAAAGGCGACGATATTGTGTTTTTACGTAAAATTGTTCCCGGCGGAGCAGACAAAAGCTATGGCATCCAGGTGGCAAAGCTGGCCGGCCTGCCGGATTCCGTATTGGAGCGCGCCAGAGAAATTGTAGAAGAATTGAGCGCAAACGACATTTCCGGAATAGCCAGAAACATCAAAGTAAACGCCAGTGTGAAAAAGAAAAAAACAGCATTGGATGAAGTCGATCTGGCGCAGATGTCGTTGTTTGATACTTTAAAAGACGACGATATTATTGCAGAGTTACGAGAGATTGATATCAATAGCCTAACGCCCATGGAGGCGCTAAACCGACTGTTTGAGCTGCAGAACAAGGTGAAAAACAGGTGGTAGACAGGGCAGAGGAATCATCACAGGAATGACAGCGGGAAAGGAGGAACACAAGATTGGCAGAAATTGCATTACTGGATCAGGATACGATAGATAAAATAGCAGCCGGGGAGGTCATTGAGCGGCCTTCTTCCGTAGTCAAGGAGCTTGTGGAAAATTCCATAGATGCCGGGGCGACGGCTATAACAATTGAGATAAAAGACGGTGGGATTTCTCTGATACGGATTACGGACAACGGCTGCGGTATTGAAAAACAGCAGGTTTCCCTTGCGTTTTTGCGTCATTCCACCAGCAAGATCAAATCAGTGGAGGATTTGCTGACTGTTTCTTCCCTGGGTTTCCGCGGAGAAGCGCTCTCCAGTATTGCGGCCGTCGCACAGGTAGAGCTGATTACCAAGACGGTACCGGATTTAACAGGGGTGCGTTATGTAACAGAAGGCTCCGTTGAAAAAGAAAAAGAAGAAATCGGCGCGCCGGACGGCACAACCATTCTGGTACACAATCTGTTTTACAATACGCCTGCCAGGCGCAAATTTTTGAAATCACCGCAAACAGAAGCCGGGTATATCAGTGCGCTTGCGGAGCGTCTTGCGCTTTCCCGTCCGGATATTTCATTTAAACTGATCGTCAATAACCAGACAAAGCTGCACACTTCCGGCAATTCCAATATCAGAGATGTGATTTACCAGATTTACGGCAGAGATATTACATCCTCCCTGATTACGGCTGACTTTCAGAACGAACAGTTTTCGGTAACCGGTTTTATTGGAAAACCGGCTGTTTCCAGGGGAAACCGGAATTTTGAAAATTATTTTATCAATGGAAGGTATATCCGCAGCTCCTTATTGGCTAAGAGCATAGAAGACGCTTACAAAGGATTTCTGATGCAGCATCAGTACCCGTTTTGCGTACTGTATTTTACCTTTGGCAAAGAACAGTTAGACATTAATGTGCATCCCTCCAAAATGGAGATCCGTTTTTACGGGCAGGAGGAAATTTATCAGGAACTCTTTCGCTGTATCCGAAGGTGTCTTATGGATCAGGAGCATATCCGGAAGGCATCTTTAAACAGTGAAAACGGCTCCAGAGAAACAGCAAAAGCATCAGAGAAAAAAGAAAATTTTCCGGAACCTTTTGAAAAAAAGCGTCTGGAACAGCTTAGGAATTCTATAAAAAAAGATTCCCCTTATGAGCCAAAATATCCGCAAAAAGATCGGGTTTTAAGTAATCCGGTTTCGCAGAAACAGCAGGAAAATACTGCGGCGAAACATACACAATCACAAAGCAGCGCGGCTATACAAAAGCAATTGCCAGGCGACGCAGTACAAAAGCAGCCAGAATATGTACAGGAAGAGCTCGTATACGAAGGGAAATTTCTGTCCGAACAGGCAAAACAACAGCACAGGATTATCGGACAGCTCTTTTCTACTTACTGGTTAGTTGAATACGACGAAAAGCTGTTTATCATTGATCAGCACGCCGCCCATGAAAAAGTGCTGTTTGAAAAAACCATCCATTCCCTAAAAGACAGAGAATATACGACACAGATGCTCTCCCCGCCGACGATTCTCACGTTAGACAACCAGGAAGAGCAGGCGCTTGCCGCATTAAAACAGCAGCTTACCGCGCTGGGATTTGAGATAGAGCCGTTTGGCGGCAGAGAATACGCAATCTGCGGCGTGCCGGACAATTTATTTGGCCTGGATACCAGGCAGATTCTGCTGGAAATCTTAGGTTCCTGTGAGGAAATCCAAAAAGCCAAAACACCAGAGCTTGTATTAGAAAAAATTGCCTCCATGTCCTGCAGGGCTGCCGTAAAAGGCAACCATATTTTAAACCGGCAGGAAGTAAAAAGCCTGATTGATGAGCTTTTGAAGCTGGAGAACCCATATTTTTGCCCGCATGGCAGGCCAACCATTATCTCCATGGACAAATATGAATTAGAAAAGAAATTTAAGAGGATTATATAGATGAAGCCACCGTTAATTATACTTGCCGGACCAACTGCGTCCGGCAAAACAGAGCTTTCTGTAAAGCTGGCCAAAAAAATAAACGGATCTGTTATTTCAGCGGATTCCATGCAGGTGTACCGCTTTATGGATATCGGATCCGCCAAAATCAAACCAGAGGAAATGCGGGGTATCCCACATTATCTGATTGACGAGCTTTTGCCAAATGAGGAGTTTAACATTGTTATTTTTCAAAAACTGGCCAGGAAATATATACAGGAAATTTATGATGCCGGACGTATTCCAATCCTTACCGGGGGCACCGGATTTTACATCCAGTCCGTACTTTACGACATCAATTTTTCCAAAGAGGAGACTTCTGCCCATATCCGTGAGGAATTGGAGGAAACAGCCAGAAAGGATGGCCCTCTTGCCCTGCATAAACAGCTTGCCATGGTAGACGAGGCATCCGCAAGGGCAATTCATCCAAACAATATCAAACGCACAATTCGTGCACTGGAATTTTTCCGGCAAAACGGCTATCCGATTTCGGAACACAATGCGTCAGAACGGCAGAAGGAATCAAAATATCAGTTTGCCTATTTTGTGTTAAATGACGAACGAAACCGTCTGTACGAGCGAATTGAACGGCGCGTGGATCTGATGCTGGAACAGGGATTGTTAAAAGAAGTGGAACATTTGAAAAATATGGGCTGCCATAAAGACATGGTATCTATGCAGGGGCTGGGCTATAAGGAGCTTTTGTCTTATTTAAACGGTGAAAATTCTCTTGAAGAAGCGATTTATATTTTAAAAAGAGATACCAGGCGGTTTGCCAAACGCCAGCTGACATGGTTTCGCAGGGAAAGAGATGTTATATGGCTGAATAAACATGATTTCGCCTGCGATACAGATGCCATATTAGACAGAATGATTACAATACTACAGGAAAAGGGGATCGTACATGAATTACAGTGAAGCAATCCGAAGACAATATGAAAGCCTCGGCATTTGCCGCGAAGTGTATGAGTTCGGAGCGAAAATAGAAGAAAAACTAAAAGAACGCTTTGATACATTGGATCAGGTAACAGCATTTAATCAGTTAAAAGTCATAAACGCCATGCAGAAAGCAAAAGTCTCTGCCGAATGTTTTCAGTCGACAAGCGGATACGGCTATAATGATTTTGGAAGAGATACATTAGAAGCCGTATATGCCGCATGCTTTCATGGCGAGGACGCTTTGGTGCGCCCGCAGATTACCTGCGGCACACACGCGCTTGCCCTTGCGCTTTTATCCAGCTTAAGGCCGGGTGACGAACTGCTTTCTCCAGTGGGAAAGCCTTACGACACTTTAGAAGAAGTAATCGGCATCCGTCCCTCGAAGGGTTCTCTGGCAGAATACGGCATTTCCTATCGTCAGGTGGATTTACTGTCAGACGGCAGTTTCGATTATGAAGGAATACGGGCTGCGGTCAGTGAAAAGACAAAGCTGGCAACCATTCAGCGTTCTAAGGGATACGCCACAAGGCCGACCCTTTCTGTTACGCAAATCGGAGAGCTGATTTCCTTTCTAAAATCCATAAAACCGGATATCATATGTATGGTAGATAACTGCTATGGGGAATTTGTAGAGGAAAAAGAGCCTTTGGAAGTGGGGGCAGATATGATAGTCGGCTCCTTAATCAAAAATCCGGGAGGAGGCTTAGCCCCCATTGGAGGCTATATTGTCGGTAAAAAGGAATGTGTGGAAAACGCAGCTTACCGTCTTACATCGCCAGGTCTTGGAAAAGAAGTGGGAGCTTCTTTAGGCGTCATACAATCCTTTTACCAGGGACTGTTCCTTGCGCCGTCTGTCGTAAACGCAGCATTAAAAGGAGCCATTTTTGCGGCAAACATTTACGAAACACTGGGATTTGACGTCATTCCAAACGGTACGGAAAGCCGCCACGACATCATTCAGGCAGTTACATTCCACAAACCGGAAGCAATGATTTCGTTCTGCAGAGGAATTCAGGCGGCAGCGCCCGTAGATTCCTTTGTAACGCCGGAACCCTGGGCAATGCCCGGCTATGACAGCGACGTTATCATGGCCGCCGGGGCCTTTGTGCAGGGCTCATCCATTGAACTGAGCGCCGATGGCCCCTTAAAACCACCATATTCCGTTTATTTTCAGGGCGGCTTAACCTGGCACCATGCCAGATTTGGAATTTTAATGTCGTTACAAAAACTTTATGAGCAAAATCTTGTTAATAAGAATCTAATGTGGTAGAATGGATTTTGGAATCTACAATCTATCCTTACAGGCAGGGAGTAGAAAGGACATTCCATGAACCATCATTTAACGGTAAAAGAATTACCGGAATCCGAGAAACCCTACGAGAAATGCCTCCGTTTCGGCGCAGAGTATCTCTCAGACGCAGAGCTTTTAGCTGTAATTATCCGTACGGGAACCGCAGGCAAAAAATCCATTGACGTAGCGCAGGAAATTTTAAGCCGCAATGAAAAAAGCCTTTTAAATCTTTATTATTTAAGTGTCAAAGAGCTTGTTTCCATCCCTGGCATCGGAAAAGTCAAGGCAGTACAGCTGAAATGCCTTGCGGAAATTACAAAGCGGCTGACAAAGGCATCCCGCGTCCGTGAGGTAGCACTGGGCAGCGCGTCCTCTGTTGCAGCCTACTATATGGAAGAGCTCCGGCATGAGGACAGAGAAAAGCTGATTTTAAGCATGTTTGATGCAAAGTGTGTCCTTTTGGGAGATAAAGTAATATCGATCGGGACTGTAAACGCATCCTTAGTTTCGCCGAGAGAAGTGTTTTTATGTGCACTGGCCAGTCAGGCAGTCCATATCATTCTGCTTCACAATCATCCAAGCGGCATCCCTTTGCCCAGTACACAGGATAAGCTTGTGACAAGGAGAATACAGGAAGGCGGAGAATTGTTAGGGATACACTTATCGGATCATATCATCATAGGTGATAATCAATATTTCAGCTTTAAAGAGGAACATCTGCTGCACTGATTATAAGCAGATGGAAGGGAGATCCACATGAACAACAATATTTATTGCATTGACCTGGGAACCTGTAATATCAAAGTGTTCTGCAAATCAACCGGCAAAATATTAAATGAAAAAAATACCATTGCCATTGTCAACAAGAACCAGATGTACGCATATGGGGACGTTGCATATGCAATGTATGAGAAAGCACCAGAGTCAATCCACGTCACTTTTCCAATTGTAAACGGTGTGATTGCTGATTTTAACAATGTCCAGACCATGATTTTTGACTTTCTTGAGGCGCGCGTCAAAGGAAAAGTTCATGGTGCGGAATATATTGTAGCGGTGCCTACGGATATCACGGAAGTAGAAAAGAAGGCATTCTTTGATTTGTTTTATAAAAGCAAGGTGAAGCCCAAAAGCGTCCTGCTTTGCGAGAAACCGATTGCAGACGCCGCAGGTCTTGGTTTAGACGTAAATGAACCTACCGGAGTTATGGTAGTAGATATCGGCGCCGATACCACAGAAATTTCCGTCATTTCATTAGGCGGACTGGTATTAAGCGATCTGCTGCATTTCGGCGGCAACCGCCTGGACGAATCCATCATCAGCCATATCAAACGTACGTACAATCTCGTGATTGGCCAGAAGACAGCAAAAGCGCTGAAAGAATCCCTGGGTTCCGGCCTGCCGGGCAGAGAAGAGAGCATGATCATTGTTGGCAGGGATCTGGTCAGTGGACTGCCGATTGAACTGGAAATCAGTGCACAGACGGTATATGAAGCCATAAAAGACAATTTAAGTTCCATCTGCAATTCCATCAAGATGATATTGGAAAAAACCCCGCCTGAGGTTGCAAGGGATATTATTCATGCAGGTATTTATATCACCGGCGGCGGTTCTTTGATTCAGGGCTTGGACGAGCTTTTTACCCAGATTACAAATATTCGTGTAAACACCTGTGAAAGTCCGGAGGAAACGGTTGTACGCGGTTTGATTAAAATTATTTCCGATGACAAATACAAACGTTTGACATTTAATATGAAGACAAGACTTTTAAAATAATTGAGGTATTTTATGAAACGGAAATCAAAGTTTAAATTTCCAATCCGGCTATTGCTGTTTATTCTTACGGCTTTGTGTGTAGCAGGTATTTTTGTCAGCTACAAATTCGGTTTTTCCGGCGGTCCATTAAGCGCCATTGCCGGTTATATGATCGTTCCCATGCAGCGGGGGATCAATTATGTGGGTTATTGGATTTCAGATAAAGCGGACAATCTGGAAGATCTGAAGGATGTTATGGAAGAGAATGTCCGGCTAAAAACACAGGTAGACGAGCTTACTACCCAGTTAAATACGCTCCGGCTTGAGCAGTACGAACTGGACAATCTACGGGAGCTTCTGAAAATTGATCAGGAATATTCCGACTATCAGAAGGTTGCTGCCAGCGTCATCGGAAAGGATGCAGGCAACTGGTTTTCTGTTTTTACAATTGACAAAGGCAAAAATGACGGTATAGAAACCGATATGAATGTCATCGCAGGGCAGGGCCTTGTAGGCATTGTAACGGATGTAGGACCCAATTACGCAAAGGTACGTTCCATAATTGACGACGAAAGCAATGTTAGCGCCATGATTGCCGAGACGAAAGCAACCTGCTTTGTACATGGGGATTTGCAGGAGATGAACACCAATAAACAGATCCTTTTTTCTGATTTGAAGGATTTGGATGATAAGGTCGAAGAAAACATGGATATTGTTACATCAAATATCAGCGACAAATATTTGCAGGGTATTATGATCGGCAAAATCAGCAAAATCGAAAAAGATGCCAATAACCTGACCAAATCAGGGACAATTATACCCGCCGTTGATTTTGAACACCTGGGAGAGGTGCTCGTTATATTAGACAAAAAAGAAATCGGCAAAGAAGATAAATAACGGAGGATACGATGAAACGTAAGATTACCGTAACAGCAATCATCATTATCTGCTTTTTACTGCAGTGTACCCTGTTTAAATCACTGGCAATCGCATCCATTTCTCCGAATCTTCTGATTATCGTAACATCGTCTTTTGGTTTTATGCGCGGCAAGCGTGACGGGATATACATCGGTTTTTTGAGCGGGCTTCTCATTGATTTGTTTTATGGGGGCGTTATCGGCTTTTATGCATTACTTTATATGTACACAGGATTTTTTAATGGATTTTTCCGGAAATTGTTTTATCCGGAAGATATCAAGCTGCCTATGATTTTAATTTCGGCAAGCGATATCTTCTGCAATCTTCTGATTTATTTTTCCAGATTTTTTCTGCGCAGTCGTTTTGCATTCCGGTATTATTTCATTCATATCATAGCACCGGAGTGGGTATATACGATTTTAGTTACTGTTTTTTTGTATTTTATATTACTGATGATCAATCAGCGCCTGGAAAAATCAGAAAAAAGGAGGACAGGTAAAGTTGCTTGATTCTATAAAAGAGTATTTGATTCATTTTTTTAAATCACGGCTGTTTGTACTGTCGGCTGTTATGATTGCCCTCTTTGGGATACTGATACAGCAGGTTTTTTTACTGCAGATTGTAAACGGCGAAGAATATTTGAATAATTATACGTTAAAAATAGAAAAAGAACGCGAATTAAAAAGTACCCGCGGCAACATCTATGACAGAAATGGCAAGCTGCTTGCTTACAATGAGCTTGCTTATACCGTTACGATCGAAGACAATGGGAACTATGACTCTACAGAAGAGAAAAACCAAACCTTAAACCATATATTAGAACAGATTATTATCAAATTGGATGAATACGGCAATCCAATTGACAACACTTTTGAGATATCCTGCGCTTTGGATGGCAGCTATTATTTTAATGTAGAAGGCGCCGCTTTAGATCGGTTCCTTGCCGATGTTTACGGTCGTCGTCTGGTGGAGGATCTTGCTTATAACAAAAAGCTGGGATATCATGAAGGAGAAGCAACCGCGGATCAGGTTATGGCATACCTGCAGGGTGAAACGAAGTTCGGCATTGCCGGCAATTATGAGGGCGATATGGCGTACCGCATTACGGTAATCCGATATGCCATGTCCGAAAACAATTATCAGAAATATATTTCTACTACAATTGCTTCTAATGTAAAAGAAGAAGTGGTAGTATACGTCAGTGAACATGCAGACATTTTACAGGGTGTGGAAGTTTCGGAAGATACCGTCCGCGAATATGTAGACAGCGAATACTTTGCACAGATCATTGGTTATACCGGTAAAATTTCACAGGAAGAATACGATAGCCTGTCTGAAGAAAGTGATGAATATTCTCTTACGGATGTGGTTGGCAAAGCCGGAATTGAGCAGTATTTAGATCAGCAGCTCCGCGGAAAAAAGGGAAAGGAAGTTGTTTTTGTAGATAATCTGGGCAAAGTGATTGAAACCAAAGAACGTGTCGAGCCAGCAGTCGGACAAAATGTCTGGCTGTCTATAGACGCCGATTTGACCAAGGCGGCTTATCAGCTGTTAGAACAGGAAATTGCAGGAATCGTATATGACTCCATTAAAAATGTAAAGGACTACGATTCTTCTTCTATAACCACAGCCTCCGACGTTATTATTCCAATTGACGATGTGTATTTTGCACTGATTGAGAATAATGTCCTGAATATGGATCATTTTTCCGAAGAGGGCGCCAGCGTAACAGAACAGGAGGTTTACGGGGCGTTTCTGTCCAAGCAGTCCGCCGTATTAGACGCCATACAGGCAGATCTGACAAATGAAACGGCAACTCCGTTTGGCGAGCTGGAAAATGAAAACGAGGATTATATTTCTTTTATCATAAATATGCTAAAAGAACAAAATATCCTTGTAACAAACCGAATCAACAAAGAGGATTCCGTATATGTTCAGTGGGCAAACGGCAGTATCGGTTTGAAAGATTACCTGAACTACGCCATTGCTATGAACTGGATTGATATTACCGGATTTACCATAGATGAAAAATATTCTGACTCCGATGAAATTTATCTGGCATTACTGGATTATATCAGGGAATCTTTAAAAGAAGACAGAGATTTTTCGAAACTTATATACAAGTATATGATTCGGCAAAATTTAATCAGCGGAACACAGCTTTGCATTATTTTATATGATCAGGAAATTTTAAAAAACAAAGAACCGCTTGCGGCGTTGACATCCGGCAGCATATCGGCCTATAATTTTATTAAAGAACGAATCAAGAACCTGGAAATTACACCGGCGCAGCTTGCTCTGGATCCCTGCAGCGGTTCCTGCGTTATCACTGACGTAAAAACAGGTGAACTTTTAGCTTTGGTTTCCTATCCGTCCTTTGACAACCGCAAGCTTGCCAATACGGTTGACTCCGACTATTTTAACAGCTTACGGGAAGATTTGTCTTACCCGATGTTAAACCACGCAACACAGGAACGGACAGCTCCTGGTTCTACGTTTAAATTAGTCATGGCCACGGCCGGCCTTGCAGAACAGGTCATTGACACTACGACAGAAATTTTGGATGAGGGAAGATTTACGCGCCTGGAAGAAAAAGGCCCGACCTGTTGGATTAATCCTTCCAGCCACGGTCTTATTGATCTCTCGGAGGCTGTCCGTGATTCCTGTAACTATTATTTCTACGAAACAGGATACCGACTCAGCTTAAATAACAATATTTACAACGAGAAAAAGGGAATTGCGGCTGTCCAGAAATACGCGGCCATGTTTGGTTTAAACGAGACAACCGGAATTGAAATACCGGAAAATTCTCCACAGGTAGCAGATGAATATCCGATTACAGCATCTATCGGGCAGAGTAATAATAACTATACTACAACACAAATTGCACGGTATGTAACGGCCGTTGCCAACAGAGGAACCGTATATCAGGAAACGCTCTTAAAGGAGATTCAGGACTCCGATGAAAACGTACTGCAAAGCTTTGCTCCTGAAGTAAGGAACCAGATAGACGTGTTAAATTCTGCACAGTGGGACGCCATTCACTCCGGCATGCGTATGGTAGTGGAGAACTTAGATTGCTTTGATAATTTCCCGGTACAGGTGGCAGGCAAAACAGGTACGGCACAGCAGGTTGTAAACCGTCCGAACCATGCGTTATTTGTCGGATTTGCACCCTATGAGAATCCACAGATTTCCATTGCCACACGAATTGCATACGGCTATACATCCCATAATGCGGCAGACGTATCAAAAGATATACTGGCATACTATTTTAAAGTATCCGATACCAAAGATCTGTTAACCGGACAGGCAAAAGATGTAAACGGCAGCTCTAACACATTTACAGATTAAAAACAGGAGGGTTATATGGCTCAGCCGGTCGTTATAAAAAGCAATAAATATGGAATAAACCTTATTTTAGATCCTGATATTCCTTTTGAGGAACTTTTGGTTCATATACTGGACAAGTTCAGAGGATCCGAAAAGTTTTTTCAAAATGCCCAGGTAGCAATTTCCTTTGGAGGAAGAACGCTGTCCGAAGAAGAAGAATACCGTATCATAGATACGCTTTCCCAAAATACAAGTATTCATATTATCTGTATCATTGATACCGACGAAGAACATGAACAATATACCAGACAAAAGGTAGAGCATTATCTGGCAGAACAGTCCTTAGCGGCAGAATCCGAAAATACGGGCAGGTTTTACAAGGGGACGCTCCGCTCCGGCCAGGAATTTGAATGTGATACCAGCATTGTTATCATCGGGGATGTAAATCCCGGAGCTAAAATTGTTTCAGCAGGAAATATTGTCGTTTTAGGCGCCTTAAAGGGAACTGCCTATGCGGGTGCATATGGCAATGCGCAGTGTTTCGTCGTAGCACTTGATATGAATCCTGTACAGATAAAAATTGCGGATGTCATTGGAAGAAGCGAAGACAAGGGTATCCTTGCTTCGATTCGGGAACGCAAAAAGACAATGGCCGAACCACAGATTGCAACAGTATCAAACGGCCATATTCTAATTGAGCCAATTACGAAAAACACATTTAATAATTTATAAATTTCAGGAGGATTTGAATCATGAGTGAAGTAATTGTAATTACATCCGGCAAAGGGGGCGTTGGCAAAACCACTACAACTGCCAATGTAGGGACTGGCCTGGCGCAGTTAAACAAAAAAGTCGTATTAATTGATACGGATATAGGACTTCGGAACTTAGACGTTGTAATGGGACTTGAAAACCGGATTGTATACAATCTCGTAGATGTTGTCGAGGGTAACTGCCGGATCAAACAGGCGTTGATCAAAGACAAAAAGTATCCGAACCTCGCATTGCTGCCGTCTGCACAGACAAGAGATAAATCTGCCGTTTCACCGGAGCAGATGAAAAAACTCACGGATGAGCTTCGGGAAGAATTTGATTACATATTGTTAGACTGTCCGGCAGGAATCGAACAGGGATTTCAGAATGCAATTGCCGGTGCAGATCGTGCCATTGTTGTTACGACACCGGAGGTATCCGCTATCCGTGATGCAGATCGGATCATCGGCCTGTTAGAGGCGAATGAGATCAAGCTGATACAGCTGATAGTCAACCGTCTGCGTATGGATATGGTAAAACGCGGGGACATGATGACAGTAGAAGACGTATGTGAGATCCTGTCCATTAATTTAATCGGAGTTGTGCCGGATGACGAACAGATTGTTATTTCCACAAACCAGGGAGAACCGCTTGTCGGTTCGGATGCATTAGCCGGCAGGGCATTTGCAAATATATGCAAACGTATTATTGGGGAAGACGTCCCATTTTTGGATTTGCAAAAAAAAGCGGGGGTATTTGCCAGATTTGCCGGTTTATTTAAATAAGATTAGAGGAGGATAAAATGTCATTCATTGACTTTTTTAAAAGAAAAAACTCTGGCGATGTTGCAAAAGGGCGCATAAAGCTTGCAATCCAATCTGATCGCACCGGCTGTTCGCCAGAAATCATGGAAAAAATAAAAAATGATATTATTGATGTGATTTCCAAGTATATGGAAATAGATTCGGATGGGCTGGATATTCAGATTACACAAACAGAATCTGAAGCAGAAAGCGGCGGCAAGTCACCTGCATTATATGCCAGCATACCCATCAAAAAGGTAAAAGGATAATAAAAGGATGCTATCTATGCTGAAACAATATAAGCTCAGGAATTACAATTTCAGACTGGTATTTTATGTCATTGTTCTGACTATAATTGGGATATTAGTCATCGGAAGCGCCAGACAATCTGTGCAGGACAAACAGATTTTGGGACTGGTTTTAGGTATGATTGCCATGATTGCAATCTCTCTGATAGACTATTCTTTTGTTCTGCGATTCAGCTGGCTGTTTTATTTTTTGAATATAGTTTTATTGACGTTTGTAAAATATATGGGGGATAATACCAAAGGTTCTACTCGCTGGGTAACGCTTGCCGGGATTCGGTTTCAGCCTTCCGAGCTTTCCAAAATCATTTTGATTTTGTTTTTTGCATATTTTTTTATGAAATATCAGGAGAAACTGAACACGCCTAATATTCTGATCGTTTCGTTTGTTTTGGCTGGCATACCGTTAATTATGATCAAAACGCAGCCGGATTTATCAACAACAATTGTTACTGCACTGGTTTTTATATCACTTTTATTTATTGCAGGCTTAAGCTATAAAATTGTACTGGGAGTTTTAGCAATCAGTATTCCGGCAGTTATCATATTTATCAGCCTGATTCTGCAGCCGGATCAGAAAATACTGGATCCTTATCAGTATAAGCGAATTATGGCGTGGTTACAGCCAGAAAAATACGCAGATGCGGCTTATCAGCAGCTGAATTCGAAAATGGCCATCGGTTCAGGCCAATTGCTTGGCAAAGGATTAAACAACAGCGAGATTACTTCCGTAAAAAACGGTAATTTTATATCCGAGCCTCAGACAGATTTTATTTTCTCAATTATCGGGGAAGAGATGGGATTTGTAGGAGCAGTTGTTGTCATTGTTTTGCTGCTTTTGATTGTTCTGGAATGTATATGGATGGCGGGAAAAGCCAGGGATCTTGCGGGGCGACTGATTTGCTGCGGTATGGCTTCCCTGATTGGATTTCAGGCCTTTGTCAATATCTGCGTAACAACCGGCTTAATGCCGAATACCGGACTGACGCTTCCGTTTGTCAGTTACGGTCTGACATCGTTGGTGACCCTTTTTATGGGAATTGGATTTGTCCTTAATGTGGGGTTACAGCCCAGAAAATACTAAATAGAGGAGGAGAGGGCGAAATGAATATTGGATTGATTGCACATGATTCCAAGAAAAAACTGATGCAGAATTTCTGCATTGCCTATCGGGGAATACTTTGCAAAAACGAGTTATATGCAACTGGGACGACCGGGCGTTTGATTGAAGAGGTGACAAACCTTTCTGTTCACAAATACCTGGCCGGACATTTGGGTGGTTCACAACAACTGGGGGCTCAAATTGAGCACAATGAAATTGATCTGGTCATCTTCCTGCGCGATCCGCTGACACCAAAGTCTCATGAACCGGATGTAGACAGTGTGGTACGTCTTTGCGATACGCACAACATTCCGTTGGCGACAAATCTTTCTACAGCGGAATTACTGATTAAATCATTAGACAGAGGGGACTTGGAGTGGCGTGAACTTTACAAATAAAAAACGGATCTTATGTCTGTTATCGGCTTGTATCTTTTTTACTGGCGGATGCGGACAGGCTTCGGCAGAAGTTACATTTTCAAATGCCTATCATATTTATGATACTTCAAAAAAATATCACTTGATATCGGCAGATGATTCTTCACTGCATGCCGCAGTCCCCTTTTTTTCGGCGGATTACTGCGTGGCGGATAGTGAAAATATGGGAGAAAGCACATCTTCTTATGTAGCCGAGGCTGCCGGTATTTTTAACCTGACAACAAAACAGGTTTCCTATGCCCAGAATATTTACAAAAGGATTTATCCTGCCAGTACGACCAAAATTTTAACGGCTTACCTGGCTTTAAAATATGGGGATTTAAATGCTGTATATACCGTCAGCCACAATGCAGCTGACCAGGCGAGCGATTCTTCTGTCTGCAACCTGAAAGAAGGAGATCAGATGACTCTGCATCAGCTTCTTTACGGCCTTATGATGCAGAGCGGCAATGATGCTGCGATTGCCATTGCCGAAGGAATTTCCGGCAGCGTGGAGGATTTTGCCGAACTGATGAATCAGGAGGCGCGTGCGATAGGCGCTATGGATTCTCATTTTATTAACCCAAACGGACTGCAAGATGAAGATCATTACACAACCGTATATGATATGTATCTTTTGTTTCAGGAAGCAATCAAAAACGAAGCCTTTGTAGATTTGATCCATACACAGGAGTATACGGTTGATTACATAGATGCTTTGGGCATGCCGGTACAGCAGATATGGAAATCTACCAATAAATATCTGATGGAAACAGAAACGGTTCCAACCGGCATAACGGTTATCGGCGGTAAAACAGGCACTACAAATGCTGCGGGCTATTGTCTGGTGCTTTTAAGCGAAAATTCGAGCGGAGAGAAAATTGTGTCTGTCATCATGAAAGCGGACTGCCGCAACAACCTTTATTACTATATGAATGAGCTTTTAAGAGGGTTTGCACAGCCAAATTAGAAATAAAACGGCAAATTATAGGATTTATAGTTGAATTTTCACGCAATTACTAATATAATATAATGCATAGAGGAATTAACCTGATTCCTAAATAGACAGAAAACAGGAGGAGATTGCCATGGTTCAAATTATTGCAGGTGAAAAGGGAAAGGGAAAAACAAAGCATCTTTTAGAGAAAGCAAATGCTGCCGTTTTGGCCGCAAACGGTAATATCGTGTATCTGGACAAGAGTCAGAAACATATGTATGAGTTAAGCAACAAAGTCCGTCTAGTGAATGTAATGGATTATCCGATTACAAACTGTGATGAATTTATGGGATTTATATGTGGGATTGTATCGCAGGACAATGATTTGGAAGAACTGTACTTAGACAGCTTCCTTACAATTGCCAATATGAAAGATGAGGAAATCCCTCATGCCATTGAAAAGTTAGACATTATCAGTGAAAAATATCATGTAAAAGCCGTGCTCAGCGTATCCAAAAATGAATCTGAGCTTCCGGAATGTGCAAAGGCTAAAGTGATTCTTTCCCTGTAAATATACAAATTCCAAAACCTTCAGGATTGCGGCGTACCGCAACCCCGAAGGTTTTTTAGAATCAGGCTTGTTCAATACTTCGAATTCTGCCGTAAACACTTAGCAGGTATAGACCTCCGATTCCCACAAGTGCATAGATAATCCGGGAAAGCCAAGACATATTCCCAAACAGAAATGCAACAAGGTCAAAACGGAAAAAGCCTATCAGTCCCCAGTTTACAGCGCCGATAATAACTACCGTCAGTAATATATAATCTAAAACCTTTGAACCCATAAGTCATACCTCCTTTTTGTTTAGTAAGTAACAGTTCAGACAAGCTGTCCTGTTACACGCTTATTGATTGCGCACAAAACACCTCGCCAAAAAGTGTCTGTCTGAACTATTACGATTAGTATTCCTTTTTTTTTACAGCTTATACAAAACAATATTGTTTTCTTTTACTAAAAATGTTAGAATACAGATTAATACAAAAATAGAAGGCGGTAAAACAGTGGCAAAAAACAAAAAAATAGTACGATACCGAAGGCCATTCCATATTAATATCGGTCTGATTGTATTTGGAATTATATTTTTTTATATAATGTTTTATATCTATTCCTATTTTACTTCTGTACATATTTCTGCTTATGAAGTCGTTCCCGGCAGTATCGCCATGAACAATACCTATACCGGGCTCGCCCTGCGCCAGGAAGAAACCGTGCTGTCAGAGTATACGGGAACCATCAATTATTATGTCAAAGATGCCTCCAGAGTTGGTGCGCACAGTCTGATTTACAGCGTGGATTCGGACGGAACCATTGCCCGTCAGATTGCCGCAGCCAGTGAAGATGTGTCTTCTCTGGACAAGGAGAGCCTGGACAAAATACAGAACAGAATATCATCCTATACCGGCAGTTATTCTTCAGATGAATTCTATGAAGTCTATACCCTCAAAACCGATTTAAATGCGGAGTTGTCAGAAGCGATAAATTTACAGGCTCTGTCCTCCGTCCGGGACACGTCCACAGCGGCGGTAAGCAGTTCTGACTTTCATACGCCAAATGCAGGCAAGCCAGGAGTAGTGGTTTATTATACGGATGGTTTTGAGACAGTTACAACAGAAAATTTTACTGTGGACATGTTTGATGAATCCACTTACAAAAAAGTGAATTTAAAGGATAGAGACTCTATATCCACGGGAGATACCGTTTGTAAGCTCATTACAGATGAGAACTGGAATCTGGTAATCCCGGTTGAAAACGATACGGTCAAAAACTTTGAGAATGCGTCCACCATCCGTATTCGATTCAAAAAAGACGGCACCGTCACACGCGCTTCTCTGACGATTCAGAAAAAAGAGGATACCAGTTTTTTAATTCTCGGTTTATCAGATTCCATGATACGTTTTGCAACAGACCGTTTTATAGAAGTAGAGCTTTTAATGGATGAAGAATCCAGGCTTAAAATCCCAAATTCCGCAATTGTAACCAAGAATTTTTTTACGATTCCCATGGAATATTTCCAGAAAGGGAACAATTCCAATGATATGGGAGTCATGGTTCGTAAGACAGGCAAAAACGAAGAAAACGAGGCAGAATTCGTTGCGCTCAATATTTATTTTTCCACTGAAACCAATTATTATGTGGACGGTGACAAAGTAAAAGACGGTGATATTATTCAGAAACCGGATTCCCTGGAAACTTATACCGTACATGATGTGGCAGAATTAAGCGGTGTTTATTGTATCAACAAAGGTTACGCCGTATTTCGTCATATTGACGTCATTTATGAAAATGAAGAATATTCTATTTTACGAAGCGGAACAGATTATGGCATTTCCCTGTACGACCATATTGCATTGGACGGAAGCGCCATTACGGAAAATGATCTGATACACGAATAAAATGTAACAGCAAACAAAGAAAAGAGGAATGATATGTTAGCAGAAAATTTAAAACAGATCGAAGAAAATATTGCCAAATCCTGTGAGCGGGCCAAACGAAGAAGGGAAGAAGTAACGTTAATCGCAGTCAGCAAGACCAAACCCGTGTCTATGCTCAATGAAATTTATAATTGTGGTATTCGGGATTTTGGTGAAAACAAAGTACAGGAGATATGTGAGAAAAGAGAGCAGCTCCCCAAAGATATCCGCTGGCACATGATCGGGCATTTGCAGCGGAATAAGGTCAAACACATCATTCGTGATGTTTCTCTGATCCATTCGGTAGACACATATCGTCTGGCCGAAGAAATCAATATCCAGGCCAAAAAAATAAAACGAATTGTTCCTGTTTTAATAGAAGTAAACATTGCAGAAGAAACATCTAAATTCGGGATTGCAGCCGGTGAAGCGCTTCAGCTTACGGAAGAGATAGCAAAACTTGACAATTTACGAGTTAAGGGACTGATGTCAATCGCGCCTTATGTCGATAATCCCGAAGACAACAGACAGTATTTCCAGAAAATCAAGAAATTATCTGTTGACATTGCCAGAGAAAACATTGATAATGTAAGTATGGGCATATTATCTATGGGGATGACGGGTGATTACACAGTTGCAATTGAAGAAGGTGCAACCATTGTCCGTGTTGGGACAGGCATATTTGGTGCCAGGAACTAAAAAGCAATGCATTATAAAAGATGCATAGAATAAACAGTTAGGAGAGTTCTTGTTTTATGGGAGTATTTGATAAATTTATAACGGCAATGAGTTTGAATCCGGATGATGAAGATGACGATTTTATTGATGACGGCGATTATTTTGATGATGAGCCGGATCCCCCCAGAATCAATAAACGCAAGAAACCAAAGAATAATAATTTTGACGACAGTGCCTCTGGCAACAGAGAGAACAGTAAACGTATCAATAAGATCACACCAATACATGGCCAGAGAAAGACGGTGATAGATGGCATGGAAATCTGTGTTATTAAACCGAAATCTGTAGACGATTCCAGGGAAATTACGGATACTCTGTTATCGAATCGGCCTGTTATTCTGGATGTGGAAGGACTGGAAATTGGCGAAGCCCAGCGTATCATAGATTTTGCTGCCGGTTCCTGTTATGCCATTAACGGCAATTTACAGAAGGTTACAAATTATATTATCATTATTTCTCCGTCTTCTGTAGATATTTCCGGAGATTTGCTGGATATAGTGGAGTCGGATACCTTCCAGGTAAACGGTCTGCATATGGATCTTTAAGGAGAAAACGATGGTACAGTCAGAAGACCTTCTTGTCAGAAAGCGTTTTTTGGATTTATCCTGTCTGGCAAACCGGAAAGATATCGTTACATTCAGTACCTTTCTCAATCTGAATGAATTAAACCTGTTTTATCAGAGTGTCCCTGAACTGGAAACAGCATATCAACTGTCCGGTGGATATGAATTTGCAGAGCGTCAGATGGTAGCTTTTATCCCTGATGCTCTTTATTATGATTATGTTTTTCCAATTGTATGTTTGCATTTTTATCCTGTCCATCCGAAATTTGCAGAAGAATTATCCCATCGGGATATTTTGGGCGCCCTGATGAATCTGGGTATAGAACGTTCCCGGATTGGCGACATCAAATTAGACGGACAGGATTACTATATTTTCTGTGAAGAGAGTATTTCCGATTATGTAATGCAGTCATTGACGCAGATTCGCCATACTGCAGTAACCGGCATATGTATGGAAGCAGGAGCGTATCATTTTGAGCAGAAATATGAACAGATCGAGGGTATTATCTCTTCTGTACGCCTGGACAATATCGTCGCATTGCTGCTCAAATTATCCCGTGATAAAAGTGCAATGCTAATCCGTTCTCAGAAGGTATTTATCAATGGAAAAGCCGCTGCTTCGAACTCCTGCCTGTGCAGGGAAGGCGACGTGATTTCCATACGGGGTTTCGGCAAATATATTTATGAAGGATGCAGCGGAGAAACCAGAAAAGGACGCATGAAAGTTTCTCTGAAAAAATATATTTAAAAAGGAGTTTGTTATGTCAAAGTCAATCATAGTTTCCTATGAAGGAAAGCCCTGCTATCCCATTCTGTTAACGCAGGATTATAAAAGTCTGCCGGAAGAATTAGAAAAATTGAACTGCCAGCACGATCAGAAGATCTGCATTGTCACAGATATCCATGTGGCTGACCTGCATCTGGAAGCATTAAAAGGCGTACTGAACACCTGCTTTGATACAGTAACCTCTTTTTGTTTTCCGGCCGGAGAGGAGCAGAAGAATCTGAACACGGTACAGAAATTATATGAACATCTGATATTCCATCACTTTGACCGCCATGATATTCTGGTTGCATTTGGCGGTGGTGTGGCAGGCGATTTGACCGGGTTTACTGCGGCGACTTATCTGCGGGGAATTGATTTTATTCAAATTCCAACGACATTGCTGTCACAGGTAGATAGCAGTATTGGCGGAAAAACCGGTGTTGATTTTTCCAATTATAAAAATATGGTTGGAGCGTTTTATCAGCCCAGGTTGGTTTATATGAATCTTTCTTTGCACCGTACACTGCCCAAAGAACAGTTTGTTTCCGGAATGGGCGAAATTTTAAAACATGGATTAATCAAATCCAACGAGTATTTCCGGTGGCTGAAAAAACATCACAAAGAGATTCTGGCTTTACAGCCAGATGTAGTGGAAGAGATGATTTATCAGAGCTGCCTGATCAAACGCGGTGTAGTGGAACGCGATCCCAGGGAAAAAGGAGAGCGGGCTCTGTTGAATTTTGGACATACAATTGGGCATGCGGTTGAGACATTATCGGATTTTAAGCTGTTCCATGGCCAGTGTGTCGGAATCGGTATGGCTGGCGCCTGTCAGATATCTCGCAATCTGGGACATATCAGCGGCAGTGAATGTGACAGTATCATTGATACTTTAACATACTTTGGGCTTCCAAATCAGATTGTGGGATTAACCGCAGATGAAATTTTAAGAGCCACAAAAGCCGACAAGAAAATGAATGCAGGGAAGATAAAATTCATTTTACTGGAAGCCATTGGCTGCGCATATATCAATCCCAATTTAAGCGATGCGCAGATATTGTCAGGAATTTCTTCCATATTAGATACGCACCCCGAAGAAGGCGGCAGGAGAGAAGAGGAGTAATCAGATGCAGCAGATTTCCAAAAAAAAGTTTTTCTTATCATTAGCGGGAATACTTGTTATGTTTCTTCTTGTCCTGTTTGATCAGGCAACCAAATACCTTGCCGTTCGCCATTTAAAAAATCAGCCTCCCATTTCTGTTATTCCGGATGTGTTTGAATTGTATTATCTGGAAAATCATGGAGCCGCATTTGGTATTCTGCAGGGACAGAAATATTTATTTGTTGTATTGACTGTGATTACTTTAACTGCACTGATTTATTTGTATATCCGGATTCCGAAAGAGAAGCATTATTTTTATATGCATTTACTGCTAATACTTTTAATTCCCGGTGCATTTGGAAATTTTATCGATCGTTGTGTCAACGATTATGTAATTGATTTCTTTTATTTTAAACTGATTCATTTTCCGGTATTTAACATGGCAGATATTTATGTTTCCACAGCAACTGTATTCCTTATCATTTTATTTTGTTTTTATTATAATGAAGAGGATATTGACTTTATTTTAAAACAGTTTCTGTTTTGGAAGAAAAACTGACAGATGAAGGATATCTCTGACATGGCAAACATTACACTGACAACGACAGAACAGGATATCGGAGTACGCCTGGACAAATATCTGTCCCACCGACTTACGGATATGACCCGTTCTTATCTTCAAAAACTGATTAAGGAAAACCAGATAACCGTCGACGCGCAGCCTGTAAAGGCAAATTACAAATTAAAATCGGCTCAGACAATTACGGTAACGATTCCTCCTGCCGAAGAAAGTGAAATTGTGCCGGAGGATATTCCGCTTGATATTTTATATGAAGACGCGGATCTTCTGATTATCAATAAACCTAAGGGGATGGTAGTCCATCCTTCTGCCGGACATTCCTCCGGCACACTGGTCAATGCCATTATGTACCACTGTAAAGACAGTCTTTCGGGAATCAACGGAACGATACGTCCGGGAATTGTCCATCGAATTGACAAAGATACCACAGGTTCTCTGATTATCTGTAAAAACGACGAAAGTCATATCTGTATTGCCAGGCAGATAAAAGAACATTCTGTCAAACGGATTTACCGCGGCATTGTGTCCGGAAATCTGCATCAGGTATCCGGTACGATAGAAGGAAATATCGGCCGCCATCCCATAGAACGAAAAAAAATGGCGATTGTAACAAAAGGCGGCAAGCCGGCTGTGACGCATTATAGAGTTTTAGAGCAGTGGAAGAATACTACACATATGGAATTTTGTCTGGAAACCGGCCGAACACATCAAATTCGTGTGCATATGGCCAGTATTGGGCATCCCTTACTTGGAGATATGGTATACGGCAGTTCCAAAAATCCTTATAAACTTAAAGGTCAGGCGCTTCATGCAATGACAATTGGGTTTCTCCATCCCAGAACAGAAGAATATATGGAAATTGACGCGCCATTACCGGAATATTTTAAACAGCTTGAAAAACGGTTACGAAACGGACAATAAAGAAAGGTGGAATTCGTATGAACAATCATATTTACACAATTGGAAGAGAATTTGGCAGCGGCGGAAAAGACATTGGTACGGCACTTGCAAAACGGCTGAATATCAAATGCTACGACAAAGAGCTTTTGGACGAAGCGTCAAAAGAAAGCGGTTTCTGTGCGGAAATTTTCGAAAACCATGACGAGAAACCGACAAGCAGCTTTTTATATTCACTCGTTATGGACACATATTCATTTGGTGGTTATTCTTCAGCACCTTTTTTAGATATGCCGTTAAACCACAAAGTTTTTCTGGCGCAATTTGATACGATTAAAAAGATTGCAGAAAAAGAGTCCTGTGTGATTGTCGGACGCTGTGCCGATTACGCTCTGGCAGACAATCCAAACTGTATCAATATATTTATACATGCGGATATGGATTACCGTTCCCAGAAAATTGCAAAGAAAATGAAAATGACGCCGAATAAAGCCCGCGATCTGATCCACAAAAACGATAAACGGCGTGCCAGCTATTATAATTATTATACCAGTAAAAAATGGGGGGATTCCAGAGGATACGATCTTACCCTGGACAGTGGACGGATTGGCGTGGAAGGCTGTGTGGATATCATATTGGCTTTTCGGGAGAGTCTGGGAAAGAAGTAGTCAAACTATTCGCAAAAGACAACTTTAACGAATAGTTATGATTGAAATCAGAGTAGCATGATAAAACCTGCCGCAAAATCCTTTGTACAGACTTTGTGGCAGGTTTACAATCTGCCTGTATCAACTCAAATCGCATCTGAATCCAATATTACAGTAAACGGCCCGTCATTTTCCAATTCCACTTTCATATCTGCGCCAAAAATTCCGGTTTCTGTCTCCATACCAACAGCCCTGCACTGTGCAATGATATATTCATACAGTTCATTTGCCAATTCAGGTGCACCGGCATGTACAAACGAAGGCCGATTCCCTTTTTTGCAATCTGCGTAAAGAGTAAACTGTGACACCAAAAGCAGGCTGCCGCCAACGTCTTTCAGGGCCAGATTGGTTTTTCCGTCTGTATCTTCAAAAATGCGCAGCCCTGTCATCTTTTTGATTAATTTATCAGCAATTTCTGTTGTATCCTGTCCGGAAACACCGATAAAGACCAGAAATCCCTTCTGGATCTGTCCGGTAATTTGTCCATTTACTTCTACTCTTGCACGATTGACACGTTGTATTAAAAAACGCATAGTATATCACTCCTTTTACTGTTCACTCCGTGACCAGTAACACGCTTCGCGATGTACAGAAATCGCAAAAAAAGATGCGATTTCGCGTTGAAAAACTCGGGTATTTCCGCACAAAATGTGAAAAAACACCTCGCGGAACAGTGGCGTGTGAACAGCAATTAACTCCTTTTCTGTTATTTTAAATTTTTATCTGACAATAGATTTTATTTTAATAATGGTTTATAATCAATATATACTGTAACAAGCTATCAAAAACAATCATAATGAAAGGAAAGATTTCTCCATGAAAGAAAAAGCCTATCATGAAAAAATCACGATTGACAACGAATTAAAGCTCCGCGAGCTTCTGCAGTCGCTTCCGCATTTCTGCAAAGAGTATTTCATTGGTATTGAACCTACAACTTCCTCCAGAACACGCATTGCCTATGCCTACGACCTTGGTATTTTCTTTGAATATATGCATGCCAATAACCCATGGTGCCAAAAACTGGATATTCGGGATTTTCCGCTTACTATTTTAGATCAGATCAAATCCCAGGATATTGAAGAATATCTGCACTGGTTAAAATACTATGTGAAGGACGATATCGAACACACCAATAATGAACGCGGTATTTCCAGAAAGCTGGCCTGTCTCAGAAGCTTTTATAATTTCTTTTTCCGTACAGAACGGATTGCTACCAATCCAGCAGAGCTTGTGAAAATGCCAAAGCTGCACGAAAAAAATATTATTCGTCTGGATGTTGACGAAGTAGCGTCTCTGTTAGATGAGGTGGAATCCGGTGAAAACCTGACCAAACGTCAAAAGTCCTATCATACCCAGACAAAAAAACGCGATCTCGCCATGCTGACGCTTCTGCTTGGGACAGGCATCCGTGTGTCCGAATGCGTCGGATTGGATCTTACAGATGTTGATTTTAAAAATAACGGCGTCAAAGTACACAGAAAGGGCGGCTATGAATCAATTGTTTACTTTGGGGAAGAAGTCGCCGAAGCGCTTTCTGATTATATGCAGGAAAGAAAACATATTCTGGCTTTAGAAGGCAGTACAAATGCTCTTTTTTTGTCCATGCAGAGAAAAAGGATCAGTGTCCGGGCCGTGGAAAATCTGGTAAAAAAGTATTCAAAGCTGGTGACCACGATAAAAAATATTACGCCGCATAAGCTGCGAAGTACATACGGTACCAATCTGTACCAGGAATCCGGCGATATCTATCTGGTTGCTGATGTATTGGGACATAAGGATGTCAATACCACCAGAAAGCACTATGCAGCGCAGGCAGATGAACGGCGCAGACAGGCAGCAAAGATGGTACGGCTGCGGGAAAACAAACAGGGATCTTAAACGGCATAGATATCTAATACCTGCTGGATACGCTCCTGTACGGATAATGCGATTTCGCTCGTCTTCATATTTTGGTATTCTTCATAAAAAATGGGTTTTAAAAAATGTACCTGTGTCGTGATTTTGCCAAAATGGAAGCTGTTAAATACTTTATAGGAATCAATCAAAGCTACAGGGACGATAGGAGCTTTTGCTTTGACTGCTGACTTAAAACTGCCAGGCTTAAAGGAAGTCACTTTGTTTTTATTATTGAACTCATAACCGCCTTCCGGAAACAGAATATAACGCTTCCCTGACTGTACTTCTTTTGCGATTTCATTGATGATGGTAAGCGCCTGCCGGACATTATCTTTCTCTAAACGTTTGCCCTGTACCAGATCAATGAATTCTTTTACCAGAATCGTATTGGATTTTGCTTTGTCCATTACAACTGAGCAAGGGGTTTTATGTGTATAAATAATGCCAAGCGCATCGTATTTGCCCTGATGGTTCGGATACATGATATATCCGCCCTCTTTCGGCAGATTTTCTGTACCGTATGCTTTGGTGTGGACTTTTCCGGAGAGCTTCATCAGACGGATCACATGTTTGACCAACCGATAACGCTCTTCTTCGGTATATTTCTCCGGATGCTCTGATTCCCGGCGCATTTTGGGGATAATATAGGGAGCTCGGAACAGATTCATAATGATTACATAGAAAAATCTTAACATAAAATTAATCTCTCCTCCGGTTTTTATTATATATTGTTTCCAGATAAAAGACAAGAAATAACCGAAAAAAAGATAGTGTGACTTTATTTTCGGGTTGTTTTTAGACCGGGGAGAAATGAAGTATCTGCCGGAGATTTTCCTTTTAATTATAATTCTGACATATAACGCGGGATCGCAAGATATTGCCCTGCGTATATCCTGTCGCCGCAAATGTGATTAACTCTGCGAATTTCCCAAATGTACTCTTCTATTCCGTCATATTCATCTGTCATATATTCTTCCGCAATGCTCCACAGACTATCCCCTTTTTGGATGACAATGCTTGTATAATATTTATAAGACTTTTCCTTTGCCGAATCACTGGAAAATCCTGATATATCGCTCACGTTACACAGTAAAATCGCTGTGATAACAACTGTCGCGACCATAAAAAGCCACTTTGACTGACGCGTATATTGGAAAAATCCTGTTCTGCATATTACCATATCCTGAATTCTTCTCATATAAAATCCCTCCCCAGACGAAAGAACAAAAGTTCGAAAACATTTGTTTGTTTTATTATATAGTCAGAACGAACGTTTGTCAATAGAATTTGCGAACAAATTTTCGGAATATCCGTTTGCTTTTTGGAGGAAAATATGTTATGATATAAATGGATTTTAATATCCGACAGAAACTAATAGGAGGTTTTTCATATGGCATATGGAAAGATTACTGCAAAGCAAAGTGAAATATTAGAATATATCAAGAAAGAAATTTTAAAAAAAGGCTATCCGCCCTCTGTTCGTGAAATCTGCGAGGCAGTACATTTAAAGTCTACCTCAAGTGTTCATTCGCATCTGGAAACTCTGGAAAAGAACGGCTATATCCGCAGAGATCCGACAAAACCGCGGGCTATTGAGATTATGGACGATACGTTCAATCTGATCCGGCGCGAGGTCGTCAATGTCCCCATAATCGGAAGTGTCGCTGCCGGACAGCCGATTCTCGCAGCAGAGAATATTGAGAATTATTTTCCGATTCCGACGGAATTCGTTCCTAACCAGGATGTATTTATGCTTCGTGTCAAGGGAAACAGTATGATCAATGCAGGTATTTTTGATGGCGACAAGATACTTGTCCGTCAGCAGTCTACTGCGTCGAACGGCGATATGGTGGTTGCCCTTCTGGATGACTCTGCTACTGTCAAGACTTATTATAAAGAAGACGGGCACTACAGACTTCAGCCTGAGAATGATTCTATGGAACCGATTATTACAGACGAAGTATCGGTTTTAGGCGTTGTTTTTGGTGTATTTCGTCTGTTTTAAGCATATAATTTTATATTCAGAATCTAAAAAGAGGCTATCGGAAAATATGAAATACCAAATTTCCCGATAGCCCCGTTCTTTCATGCTACAATTCATCCGGATGAATCGTCTTTCCGTCTCTCCAGATACGTTCCAGATCGTAGAAGAATCTGTCTTCTTTCGAGAAGATATGTACGATAATATCGCCGTAATCCATCAAAATCCAGGTGGACTTGTTATTTCCCTCTACCTGCTTTACCTGAATTCCTGCTTTATAAAGGGATTCGTCTACTGCATCCCGCATAGCTTCGATCTGGTTTTGATTCTCACCGTCTGCAATGATAAAATAGTCTGCAATAACGGATACTCCTCCGATATCAATGACCTGAATATTTCCGGCTTTCTTGTCGGAAAGCGCTTCACAGGCTAATTTTGCCATTTCGCGTGAATCCATCATTTTCCCTCCTATCTGTCTAGCAGTTTTTTATAAAATTGATATGTATCATATGTTATGGAATCTATGGAACCTTTTCTCTGATTAAGATAATATATGGTATCATACAAAATCCGAAGCACCGCTTCATTGATATCTGTAAAAGCGAGCGTCCGAACTTCTGTCAGATTCGGAGCTCTGTCCCGATGCGGTTCAATGTAATCTGCAACAAACAGTATTTTATCCAGAAGACCCATATTGGGTGCGCCGGTTGTATGCACTTCAATTGCATGAAGAATCGTCTTATCCTTGATGCCATATTCTGATTTTGCCAGAAAAACTCCCAGCTTCGCGTGCAGCAAATGCGGATTTTTCCGCTCTACATCGCGAATTGGAATATGATTTTTTTCACAGAGATGTATCTGTTTGTCTATCGGAATGCATTTCGCGCAATCGTGCAGTAAACCTGCGTACATAGCTTCCTGCATATCGCCGCCGTGGCGCATGGCAAGGCAGGAAGCCGTGTACATTACGCCTAATGTATGCTGATAGCGGTTCTTGTCCAATTCCTTTTTAAGTTCTTTTTTGATTTTTTTTAATTGTTCTGAAATCATAATCACTGTCCTACTCCATATATAGAGAATGTTTTCGGATAAAATCTTCCACTTCTTCCTGAATCATATAACGTACGTTTTTTTGATTACGGATGCGTTCCCGGATATCTCTTGAAGATACGGAAAAAACAGGTGCATGTAAAAGATGCATGTCCGCCGAATATATTTCTTTTGTATGGCTGATTTTTTTTACAATCCCTTCTGTACTGTCATCCCGTACAGCAACCAGAAGAGATGCTATCCGACAAATATCTGCCGGTTGTTTCCACATTGGAAAATCGTCTAAAGAATCCTCCCCCATAATGAAATACAGATGTGTATTATGGTAGATCCGGGTTAATTTTTGCAGCGTCAGGTAAGTGTAATTTATTTCTGAATTATCGGCTTCTAAAGTAGATATGGAAAAAGCCGGATTATTCTGAATGGCAATCCGTACCATCGCGCAGCGGATATCCGGTTCTGTTACCTGATTTGCCGGCTTATGGGGAGATCTCCCGGTTGGCAGAAAAATAACCTGATCCAAATCAAATTCTTCTAAAGCGCTCTGGGCAATCAAAAGATGTCCATAGTGGATGGGATCAAACGTACCGCCCATAATGCCAATTCGGCCTGGCTGTTTCCTGTTCATATTTACTGTTGCCTCCTTACTGGCTCTGACAGATTTTAGTTTGGCAGTTCGATCACCGGTTTCTTACTGGATACCCGGAAAAGTATGATTTTTTTACCGATCACCTGTACAACCTGTGAACGGGTTCTTTCTGCAATTGTTTCAGCAATTTCCCTCGGATCATCAAAGCAGTTTTTCAATACAGATAGTTTAATCAATTCGCGTTTTTCTAATGCAGCGTCTACAGAGGTAATAATTTCCGGGGTCAGACTGGCCTTTCCCACCTGGAGAATCGCAGACTGTTTGCTTGCCATGCTCATAAGATACGCTCTTTGCTTGCTGTTTAACATATAAAATCCTCTCTTATTTATAATAATCAAATTCGTGCCCGTACATGCGGACAGTATCCCCGTCCTGTATTCCACGTTCCTCTAAGTCTTCTAAAATCCCCTGTTCTTTTAAAAACTTCTGGAAAAACACAAAACCCTTTTCCGAATCAATGTTAGTATAGCCAAGCATCTTTTCGATCTTAGGGCCTTCTACAACAAATGCGCCGTCATCTGCCTGTTCCACAGTATAAGATTCCTGTTTGAAAAAAGAAAGTGCCGGATCGTATTCCTGTTCATAAACAATTGGCACGTCATCCATCTGTTCTAACAGCCCGCTGACGTGGTATAAAAGCTCTTTCAATCCTTTTCCGCTGACTGCCGATATCGGAAAAATTTTTATATCGTCTTTTTCAAATTCATCCTCCAGCTTCTTTAAAACCTCGTTTTCACTTCCATCGTAAATGGCGTCCATTTTGTTTGCGGCAATCACCTGTGGTTTCTTGCGCAAATCCAGATTATAAGCATCCATTTCTTTTTGTATGGCATAAATATCTGCAACAGGATCTCTGCCTTCCGTAGAAGCTGCGTCTACCATATGAATAATGACCTTGGTGCGTTCAATATGACGCAAAAATTCATGTCCCAGGCCGACTCCTTCAGATGCGCCTTCAATCAGTCCTGGTATATCTGCAATGACAAATCCCTTGCCCCCGTCTAAGTCTACGACGCCTAAATTGGGGCTTAATGTCGTAAAGTGGTAATTGGCAATCTTAGGCTGCGCATTAGTTACCCTGGACAACAGTGTAGATTTTCCTACATTCGGAAATCCAACGAGGCCGACGTCTGCGATCACCTTAAGCTCCAATAACACTTCAATCTCAATGGCTTCCTGTCCCGGCTGGGCATATTTGGGCGCCTGCATGGTCGCCGTGGCATAATGCTGGTTTCCCTGTCCGCCTCTGCCGCCTTTTAAGATGATCTGCCTGGTATTGCCGCCGGACATATCTGCAATCACCTTGCCGGAAGAGGCGTCCTTAATCACGGTTCCATGCGGAACCTTCAAAACAAGATCCTCCCCGTTTTTGCCATGACAGTTTTTTTTGCCGCCGTCCTGTCCGTTCTGTGCCGAAAACTTGCGTTTGTGACGGTAGTCGCTTAATGTATTGACCCCATCATCTGCCAAAAAAACGATATCTCCGCCCTTACCGCCGTCTCCGCCGTCCGGTCCGCCGTTCGGAACGTATTTTTCCCGGCGAAAGCTGACATGGCCGTTTCCGCCCTTTCCTGATTTAATGATTATCCTTGCACGATCTGCAAACATCATTTCCACCTCAATTTAACAATTTCCTGCTATAATACTTTCTTATAAAATGCTGTCATAGAAATAGACCCGGCTCAAAAGTCGGGTCTATCATCACTTCTTATTCGTTGCTGGCAACTGGATAAACGGATGCGCGTTTCTTGTCTCTTCCTTTTCTCTCAAAACGCAATACGCCATCCACTTTTGCATACAGGGTATCATCGCCGCCGATACCTACGTTAACACCTGGATGAATCCTGGTACCGCGCTGTCTGTAAAGAATATTTCCAGCTTTTACAAACTGACCGTCTGCTCTTTTTGCACCTAATCTCTTGGAATGGGAATCACGGCCGTTCTTTGTAGAACCAACTCCCTTTTTATGTGCAAAAAACTGTAAGTTCATATTTAACATCATCTTACACCTCCTTGAAGTCCAAAGTAATATATCCGACTCCATAATTCTCCTGTATCCCCTGCAGGCCCAGAATCAGCGAATCCATCAGAAGTTTCGCGTCATGTCCTGGCGGACGGCGGAAATGCACGCCAATCCGACCGGTCTTTTCATCAATATCTGTCCGAAACTTTTCTTCGGTAAAACAGTCAAGAGAATTTACCGTATTGATGACAAGTACAGAAACTCCTGCGCATACAATATCCTCTCCCGCTTCTGCATAACCTGCATGTCCGATACATTCAAAGCCAATATATTGTTCATTCTGATTTTTTAATACCGTTACAAAAACCATAGCTGCGCTTTTCCCGGCTACATATTAATTTTTTCGATTTTTACCTGGGTGAACAACTGCCTGTGACCCTGTTTCTTGTGATAGCCGGTTTTTCTCTTATACTTGTAAACGATGATTTTCTTGCCCTTGCCTTCTTTTACGACAGAAGCTTCTACCGTTGCATTCGCTACGGCATCGCCTACTTTGAGTCCGTTATTCGATACTGCGATTACCTGATCAAAGGTAACTTTTTCACCGGCTTCTACACCAAGCTTTTCAATGGTAATGATATCGCCTTCGGATACTTTATACTGCTTACCACCTGTTGCTATAATTGCGTACATATGGCACCTCCTATTATCATTACTCGCCAGTTGTGGTGCTGCATTTTCTGCAATCTTAAACCTCACTGTGCGGCATACTCTTAAATAATACGTGATATGGGGCGCTTTGTCAATATTTAATTCGATTTTTTTGGGGCATTTTGGTAACAGTTCAGTCCAGGACTTTGCACCTGCTGCAAAGTCCGTGAGAATGCGTAAAGGCTGGAGTGGAATCTGCCCCTTTGCCGTATGGCAAACTTTAAATGGGCGGATTCCGTAACAGTTGTTACTGTTCACTCCCAATGTCAGTTAGTGATCAGGCCTTCCACATCAGGTGGTTTTTCCCCAGAATGCAGCCGTAGAAAATGGCGGCAGGTCTTGAATGCTATCGAAAAATCAACCTGGTGGATATGCTTCCGTTTCTGCTTCTCAAATGTGACCTGCCCTTTTATGTAGGAGCAGAAATTAAAAAGGATGAGTCTCGCCCATATCTCATGGGTGATCATCTGCCTGCTTTTTGCATGGAAATTCACGGCGGCTATCGTGTGTTTGAGTGTACAGAAAGAAGTTTCAATTCCCCATCTGAGGTGGTATATTTCTTTGATTTCCTCCGCATGAAATTCATTTTCAGGAAGTATTCTTATTATAGCGGTCTTTATAGCTGCTAAGTGTACTCCAACCACTGTTTTAGTCTTAATCTCACTAATCCAGTAATTAAACCATGCATCCACTGTCATATCCGCAAAACTGCTTATATCTCCATGTAAATCCTCATATTTCGCTTCTGATAACCATTTACGTGCTTCTGCCAGCTTATCAAAGTATTTCTCAATCCTGATTCTTTTAACCCCTGGCTCTTGCAATCAAACCTAAGATATGCTATAGTATAGACACAAAGCAAAGAGCAACCGCCCACAAGGGGTTGACCGTTTGATAAAAGATAGCAATGCCACCCATCTACCGACCAAAGTACAAGGGTGGCTTTTGCTATGTATGATTACTTACAAAACGTAAACACGAATGTAAGCAATGCTAAAAGGAATATGCCAAAAGTCAGCAACTCCATAAGAGAAATATGAATCTTATGTTTCTTATGTTTTCTCTTTTTCATAGCATCACCTCCATTCTTTTTAGAATGAGGTCAACGCACCCTGTAACACGATTGCTCGTTTGAGATTATAACACATCTTTTGACACTCCACAACAATGTTTTTCATTACACACAAAAAGGATGCCAGAACCGTTGACACTATCTTGGAAAAGGTCTAAAAATACACTGTTTTTTGTGGTACGACATCCTGCAAAATCCGCGGAATATGAGGGATTTCCAATCCAGCTTATAAATAACGGTTTTTCCACTCATTTTCATACACGGTAAAATTTTCACCGATTTCTGTATAATCAAAATCTGATTTCATCGTACCGTCCGAACAGACGACCATCGTCATTACATTCCATCTGGAAGGCCCTTCTGTTTTTTCCCTTTCTGCCCCCAAACTTTTATCTATTTCCATAAACAGCCTTACAAGCTGCATCTGGTCAATTCCGCCAAGATGAAAGCAGTCCCGGCACGTCCCGTCGTTACGGATCACATAAAATTTCATGGAGTAGCTTCCATTGAAATAAGCTGCATAAAAAGCCAGCTTTTTCCATGATTGCGGAAGAAAAGCAAGGATTTTATCAAATATATCCTGAAATATGACATCCATAAATGATCACTCCTTTCCATTTGGAAATATTCTCATATTTTGCTCTCCGTTGATACAGTAAGTACTTATAATAGCGGAAGGACGCCTGGAATCTCCATCGTATACCGGCTTAACTGACAGCTCCACATGGTTTCCGGCCTTTACTTCCCTTGCCAGCTCATTTTCAAAGTTTTTAAAATCAATCCTGTTTATTTTTGCATCCTGCGGAATCATATTTTCCAGACCGTTTGTTCCATCAAACTGATCCCCAATCAAATGCCCGCGGTCATCCCCTTCCCTTTGATCCCCTTTTCCTATATCTTCTATAGAATCCCGGATCGGAAGACGCTCTTCGCGGTCTTTTAAATGAAGTTTCCCTTCTGCAGAAACAATTCTCCCAAGTTCATCCGTTTCATAACGATACCCGTTCAATTCGTACCGACTTTCCGGCAGAAGATTTTTATCCAGGCGATAAGGCGTCCCGTTATCGTCAACTTCCATTTTTGATTTATCCGCCAAATCATCCTCAAATAAATCATATTTTGCTTCATCCCACTGTGGGCCGTCTGGCCGATTCCTCATACTGTCTTCAGAAAAATGCCAGCCTTCTGTCATCGGCAGATCCATCCCTTCCTTCCGCACCGAATCCTGAAACAATGGCTGCACATTCTTTTCCGGTCTGGCCATTCTGCCCGGAAGATCTCCTTTGATATGATTCAGGTTCATTTAAAACACCTTCTCTCTTAGGTAAGCGACTCTTAATTTTTCAATTAGATGATAGTCAGGGTATTGCTCATACTGTACCCTGCAGATATAGTACATAATTTTTAACATTTCATCGGAAGAGAATCCAGCAAACTCATCTTTTAGATTTGCTGTCATGATGCCGCATAGCTGTTTTAAATCGGACCAGTGTTCCTGTCCGGTTCCCCGGAATACATCTGAAAGGTCGTAATTCTTTTTGATAAAATCCGCTACAGCCCATTCATAAGAGGTATTCCTGGTATCTATATTCAGCAGCAGATTCTTTCTGATTTTTGCGGATATATTTGCATCTCGGATTTTTCGTTTTACCGTTTCTTTTTCCTGTTCTGGCAGATTGGCCTGTATCAGCATATGCAGCAGTTTATCATTTTCTTCCTGATGCCTTCTGATGGATGGAACCACTTCTTGTTTTTTACAGAGCGTATCGCCATACCCTTCATATTTTGGCAGCGCACACAGCACTGCTTCCTGCCAATCATTCTGATATACAGCGGCAACTCCCGTAGGAAGCTTTGATAATTCATCATACTGTGGATCCTTTAATGCAATCGCGCCGCCGGTCACTTCCCGATCCACACGTTCCGGCAGGCGGAACACAATTTTTGTATTTGTATTGCGGATTGCTGCTGTATCTAATAAATTTGGCGCCTGATCCGCAATGACAAAACCCTCCCCATATGTCCGGATTTCAGCTATGGCATTGGTAAGCATTTCTACAGATTTTCCAACCATATTCGAGCCTTCTGAGCTTTGTTCCGTAGACGTCTTTTTCAAAAGATTATGGGCTTCCTCCAAAACGGTAATATGACGTAGCGGCACATTCATTCCGTCCGCATTCGCCATTCGGTATTCCTGCAGCTTTAGTACCACAAGCCCCATAATCAGAGACTTTGTCTCCATTGACCCTACTTTGCTTATGTCTATGATGGCGCTCCGGTCAAATAAATCTTTCAGATCCATTTCATCGCTCACAAAAATTCTGCCGTTGATTCCATTTGTAAGCGATTTGAGCCTGGTAGAAAGCGCTCCGATATAATCTCCCTTTGTATCCTCCGCATAGTCCGACGTATGGATCGTGTCCCTTAACTCCCTTAACACATCGTCAAATGTTGGAAATAAACCTTCTATTTTCTCATTTACCGACAAATCCAAATCCCAGCCAGCCGAAACATAAGCTTTTTCTATGGATTCTTTTAAAACCGCAGGCATAGCGGCATACATTGGCCAACATACGTTAAAAATTTCAACAATCCGGTCGATATGCTCCAGTACATGGACTCCTGTTGGAAATGAAAACGGATCCATCTTTAACATTTCTCCTGCCAGTGGGTTTGTACCAAAGCACTTAACATCCGTAAAAACATTCCTGTACTCCCCCTTCGCTGGTTCTACAACCAGAAACGAAATCCCTTTTTTCCTGACTTCCGCCAGCAGATGGTATACGGCGTTCGATTTTCCGGAACCAGTAGATCCTGTTACAAACGTATGCATTGCCAGACTGTTTACGTCCAGCCGGACGTTTGCCGCTGTGCTTTGGCCCAAATGGTACACCCTTCCAAGGAAAATAGTCTTATCTCCGAACGGTTTTCTCCGGATGACTTCCTGCGCAAACTGGGCATGCTCCACGACGGGAAGCCCGCGTACAGAACGCCTGGGAAGCCCCATATGGATAGCCAGCTCATTGGTACTGACTAATGCCGATGGATTGACTGCAACAGTACGCTTAGCATCGTAACTAAATCCATGGTATAGAAACTGCGGATGGATAAAATTCTGCAGATACGGCGCCAGCAGGGCGATCGACGCGTCATCATTCCACGTATTGATCGCGTTGCACTCAATACCGCTATCCTCCCCGGCCATAACAGACTTATAGGTATTGGCCGCTGTTTCGGTTTCTGCAGCCGTCTCACCCGTAAAATACGCGGCAAAATTCCACATACCGAAACTTTCACATTCTTCAATCCGTTCCAGATGCTTATGAATCCTCTGCATCACCGTATTTAACGTCATATTTTGTGCGTTTAACGTAACGGCCCTCGATGTTCCAAACGTGTTAGTCAATGTAGCCGTGTTTACAAGACTGAACGCTTCCCCAGCCGTATGGGCATCCGACTGACTGGCGCCTGTCCCTGTACTCTTTGCCGTACTGTCGCTTTTATTTGTCCCATATGTTTTGCTTTTGCTGTCGCTGTGGCCATGCGAATCACTAAACCCGTGTGTCAGCGTTTTGGACACGGAATCCGATACGGAATCCATGTGGTTTGTTCCATTGGCGGTTGAGCGGTTATAACTCGCACTCACACCGGCATACCCACCAATAGCCGCCCCCGCATGTACTCCGACATTCACTCCTATGCTGCCCCCATTTGTCACCGTACTGTTTACACCTTCAGAAGATCCGGCGGTATGTACCGTCCCCTCCGCACTGGATTTGGTGTCCGTATGCGTATCGGTATCGGTTGCAGTGACGCCTCTTGTCCTGCTGGAGCCGTCGGTATGGGTCCTGGTTTCTGATACAGTTTCAGACGTCCCTTTGGTTCTGGTAACGGAAGCATTTATCGTCCGTCCACTGCTGCTCCCATCCGAGGAGCTGGTTCCGTCGGATACCGTAAAATTGATCTGCATATTTGCAAAGGGTGAAATCTGCGTATAGATCTGCTCATATTCCCGCTTTCTGGCCAGCAGGCCGTCGCGGTTTAAGCTGTCTGCAATAAAAATCGCGGTATATTCCTTTCCCTGCATTGCATAGACAAACTTTTCCATTCCCTGGATAAAATCTTTGTTTGTCATAAATTCATGTTCCTGCTTATAATCGGCTACACAGGTAACGCTTGATATACTTCCCATTTTCATAGCCTGCATATCCCGCTTCCTGTCTTCGTCGTAATACTCGGTAATCCGGCTTCCCGGAAAGAAGCCAAGCAGGCTCTGCTTTAACATGTGAAAAAGCGTACCTGCAGAATTGGAACCGTTCGGCCTAGCTCCCAGATAAAAATCCGTCTGTTCTCCGTCGCTTTTTAACATCATCGCCAAAGTACATGGTCTGTTCGACAGTGCATGAAATACCATGGATAATTTATCAATGGAAAATTCCTCTTCCTGATAGACAAGTTCTGATATCTTAAAAAAATACATATCCGGCAGATTTTGGATTGCCTGTTCGTCTGGCGGCAGAATGGGGAGCGCCGCCAGCCTGTCCACATAGCCCTTCATAAGCTCGTCATCAATGATTGAAAGGCAGTTCCCCAGATTATTCTGTAAAAGCTCCAGATTCATCTGCTCCGGCGCCGCTTCCTGAAACGGCCTTGGATCCGATACGGCTATAGGAGCTTTCTTGCTTTCATATGCAGCGGGTGTGCGGGCTGTTTCCCGAAAATCAAAACTGTCTGTACCACCTTCCCATTTCATCTCTTGTTCCTCCTCGTATAATAAAGCCAGTATTTTTCATTTATGGCAGTTATTTTTCCCAATAAGCTTACCTTTGCGTATCTTCTTTCTATTATTTTGATATGCCAGGTAGGTTCCTCCTTTGCGTCACACTGTACCATAATAAAATATTTACTGCCCGTTTGACACTTCCAGTTTACACTTCTGTCCTCTATTGACTTCCAGTTTACACTTCTGTCCTCTATTGCTTTCTTCTCTCTTTCATCAGTGACTCTTTGATATACATACTCCCTGTTTTGTTTTTTATTTATTTGCCGCAGCCAGCCCTTTTTTTCCGAAAGCTCGTACTGTTCAGAATCTGTAACACAAATTAAATAAAACAGGGGTCCCTTTTTTTTGGGTTTTGTTGAATTCGGGGATTGTGGTTTTACATGATTGCCAATACTATGATCACGATAACTGCCACCGCTACGATTCCAATCACAATCCCCAGCCATTTTTTTGATTCGCTGTCTCCTGCAGGCGCCGTCTGCCTTGCTGTCACATGTGCAGGCGCTTCTGTACGTCTTGTCTGCTCCCCCGCCCGGCTTATCTGTTCTTCTTCCGTGGGCTGATAAGCTTCCTCCCTGCTCCGCCGGGCCTTTTTCCTTTGTTCTTCCTCCCATTTTTGATTTTCCAGCGCAAGCTGTCTTTTTGCTTCCGCAATCCGTTCCTCTTCTTCCTGATTTTTATCACGGATGACCGTACCGGACGGCCTGCCTGCATCCCCCGCGGGAGAAACTGCCCGTGCAGCCACGGGAGCTGCTTTCTGGGCTTTTTTCCTCTGTTCTTCCTCCAATCTTTGATTTTCCAGCGCAAGCTGCCTTTTTGTTTCCACAATCCGTTCTTCTTCCTTCCGTTCTTCTTCCTTCCGTTCTGCAAGCAGTCTGGAAACCTTTTCAGCATAGACGACGGGCGCGACCTTCCTCATATGCTCAAAGCGTTTCAAAGAATAGTTTTTCATCAGATCTTTCTTTAACTGATTCCAGTAATCCCTGTTCCACCTGTGTTCGTCCTGCCACAAGGGCGTCATTTCCTGATATGGATCAAACAGGCCTTTTATATTTTTACAGTATTCGTAATCCGCTTTGTATTTCTCAAATGTCGGATCCACATCCAGGCTATCTACGAATATATATCTGAGTCCTCTTATATCTTGCTTTTCTATGCATTCCTTTACTCCTGAAAGCATACGGTTTCCCTCCTGTCCATTTCTTTAAATTTCTAAAATCCCGTCGATCTCCGTTTTATTCGACTCAATCCAAGCAAGCAGCTTACGATTCTTTTCAAGCTCAGCCTCTCTGCTCTTCTGATCCTCTGCGCACTGCTGCAATTCCGTATATTTTTTCTGAATCAGTTTGTCCAGCTCATCAAACATCCCTGTAAACTGTTTTTTTATCGTATCGACCTGATCTTTGGCATAATAAAGTGCGTCGTCGATTCCTCCATCCAGATTATCTCTGAACCTTCCGATCAGGCTGGCCTGTATTTCTGACGTTTCCACGGAAAACTTCTCTATTTTTTCCGTACGCTCTTCAAAAATATCCCTCATAACTGTCTTATACTTCACCCTTGTTTCATAAACATCTTCATCTTTATACACGTCGCGCGTCTCATAGACATCTTCATCTTTATAATCGTCTACCGTCGTGTAGACTGCTTCTTCTACATATTTCGGCTCCCAGAACTTGAAAAATCCCCCGATTCCTTTCTTATTCGGATTGCGTACTGTCCTGGTTCCTGTCTGTTTCTGGTGCGAACCGACTTTCACCTTCCGGGTCCCTGTCTTTTCCTTTCGTGTACCACTCCAGACTTTCCGTGTCCCTATTTTTACCCGCTCTGTCCCGTCTGCAACCTGCTCTGCCTCCTGACCTACTTTTTCGTAATAAGATTTTTCTTCATGCGACACTTCGCCCACATCATCAACCGTTTCCGACGCAAAACTGTCGGAATTCCAGCCCGCTGCATCCGCTTTCATATCATTTAACGCACCCTGGATCAGGTCTGCCGTGCCAAAATCCAGCTTCTGGCCAGAAACAGCTTCATCAAACTTCATCAGCTTCTCTTGGTATTCTGTCAGCATTTTCTCCCCAGTTTCTATGATTTCCCTGTTGATCACACTTTCCAGCTCCACTGATAGCTCTGCCGTACTATCCGAACCCATCACAGCAAACTGAACAACCAGCCTTTTGGCCTCATCCCTGTTTGTAATTTTATCACCATATGGCGCAAAGATACGGCTCGCTTTTTTTGAAGCGTTCTCTTTCAGCTCTTGTGCTTTCTGCTCAATTGCCGGCATCGGATCCAGCCCGTCTATCCGATCCTTAAACAGTTTTGCTTCCTTTCCGTCCGCAATCTTCTCGTTTATAATTTCTGCCCGTTTTGCGCACTCCTTGGCCGCCTGTTCATCCGCAGCCACCTGCTCCTTTGCTTTGGCAAATACCTCCGTACTTTCCAAAACCTCCTGGAACGACTCTACCAGATCTTTTACCTTTTTCGTTTTGGCGTATTTTTTCACATATGCTTTGATCGCCGCTTCGATGGAATAAATACCGCAGTGGATCAACGCCTGTTCTCTGGTATCGCCGTCCTTCCTGGCCTGGTTTAATTTATATTCCAGTTCCTTCTGCACGCTGGGGGCAAGCGTCGTATACTGTTCCAGATGCATGGAGTCATATTCGATAAATTTGTCTATCATTGGAAGCGTATCCCTTGCCGCCTGGGGCAGCTTCCTTTCCTCGCTCCTGGTCAGATTGTCGATATCGACACCGTCAAGGCAGGTGCGGATATTCAACGCCGTAAATGCAGAGCAGGGGAAAATCTGCGGATCTTCAATGCCATAGGAAGCCAGGTATTTTTTTGCCGCCGCAATCGCCCTCCCGATATCTTCCTCCTGTGGGTTAAAGCCATCCATCTTGTTTACGACAAAAAGAAATCTGTCCCTGACCTGTTTGCCACCTTTTTGTATCTGCTCTGAAACATAGGACAATAACGCCGCGTCGTCATTTGTACTAAGCTGTGTCCCGTTTAATACATATAAGATCAGATTATTCGAATCATTGTTGATCGCCCGGTAGGTCGTATTTTTATGTGCCTGGTTCTGCGAGTTGTTTGGCCCCGGCGTATCCACAAGCATTAACGCTGTGCTTTTTGCGTCCAGGAACGGGATGTTGCCCTCCGCTGCAATCCGATGGACGTTTTCATCCTCATTCAGTTCATTCATAATATCATACGTCAAATCCGAAACCTCCCGCAAAACCACATCGCCCTCATCATAAACGACTGCTTCAAACTGCTCTGCATCATTGTCCAGAATTTCCGTAATCGTCGCCGTGCAGGCCTCGTTTTTGGAAGGCATCAGCTTTTTTCCGAGCAGCGCGTTAATCAGTGTCGATTTCCCGGAACTCATCGTTGCAATGACATTGATCGGGAAAATATTATTCTGGATCCTCTGAAACGACTGGATCAATTTGGGATTCCTGAAATCCTCTACCGGGCCGCTCTGCAAATCTTCAAATACCTGCACCACTTTCTCTGTAATATCTTCGTCTGACTTTCCTTCCGTAAATGTAAGCTTCAGACTCTTAATCAAGCCCGCCTCTTTTGCCTGCTCAAAAGCGTCTTCAAAATCATCCCAATCCAGATCCATGCCATAAAATTCAATTTCAAAATCAAGCGTATGCAGCTCGTCTACAAGCATCTTGGGAAATTTCCCAATCCACTCCTGAAGCCTTTTTCCTTTGACCAGCTTAAGAATACTGTCGCTTGCAATCGCTTTTCCATTTACCTCAATCTGTGTCTCCATACGGTACGGATTGTACTTCACATATACCTGTGCCATTTGTCTCTCTCCTCTGTACATTTATTTTTTATTTATCATTGTATATGCTGTCTGCATATGCTTTGATTGCTGCCTCCAGCGGTTCTATCCCACAATGGATTAACGCCTGTGCTCTGATATCACCGTTATTTTTTGCCAGGCTTAGTCGATATTCCAGTTCTTTCTTCTCGTCAGGGGGAAGCGTGATATATTGTTCCAGATCCAGAAATTCACATGCGATCACCTGATCTCTCGTAAGCGGAGAGCCTATGCCTCCAAACTTCCCATCCCCCTCACTTCTCAGCATCAACTCATAACCATTTTTGAAATTCGCCCTTTGGATACATTGCGCCACATATGCAGAAACAGGAAAAACCCTGGCGTCTTTCATTCCATAGGCAGCCAAATAATTTTTAATCCCTAAAATTTTATATAGGCTATACCTCCCATTATAATTATCCATCTTACTCATAACAAAGAAAACTCTGTCTCTGATCTGTTTGTCACCTTCCTTCATCCATTCCACTATATCAGACAATAATGGATCTTCTCCCGCCCTGTGCTGCTTTCTGCCATTCAAAACATATAAAATCACAGCTCTTTCATCATGAAAAATTTCAGAGAGCCGTTCTTTGTTTTTCTCTTTTACCTCCGTAACCGTCGCCGGGCCGATATCCGTTTTGGAAGCCAGCCGTTCTTTCCAGTCCACTGCATTAACCAGCGTTGATTTTCCTGAAGAAGGAGCACCCAGCACATACACTGACACGGGCTTTTGGCACTCGCTTCCGGACACAGGTCTGTCGCTCTTATTCCAAGACGCATGCTTTTTACGCAAATTCATGTCCGCCCCCGTGCTCCAGATCTCCGTCCCCGTGCTGACTGCGGCGATTGTGTTTTCCAAATAGGCCATTCCACAGTTTTTCAATAACTGCGTTTCCTCCTGACTGCTATCGGGCACGTCGATCCCCTGAAAATTCCTGCCATAATAAGCATCCAGCCCCATAACTTCAAATTTATCCATATAGTTATGTAATTCCCGGATTTCCACACGGCCTAACTGTTCCTTCCGATTCTTTTTGGCCAAAAGTGCAGCTCTTGCAGAAACCATACAGACCACCGGATCCGGAAAGCCTTTTTCCCGCAGCCTGATTTTCTGCCCCTCAATCATCCTCCCCATATCTTCCTCTTCCGAATTGAAGGTGTCAATCTTATTGATCACAAAGAGGATCTTTTTTCTGCCGATATTTTTCTTTACGAACTCCAAATGTACTTCGTCATCATTCGTCCCCAACTGGGTTGCATTCATCAGATAGACCAGACAGTCATATTCTTTGCTTTCTATAAAACGCTCTGTAATTTTCCTGTGTTCTGTATTTTCGCTGAAATTCACTCCCGGAGAATCATAGATCACGAAACGTTTTCCCCCCAGCCCGCCGTCATAATAGGCGCTTAAAACCTGTTTATTATAATAGAGCTTCTGCTCCTGCCCGTTTTGGATCGAAGAATATTCATAAGAACGCCCATCGTCAAAGGCTTTTCCAATCACCAGGTTGATGTTGCTGGTACAGGCCATATTCTGTGCCGCGCAGATATTTTTCCCGACCAGCGCGTTGATTAAAGTCGATTTGCCCGCGCTCATCGTCGCCGTAATCAGGATTCTGTATGGCTTTTCACCCATAAATCGCAGATTTTCCATCACGCATCCCAGATACTCGTCATACATTTTACAGACAGAAACGTTTGCCAGCTCATTCCAAAGCTCCGCTTCCCCCGCCATCGCCGCGAAAAGCCGGGTGATTCTGTCCTGTTCTTTTTGATCCAAATGAAAGTCCTCCGCAATCTGGCGCGTAACCTGTTCGATCTCACGGGATGTTAATTCCGACTTCTGATAGCCCAGGACAGCCGCTATATCCATCGGTAGCAAATGCCGATAATTTTCCAGTGTCTCCTGCGGCTTTCCGTCCAATCCCACCCCGGAATCATCGCCACCCAGCAAAAATTCCGCATATTCATGCAGCTGAGCTTTGACATACATACGCCTTTCCCACCCGCCCAGGCGGATATATTTTTTCAGGCAAGAAAAATAGCTTCTTTTTATATCCCTCGATGCGCCTAAAACCGGATTCCTGGAAATAATCTGGCCGCTGGCCAGTAAATCTGTTCTTATCATCTGCTCTGTCCTCCCTAGTTCAAATACTTTCCCTTTTACATATCCGGTCATTCAGTATTGCTGTGCAATCAGACTGAGCCAGATTCTGTATTTTAATACGGTCAGCATAGTGAATACACAGACCTGCCTGAATTGTTACATTTTCTGTCTGATTTTTATATATTATATGATTCTGGGGTCAAAAGGTCTCAAAAAAGAATTACGCTAATTATTTTAGAATTTTTTGGACTTATGATTAAATATTAAAAATTTATGGTATAAAAGATATAAATTCCTTTATCATCTTCCAGATTGAGCATATACATTTTTATTTTAACGCTAATTCCGTTAAAACGCAACACAAATTAATAGTTTCTTCTACTATTTTTTTGCTTTTACCAACAACATCATTGGACGGCGCAATTCGTCTTTCATATCCGGAACACCTATCATTTCCCTGGGCGACTCCGACTCCGCTTCCTCCACAGCTTCAAATTCAAAGTCGTTATTCAATAATCCCATCAATATCTGCGTAAGTGTACGGCGCTGTTTTTCCATCTCGTGGCCTACAAAACGTGTGCTTCACCGACTTTTAAATCATACCAGATGAAAGGTTTCCCCTATTCCAGCATTTTTTCCTTGTCCCTGGCGCCCTGCAGATAAGCCAGGCGCACGAGAAGCTCATTATACCGTGATTCTGCTTCAAACAGCTTCTCACAGAGGCGCAGGGCTTCTTTTCCCTGCTTTCCCATGACATCCTCCACCTGCCCCTTTAACAGCATCACCTCCTGCCCCATGCTTTTAAATTTCTCATCCTGTTCTTCTGCTGTTTCGATATATGTATCCGGATACTTTAAATCATAATATTCTTCTACAAACTTCTTATTCATCTTCCGTTTGCTCCTTTCCTTTACCCACCGCACCCAAAAGGCTGCTTTCGTAATATTTTTTTGGCATCCAAAACTTCTTTCCATGATATTATAGCAAACGGTATAGACAGGAATTGTCATTTGCAAAAAAAATTCCTAGTAGAACAAAAAAATTTTCTGATAGTTTAAAATTGTGGTGCAATAGTTCTATCTAAATATCTGTACACGAAGGATAAAGACTATGTCAAAATGTCCATATACAATAAGCCTTTCTGATACTGACAGGGAATACCTTCAAAAATCTTCCACATATGTCTCTTATCAACCGACTGCATCCGTTCTTCTTTCGTCCAAACCTTTCCAACAAAGGAATATTCCATTTACATTCATTTTCTTAATCTCCTCCATTATTTTGGTAGCCCTCTGTCGTTCAGAGCCGCTCCTGCTCCCCTGTAAAAAGTCTGAGCAGTTCATTGCCTCCTTGCGCCCTGTTACATTTTACTGTTTACCTTTCTTTTGGGATATCTACATAGTTCTATATATTGGCTTAAATAATTCCTTTTGTCCTTTTGCTTTCTCGTCAAAATTCCATTTTCTTTATGAAATCTTCAAAAATATCCTTTATGCTATTGATAGAATTAAATGAAAGGACATGATGATTATGGATATGATTTTGAAAACAACAAACCTCTGTAAAAATTTCAAAGGACAGACAG
>JAAWDZ010000061.1 GCA_022794015.1 Eubacterium sp. | reverse complement strand
CCAGTCAGCCGTTTCCCGGCAGATCCATTCACTGGAGGATGAACTGGGAACAAAACTTCTCCACCGTACCACCAGGACAGTCACCCTTACCCCTGCCGGGATCAGCTTTCTGGAAGATGCGAAAAATATTATGGGCAGGCTAAAGATTGCCAAACAGAAACTAAAGCGCCACCAAAGCGCAGATATGCAGACGCTAACCATCGGATGCCATAACGAAGCCAGCCTGGACCTGCTTTGCAAAATATTGAACTCCTGCAGGAAACAAATGCCTGAACTTTATCCGTTTTTGAAAGTAATCCCTCACAGGTCTATCCTAAATCTTTTTTACCAGGATGAACTGGATCTGCTGTTTGGATTTCAGGATGATATCCCAATAAAAAACGACACGATTTATAAAGAATTATTACAGATACCGCTATGCTGTATCGTTCCCGCTACACATCCTTATGCTGCCAGGTCTGAACTTGCAAAAGAGGAATTATATCTGGAGAATATCGTTGTCTGTAATTCCTATGCGATACCTTCCAGTGCCGCGGAAATGCAAAATCAGATTTCACAGCACATTTTACCGGAATCCACCTACATGTGCGAAAATCTGCAGGTACTTCTCACGCTTGTAAGAGCCGGCTATGGCTGCTCCGTCCTTCCACAGATGAATTTTATAAACTCAGATATCTGTTCTGTTCCCTTAAAGGACAGCGAGCCTTTATCCTACGGCCTCTTTTTTAAGAAAAGCTCACCAAGCCCTCTTCTTAAAAAAATTGTTTCTCTTGCAACAAACACATTCTACAATTAACCGCAAAAAACGATATGGATACTGAAAAGTATCCATATCAATAGCCTGTCTGTTGTGCAAAAAATCCCTCAGCCTTCAATAGCGATGTAATTTGGATTTTCCACAACCACTTCTTTCTTTTTTTCAGAACCTGCAGTTTCAAAGTACCGTCTTCAAACCGAGCTTTGATATCTTCCTGCTTCACATCTTCCCCTACATAGAAACTTCTGCTACAGGCGCCTGCGTAACGTTCCCGCCTGATATATACTCCGTCACTGTCTTTTTCATCTTTCTGGGAAGCTGATGTGGCACTGATTAATCAGATATCCATCCTTCAACTCTGCCTTTACATTCTCCTTTTTTATACCGGGAAGATTCATGGTCATCTCATAAACATTTCCCAAATCCTTAACATCTGTCCTCATCATCTGGGACGCATGGGACTGGAAATGGGTTCTCTGGTGCGGATAGCCAAAAAATTCATCCAACAGACTTTCCCCGAAGATACCTGATAATAACATAAATCATCGCTCCCTGAGTAGGAGATGTGATTTCCAAATTTGTAGAGATTGGTTTTTATTTTTGGGATTTGCAACAATGCAAAAGAAAACCAGAGGTCAATCCTCTGGCTCTTTTACCGTATAAATCGTTTCATTAGATTTTTCTAAGTTTTTTATCAATCTGACTGTTTCAAAGGAAGTGTAACAAAGAATGCAGCCCTCCTCCCATCCGTATCTTTACAGCCTGCTGACATATGCTAACGAACCCGGCTGCCCGGAAAAAACCCTTGTACTCTAATTTTATGCCCTGGCATCAAAGCCGCCCTGCGCTTCCACGGCCCCGGCATTTATCTCCTGCCTTGCCGCCCGGAACGCATTATAGTAGGCAGCCTTTAAAGCTCCATGTACTTCTGTTTCTGCCTTTGACTCCTTCTCGTGCCAGCCCACACCCGCCGTATATGTAAGGACTTCATCACCGTTTTCGTCATACACATGGATGGCAGAGCCCATACCTTTTGACTGGAACTTAGCCTCATACGGCTCCCCGAACAGGATATGCAGCCACCGCTCATCCGCCTCCCGTATCTTCTCCATATCCGCCATATTTTGATTGAGTTTCCCCATCAGTGCGGCTCTGTCCGGCGCGACTTTGGCAACCTCGTTTTTCCGCAGGGCGAGGAACTTATTCCCCATATAGACGTTCTGCGCCGCATCCTCCCTCGCATATACCATAATCTTCTCCCGGAGGGAATCCGACAGCTTCCATTCCTTCTTAGATGATGCTTTCTCTAACTTCTGTCTGCCCGCTTGACGGCTTTTTACTATTCCTGTTATATCCATTTCAGTCTCCTTTTCCTATTTTGCAGGAACACTGGTACAGCGTAAAATAAATAGCTGATATATTCGCGCAGGATATTTTTCTGAGAGTATGTGCCAAAAACGTAGGCGTAGCGGGCTGCGCTGAGGATTTTTGGCATATGCTATCGGGAAAATAGACAAGCGAAGATGTCAGTTATTTATTGGACGATGTACCAGGGATACCTGCTCCCCGATCTCCCGGAACTCCTGCTCTGCCTTGTCAGGCTGCGGCTTATTCAGAATACACAGCCATGAGATTTATTTCCTGCTATGCTTTGGCATCAAAACTACTCTGCATATTTTCCACACTCACCGCTTCTTCACCCGCCAGCGGAATCCCTCTCTTTGCATTTCCCCATGCCTCATTATAAATCATGCACATTTCCGTCTGCCTAGAAGCCTCCGCATTGGCAGTATACATCGTCCACCCATTGTTGGAATAAGTCGCCACCATTTCCCCGTTCTTATCGTAGAACTCTATGTAATCGCTGTTGCCATACGGCAGTTTCTGATACTTCACTTTCCCTTCCAGCAGCGTTGCCATAAAGTCTATAGGCTTAAGCACATTCTGTCTATTCCTCGAAACAGCTTTCAGACCGGAAGTAATGCCACCTTCCCAAACAATATCAAAACCCTTAGTTGCGTTCCATATAGCCCCATGTACATTCATGCAGCCAGTGGTAGAAATCTAAAATCAATTTGCAGAATTCTCCAGCTACGCTGTGCCAATCTGAATATGTAAAGCGTCACTGTTCTGCAGAAAACATAGCCTTCTGCCAATATGAGCTGTCAAAGTAGTTCCCGCTTTTGGGCAGATTCCTGAACATATTCATGATCATATCATAAGTCATGGATGACGTGTCAATCTCCAGTTCCTTCCCGTCCTTTGATTTAATCACGGAACCGTTATCACCCACATATACAACCGTATTATCATCAAGATACTGTATCATTCCCGTCATTTCCGCAAATTTTTTCACCGGAAATTCTCCCGTCTCCTTACACATTTCCCAGAATTTTTCGGCATCCTCCCCTGTCATATATGGCTGTTTGCCGTCTATAACATACCATGAAAGGCCCGTTGCCGGATCTGTATATTTTGGTGCTGTCAGCGCCCACTCTCCCAGTGCCTTGCCTTTGTACCATGTGGTCAGGCCGCTGTCATTTGAAACGGTGTTTTCATCCTGCCCCATTAATGGATTAGTTGATTTAAGTGCGTCATATATATCCTGCACATTGGCATTCTGCCCTGCACCTTCGGGTACAGATGCCTCTGCCGCCTGTTTCTGCTGGCAGAACTGTCCCGCCCTGCTCCTGTTGTATTTATTCGTTGATACATTGTTGTGATAATAACTCTGCCCTATTCCATTTACGCTCATTTTTCAAATCCTCCATTGTCATCAATTATTTTAATGGTTGTATCTCTGCCATTCTCTAATAATACGAACCAGCTCTCAAAAAAGTTTCGTTTCTCTTATCTCCTACAGTGGTTCCTCTTCCGTTCAGAGCCCCACCCCGATAGCAATGTTCTTCGCCCGATGCCGTTTATAGGAAAGGAACCCATCCATCGTCCCCCGGCTTACAGAATAGCCACCGCTCTGGTTTTTCCCATCCGGGCTTTCACTTTTCAGCAGATAATTCAATATCGCACCTCTCTTCCCTCAATAGGGTATCTTATTTTCGGAATATTATCAACTGAAAGGAATAATAAAAGGCCCGATGTTCTGCTTCGTTTTGTCTACCATAAATTTTGCTTAAAGGTTGTTAAATTTGTCACAGAATAAGCAAAACGCGGCAAAACGCGGCAAGTTAAGGACATGAAACGTAGTAAAATCATAGTAAGAATCAGGGTATTTTACTACTGCGAATATTCTTTCAGAAACCTATGGTATGAATCTTCAACCGCCATTACTGTCGGATTTCCAAATCTGGAACAGATCAATGCCTTCATTGGATCATCAAACACTGCTGCAACTTCTTCCGTAGAGTCATAAACATATGTGGTACTTTGCACAATCGGCATAACTCTCGGTACTGCGTTTTTAGGCTGGTAACCTGCATGTAAACATTTCGTTTCATCTTTCGTATAAACTCCTCCCCATTTCAACATGCTATAAACACACTCTAATAAAGTTAATGCAAGAAGTTTCAATCTTTATTGTTTACATTTTGTTGCTTGTTTTATTCGAGCAAAAGAAGTAAAATACAACTATCGGAGGTGCAGTATGGACTATATGACCTTGAAAGAAGCAAGCGAAAAATGGGGTGTAACCCCACGATGGATAAACTACTATTGTGCTGACGGGCGTATTCCTGGCGCCATAAAAATGGCAACAATCTGGCTGATACCCAAAAATGCCAAGAAACCTGTTGACGGCAGAACAAAACGTGGAAAAGGACTACACTATGAGTAAAATTTTGTTGCTGGAAGATGATATAAGCCTTGTAGACGGTTTGAAGTATTCTTTGAAGAAAAACGGATTTGAGACCGAAATTGTCCGCACTGTTTCCGAAGCGCTCAACAGCATCGAGAATATTGGAAAGTACGACCTGCTCATTCTGGATGTCACTTTACCTGATGGAACAGGTTTTGACGTTT
>JAAWDZ010000060.1 GCA_022794015.1 Eubacterium sp. | reverse complement strand
GCTGACATAATCCAGGCTTGGATCCAAAAGCTTAATGAATTCATCCATATGCGGTACCTCCATGACATAAATAATCTGTTTTCAGTATACCACATTTATCCAGAAAAATCATCTGTTTTCAACTAACTTTGGAAAGAACCAAATTTCTGTTGACATTCATATCCAACCCTCTTATAATGTACTTAGCATTACAAAGTACATTTGAAAGAGGTGACAATATGAATATCGGAGAAATGATCGGAGGCCTTTTTATCCTGATTATCTGCACAGCCCCTGTCGTTATTATTGGAATCGTACAATTCAACAGTAAAAATCCCGTTGGATTCTGGTCGGGAAAAGAACCGCCCAAAAAGGAACAGATCATAGATGTAAGGGGTTATAACCGCAGGCATGGCATCATGTGGATTTTATATGGAACCGGAATGGATCTCTGCTTTCTGTCAGGCTATTTCTTACGTAATTTTTTAGGAGATGCGTGGGGATATGTATCGGCCGTTCTGGTTATGGCAGAGGTTTTCGCAGGATTGCTTGGGATGATTGCCTATCATAACCATTTGGACAGGAAGTATCTGACAGAATAAGAGGTATACGATCAAAAAGCGGCACAGACCCATGTTCACAGGTCTGATGCCGCCCTTTTTAATGATTGTGTTCTGCTGTTTTACTGACTGCCGACTGCGCAGCTGCATTTCTAATGCAATTCCCTCAGCAGGAAATCTGCATATCCGGATTCCAGTCCATGCTCCGTAGAATCCAGTCCTTCTATCTCCTCCTGTGCCGTAACCCGAAGCCCAATTGTCTTTTTCAATACCACAAATACAATCGACATCGTCACTGCAACCCAGGCAATGATACATCCCAGTCCTAAGAGCTGAATTCCCAGATGACGAAAACCGCCTCCGTAAAACAATCCATCCGTATAATCAAACAATCCTACTGCAACCGTACCGAAAATTCCGCATACGCCATGTACCGAAACAGCGCCCACCGGGTCATCTACTTTTAACTTATCCTCCACAATATAAACGGATGCTGTACAAAGCACTCCTGCAACCGCGCCAATAATAAACGCGCCTGCCGCATCCACATTTGCACATCCTGCCGTAATTGCAACCAATCCTGCAAGCGATCCATTCAATGACATCGTCACATCCGGCTTTCCGTTCCTGATCCAGGTATAAATCATCGCCGTACAGGTTGCTGCCGCCGGCGCAATCGTTGTTGTTGCAAAAATCTGTGAAAGCTGCAGCGTGTCACTTGCAGCCGCTCCATTAAATCCATACCATCCAAACCACAGTATAAATACGCCCAATGCTCCAACTAAAAGGTTATGCCCCAGAATCGGACGCGACTTACCGTCTTTGGTATATTTACCAATCCGCGGCCCAAGCATGGCCGCGCCAATCAAAGCCGTTACGCCTCCAACCGTATGGATACATGCCGATCCCGCAAAATCCGTAAAACCAATATCCGTAAGCCATGGCGTCGCGCCCCATACCCAGTGGGCTTCTACCGGATAAACAATCAAACTGATAATAAAGCTGTACACACAATATGTCGCAAATTTTGTCCGCTCTGCCATTGCTCCGGACACAATCGTCGCCGCCGTTGCACAGAACACCAGGTTAAATACGAAGTTCGACCAGTCCGTCACAGCAAAATCAGCAAATGGGTTTAAGCCCCACCCAAATAATGTTCCTTCCCCGCAGAGAAGATTATATCCCAACAAATAAAACGCAACCGTACCGATGCAGAAATCCATTAAATTCTTCATCGTAATATTGCCCACGTTTTTTGCCCTGGTAAATCCAGCCTCCACCATGGCAAATCCACACTGCATAAAAAACACTAACGCTGCTCCCATCAAAAACCAGACTTTCATATCCATAATTTTTTCCTCCTTTTTTTCTTCCGGATAAATTTTTGGCTTTTTACCCGGTCAACAGGGATTTTGAGCATAAAAAAACAGGGTAACGCGCAAAAACACTTCTGCCTTCGCCTGTTATCCCCATTGATAACGTCACTTGCGTATTCCTATCGCCTATAAAACCGGCGTTCCTCAAAAAAATCCTACAAAGCCTCTTCTCCATGCTCTCCCGTTCGGATCCGGACGGCATCCTGTACGTCGTATACGAATATTTTACCGTCGCCAAAGTTTCCGGTATTGATTTCGTCTACGATTTTGTCAATCAGCCCCTGTGCCGCATCATCCGAAACAACTGTTTCCACCTTGATTTTAGGCAGCAGCGTCACATTGTAAGATGCGCCCCGATAGGTTTTAATGACACCCTTCTGGTTGCCGTAGCCCATGCTGTTTACAATATTCAGGCCGCTGACCTCACAGGTGGAAAGCACTTCCTTCAAATCCTCCAGTTTTTCCGGTTTAATGATAATTTCCAGTTTCTTCATAAAAAATGTCCTCCTTCTTTCCCAATATTATCCATTGTTCACATTTTATTCATCTAACCTTTAAAAAAATTTCATCCAGTGAACACGATTTCTTCACTTCTGACATTTATATTAAAGATGGTCATAAAAACCAGATACAATTTTTCATAATCTTTCTGCCAGGCAACATATGTTGCCTGGCTTCCTCCCTTTTATGGGGAAGTTTTTCGGATCAAACCTCAAAAATCAAATCGCCGTACGACGGCATCGGCCACATATCCTTATCTACAATCATTTCCAGCTTATCCACCGGACTTCTGAGCTCTGCCATAGCAGACATTACTTTATCCCTGTAGAATACAGCCTGCTCTCTGCCTTCCTCCATGACAATACCCTGGCCAGCAAGCTTCTCTAATTTGGACAGCGCGCTTTTTGTTTCGGCAAGCAGTGCAGATACTTCAGAAAGCAGCCCCTGCTGCACGCTTATATCAGCATCACAGACACTTTGAACCGCAGCCACCGAATTGGCCAGCACAGTAGTGTACTTAATCACCGACGGGATAATCTGTTTTCCTGCAATATCAATCATAGACCTGGCTTCAATGTTGATTTTCTTCGCATAAGTTTCATACTCAACCTCAACACGGGAATTCAGCTCTGCTCTGGTAAATACGCCGAATTTTTCAAACAGGCGAACTGATTTCTCTGTATTGAGAGAAGGAATCGCATCTACCATAGAGGTAATATTTGGCAGTCCGCGTCTTAATGCCTCCTCTACCCATTCCTCGGAATAACCGTTTCCATTGAATACAATCCTTCGATGATCCGTCGCATTCTTCTTAATCAGATCATGCAGCGCCTGTTCAAAATCGCTGCTGTTTTCCAATACGTCACAAGCCTCCGAAAACGCCTCTGCGACGATGGTATTCAGTACGATATTTGCCTGGGCGATAGAATCCTGAGAACCAATCATACGGAACTCAAATTTGTTGCCGGTAAATGCAAACGGAGACGTACGGTTTCGGTCTGTCGCGTCTTTCATAAAATCCGGCAGCGTCTTTACGCCTGTTTCAAGCTTGCTCCCGGAAATGCTGTGGGTGGCTTCACCGGTACTGATGAGCTGTTTTATCACGTCCTCCAGCTGTTCGCCTAAATAAACGGAAATAATGGCTGGCGGCGCTTCGTTTGCGCCAAGCCTGTGATCGTTTCCCACATCGGCTGCCGCCTCGCGCAGCAAATCCGCATGGATATCAACCGCTTTTAAGATACAGGTCAAAACGAGCAGAAACTGGAAATTCTCGTGCGGCGTTACGCCCGGATCTAAAAGGTTAATTCCGTCGTCTGTCGTAATGGACCAGTTGTTATGCTTACCGGAACCGTTTACCCCCGCAAACGGCTTCTCATGCAGCAGACACTGCAAACCATGACGGCCCGCTACCTTTTTCAGGGTTTCCATGACCAGCTGGTTGTGGTCTACCGCTACATTTGCAGATGCATAAATCGGAGCCAGCTCATGCTGCGCCGGAGCAACCTCGTTATGCTGCGTCTTGGCGGATACGCCCAGTCTCCAGAGCTCCACATTGACATCCCTCATGTAAGCGGCAATCCGCTCTCTTATCGTACCGAAGTAATGATCATCCATTTCCTGTCCCTTCGGCGGCATTGCGCCAAATAAGGTACGTCCGGTAAAAATCAAATCCTTTCTCTTTAAATACTTCTCTCTGTCCACAATGAAATATTCCTGCTCCGGTCCGACGGATGCTGTCACCTTCCGCGACGTCTTGTTTCCAAACAGGCGAATCAGACGCATTGCCTGCTCATTGACTGCTTCCATGGAACGAAGCAGCGGCGTCTTCTGATCGAGCGCTTCCCCTGTGTAGGAACAAAACGCCGTCGGGATACAAAGCGTGGCTCCTGCCGCATCCTGCCTTACAAATGCCGGAGAAGTACAATCCCATGCCGTATAGCCCCTCGCCTCAAACGTTGCCCGCAATCCCCCGGACGGAAAGGAAGACGCATCCGGCTCTCCCTTAATCAGTTCTTTTCCGGAAAAGCTCATCAAAACCTTTCCATTCTCCATAGGAGCCGTAATAAACGCATCATGCTTCTCGGCTGTAACGCCAGTTAACGGCTGAAACCAGTGTGTATAATGCGTCGCGCCTTTTTCAATGGCCCACTCTTTCATCTCATGTGCAATGACATCGGCTGTTGCCAGATCTAGCTCCTTGCCACCGCGGATAATCTCCTTTAACCTCTGGTACACCTTCTTGGGGAGACGCTCCTGCATTACGGAATCGTTAAATACGTTTTCTCCGAAAATTTCCGCTGCATTATAATATCCACTGCATTTGTCCATATCATTCCTCCTAACCACGGTTCATACAAAAAAGGGCATCCCAACCAGTGGAACACCCTTGTTCGTCTTTGTATATCCGTTTCATTTGCTAATAAGATACACGAAACCGAATTAAAATGCAATAGCATTTTTTCACTTTTTCTGTTTTTTACAACTTTTATTTGTTTCGTAAAAGTTTTTTAGCTATTTTTACAATTTAAGCTTTGCCTACGGAACCGAATAATTCCATTTTCTCTTTTACAGTTGCTTTGATGGCTTCTGCGCCCGGCGCTAATAATTTACGAGGATCAAAGCCCTTGCCCTGCTGATCCTTGCCTGCTTCGATGTACTCGCGGGTAGCTGCTGCGAAGGATAACTGACACTCTGTATTTACATTGATCTTTGCAACGCCAAGAGAAATCGCTTTTTTGATCATATCTTCCGGGATACCGGTACCGCCGTGAAGAACTAACGGCATGTCCCCTGTAAGCTGCTGGATTGCGTCTAAAGTCTCAAAGCTTAATCCTTCCCAGTTTTCCGGATATTTGCCGTGGATATTGCCGATACCTGCTGCAAGCATATCAATGCCAAGGTCTGCAATAGACTTGCACTCCTGCGGATCCGCGCACTCGCCCTTGCCTACTACACCGTCTTCTTCGCCGCCGATTGCACCAACCTCTGCCTCAATAGACATGTTGTTGTCATGTGCGATCTTAACAAGCTCTGTTGTCTTTGCAACGTTCTCGTCGATTGGATAATGAGAGCCGTCGAACATGATGGATGAAAATCCTGCTTCCACGCACTTGAGACATCCTTCATAGGAGCCGTGATCCAAATGCAGCGCTACCGGAACAGTGATATTCATCTCTTCGATCATTCCCTTAACCATGCCGACAACGGTCTTATAACCTGTCATATACTTGCCGGCGCCTTCAGATACGCCTAAGATAACCGGGGAGTTTAACTCCTGTGCGGTTGCAAGGATGGACTTTGTCCACTCTAAGTTGTTGATGTTAAACTGGCCTACTGCATAGTGGCCTGCTTTTGCTTTGTCAAGCATCTCTTTTGCAGAAACTAACATAATTTTATCTCTCCTTTTCTTTTTTTTGACTTCTTATAGTATATCCTAATTTCTACCAAAAATAAAGGGGTTTTTATGAAGTTTTTCCAAACCTGGGGTAATAGAATCTGTGGTTTCACAATACAGAAAATTTTTCAAATGCCATTTTCAGCTCAATTCAATATCCTTTGCATATGCGTAAGAAATAATCTCACCTTTCTTGGTTTCCATATAGCCTTTTTCCTTATGTGAGTAATTGGAAATATCCACCGATCCAAAGCTTGCAAACTTATTGTAGATCCGCTCTAATACTGCCAATTCATCTTCAGAGAGAATACCTTCCGTCATCTCTTTATCGGGAATTACCTGATGTTTTTCGTATCCATTATCGTAGAACACTTCAATATGGGCAATATGATCTGCCGCCATTGTACCAAGAAGAATATCAAAATTCTCAGGCACTGGACCGTAAGGCAAATGGGCATACCTCACGCCGGATATTGATATCCCATTTTCCTTGTAAAAGATCATATCAGAATAATTCAAGAGCTTCATCAGCTTCGTCTTTAGCAGTTCTGAACTTTTGTTCGCAAAAAAGAGAACCATCGCACAGAACTTATCATAATCAAACGCCCTGTATCCGTTTTCTTCACATGGCGTTTTTGTAAAGAAAAGATGAAAGAACCTTCCCACGCGACGTTCTTCATTCTGCTTAAGTTTATCAACCATCAAAAGCAGTTTATCTTTCTGCCTTTCGTTAAGAGCAACCTCATTCTCAGTAAGATAAGTCCTCATATTATCCGGCTCCCTTAAGAAAAGCAGCAAACTATTATGCGCTTTATCCTGGATTGAGCCATTCTCATATCTACAGATTGTCTTGTCGCCCCAATTCAGCAATTTGGCGAAGCTTCTCTGACTAAGCCCATACTGCTCTCTTATTTTCTTAATCTCCTCCGGAAGAAGCAATTTGTGCCTTCTGCGGTATTCATTATAAACCCGAACCAGTGTGACGTTGTCCAATTCTTCAGAATAAAGCTCTTCTCCACAATCCGCACATGTCAATACCTGCGCATCAACCTCAATAGTCTCTCCGCATACATCATATGCTTCCTTTTTTGTTATCATCTTCGTTTCAGCTTCTTTTCCACATTCTTCACAATACTTCCTCATCAACGCCGCCTCCTTTTCTAAACAAAATCATCCTTATGAAAACTAAGACACTTTAGAATATTTTCTCCGTTTTCCTTCACAATCTTAACCTTTACATAAAACTGCATCCCATCAATATTCTTCTTAAATTCCCATATATCTCCTGGGCGGTTCGAATCCAGATCCTGCTTGGGGCCTTTGTAATAATCACCCACAACTAACCCTAAAATCTCATTTTTGGCATCAGTGATTGTAAGACCATTTTTCGCCAATGCCTGCATATTTTTCCTTCTTGGAACAAAATCATATTTTCCCATGGACAGCAGCTTCTTAACTTCGGAAAGATAAGCCGCCACGTCCGACGTATTTATCTGATTACTCACCCAATCACCTCCGCGTACTTTATATTATACTCAAAAATACGCTCTCGTCAACAAAAACGCGGTCATATGACCGCGTTTTTATCTGGCTCCAATGTGCTTCTCTATCTCCACTCCCACGCATCACCTCTTCTTTACCATAATCTCTAACGCCTGATGTATATTGCATATATCTACTTCCCGCACCTTACCGCCAAACTCTCCGTCCAAAGTCCAAGAAATTTCTTCCTCTGACAGTATTTTCACATGATCGCTCTTTGTGGAATAAATCAAATCCGTATTATCAATCAGGTTTGTAAGCGAAGCCAGTATTTCGTTCAGCTCCGCAAAGTTCTTTGGACAGCGGATCAACGTAACCTCGAATTTTCCATCATCTAACAGAATATTCTTTCCTGTCATGTTTTTAAATCCGCCTACGGAATTGGAATTGGTAATCATGCCGTAGATAAATTCATCTTCAATTACGACGTCATCATATTCCACACGCATATAATAGGAGGTGATTTCCGGCAGGCTTTTTACTCCTTCCAGAATATAGGCCGCATGGCCCAGAATATTTTTCCATTCCTGTCTGGTACGGTAGGAAACTTCCGTAAAGATGCCGAATGCCGCTACGTAAATAAAATATTTTTCGTTGAAAGCCCCCACATCACAGGCAAATTTCCGGCCACAGACGGCTATCTGGGCTGCTTTTATCATATCTCTTGGAATTTTTAAGGAGTTGGCAAAATCATTTGTGCTTCCGGCCGGGATATAACCCAAAGGGATGTGCTGGCCAGAGCGCATAATACCGCTGACCGCTTCATCCAATGTGCCGTCTCCGCCGCTGCACACGATTAGCTCAAAATCCTTTGCCCGCTCCTGCACAATATTCAACGCGTCTTCTCTTCCGCGAGTGGGATATATGGTAACTTCGTAGGATTCCTGTACCATAATGTCTAAAATCTGCAAAAGCCTGCTCTTAATCTGTGCTTTCCCCGCCTGAGGGTTAAATATAAACAGCAGTTTTTTCACAAAATCCCCTCCCCTTTGAATTTAGCCCCAAGCTCTGCCGCAATTTCAGAAATCCGCCGCAGCCTGTGGTTGACGCCGGATTTACCTACCGGCGGATTTAAGTAAGTACCCAGCTCTTTTAGAGGAGCGTCCGGGTATTCCAGACGCAGTACCGCAATTTCCTTTAAATTGTCCGGAAGGCTCTCCAGTCCTTTCTTACTTTGAATATAGCGGATGTCTTCAATCTGGCGGACAGCTGCATTTACGGTTTTGCTGATATTGGCGGTTTCACAATTGACCTGACGGTTTACAGAATTTCGCATTTCCTTGACAATACGGACGTTTTCCAGGTTCATTAACGCTTCATGGGCTTCCATTATGTTCAGCAAATCTACGATATTAGCCCCTTCTTTGACATAGACCACCTGATTTTTCTTCCGGGCTACGATTTTGGCATCCATATTAAAGCTGTTTATCGTGTTTCTTAGCTGCATAGCCTGCGGCACAGTCCGGCAGACAATTTCAAAATGATATGCTTTACTGGGATTACTGATAGAACCCGATGCCAAAAACGCGCCGCGTATAAATGCTCGCTTACAGCAGCTCTGCTGAATCAAAAGTCCGTCTACGGTTTCTGCATTTCCAAAACAGTCATTCTTTTTGTCCCACATTTTGATACTCTCCAGGACTTTTAATACATCCTCGCCACAAATCACTTCTTTTGACTCTTTTATCTGAAAAAGCTGTGATAACAGCAGCCGGTATTTTTTTTTCAGCATCTCGTTTTCCGTATCCGCCTTAAGCTGTAAACTGCCGCCCCAAAGGCTTATATTGCCGGTAAAACTGATAACAGCGGAAAGTTCTGCAAGCTGACAGTGTCTGCCTGTACCTATCCGTTCCGCAAGCTCCTTTTTTATCTCACTTGAAAATGACATTTAATTACCTCCATGCCATCCGGCAATGTTAAGGAAGCCATTTGCCTGCCACATATGCTTTCCAAACTTAAAGTTTCCTCAACGGATCTTTTTCAATATCCCTGTGTTCTATTTTCAGTCCGTACTCTCTGCGGACACTGAGCTGTTTATACAGCTCGTTTGCCAGTGTAACGGAGCGGTGCTTGCCTCCGGTACAGCCAATACCAATGACTAGCTGGTTTTTGCCTTCAATAATATAATTGGGAATCAGAAAATTTACCATATCGGTCAGTTTTTCCAAAAATGTATGTGCTTCTTTAAATTGCAAAACATATTCCTGAATTTCTTTATCATTGCCGTTTTTGTTCCGTAAGCCCTCTACATAAAAGGGGTTGGGCAGAAAGCGTACGTCGAATACCAGATCGCAGTCGGCAGGAATTCCGTATTTAAACCCGAATGACAAAATTGTGATAAACAGGTTTTTATAATCCTGCTGCTTTACAAATATTTTATCCAGCTCGGCCCATAGTTCGCGGGTGAGCATTCTGCTGGTATCAATGATGTAATCCGCCCTCTTGCGCAGGAAGCTGAGCCTGTCCCGCTCTCTTGCAATGCCGGCCTCCACGCGTTCCTTTCCGGAAAGAGGATGATTGCGTCTTGTTTCCTTATAACGCTTGACCAGTACGGCATCTTCCGCATCCAGATACAAAATCTCCGGCGCTTTTCCTTTTTCAATCAGATGGTTTAAGATCGCATGCAGCTCGGAGAGAGAACCGCCGCTGCGTACGTCAATTCCAATCGCAAACTTCTGCAGCTCATCCTGGCTGGTTTCCGAAAGCTCTACAAATTTTTCAACGAGCGGAACCGGCAAATTATCTACACAGTAAAAACCAATATCCTCCATCATCTTAAGGGCCGTACTCTTCCCGGCTCCCGACATTCCGGTTAAAATCACTAATTTCATACCATATCCCCCTCCTGACAATTCAAACTGTTTTCTAAAACTCTCCTAACATCCTTACTTCCGGTTCCAATTCTACCCCAAACTGCGCCCGCACCGTTTTCTGCACATGGCGTATCACCGCCAAAACATCTGCAGCTTTGGCATTTCCCCTGTTAATGACAAAACCACAGTGCTTTGGGGATACCTGCGCGCCTCCAATGGTAAAACCGGCAAGACCTGCATCCATAATCAGTTTCCCTGCAAAATACCCCTGCGGACGCTTAAATGTACTGCCCGCGCTCGGATATTCTAACGGCTGTTTACTGACGCGCTGCTCCTTTAACTCCTCCATCCTGCTCAAAATACGCTCAGGATCTGCTTTCTGCAGCAGAAAAACCGCTTCCAATACCAGATATCCTCTCTCTGCCACACAGCTGTGACGGTAGGAAAAGTCCATCTGCGCCGCGTCCAGATTTAATATGTTTCCGTCACCGGAAAGCGCTTTCACTCTGACAGTAACGTCTTTCATCTCTCCGCCATACGCTCCGGCGTTCATCACCATTGCGCCGCCTGTACTTCCCGGAATCCCGGCAGCAAATTCCAATCCGGAAAGACCATTTTTGTATGCCTCGCCTGCCACTCTGGAAAGCAATGCGCCTGCCTGCGCCGTTACAGATTCCCCGTCAACGGAAATAGCCCCCATCCGCCTGCCGATTTCAATCACGACGCCCCGAATTCCCCGATCTCCGACCAAAAGATTGCTGCCGTTGCCAATGACTGTCACCGGAACATTGTATGCCGATACGATTTCCATTACCTTAGGAAGCTGCAAAATATCCGGTGAAACAAATAAGTCTGCAGAACCGCCCACGCGAAATGTTGTATGACGGCCAAGCGGCTCATTCTGTAAAACCTGCCCTTCTCCTAATACCGATTCCAATTCTTTTCGTAAGTGTTCCACGCCCGCCCTTCCCTCTTCTTTTCATGTAATTATATTTCTTCAGGCTGCTGCATGAAAACTTTTATATTCCAGTACAGCAGCCCTAATGTCTGCTTAAATCGCAACTGTATTGCCTATCGGCTCCACTGTTACGGAATTCGCCTGTTGCAGGCAAAACTGCTGCCTTAAATCTCCTCTAAAAATGCAACATACCCCTGCAACGCTTCATATAAATCCACCTTGCTGATAATCTCCCATGGCGCATGCATATTCAGCACCGCAACGCCGCTGTCAATCACCTGCATCCCATAATTGGCCAGAATATAAGCGATTGTGCCGCCGCCGCCCTGATCTACCTTCCCAAGCTCCGACGTCTGATAAGTGACATGCCGTTCATCCAGTATATGACGGATCGCAGCCATATATTCCGCGTTGGCATCATTCGATCCGCTCTTTCCCCTTGAACCTGTGTATTTGTTAAACACCAGTCCCTTGCCAAAATAAGCCGCGTTCCGTTTCTCCATTACTTCCGGATAATTCGGATCATATGCCGCGCTGACATCGGAAGAAAGCACCTTGGAATTTCGCATTGCCCGGCGCACTGCAAGATCGGAGTCTCTGCCCATAAGATAAAGCAGCTCTGCAACGGAATCCTCAAAGAACCTCGAATGCATGCCGGTTGCCCCGACACTTCCGATTTCTTCTTTGTCCACCAAAAGGCAGACACAGGTCTTCTTTGGATTGCTGACCTTAAGCATGGCTTCAAAGGACGGATAAGCGCATACCCGATCGTCATGCCCATAGCCCATAACCATACTGCGGTCAAAGCCGTAGTCCCTGGCTTCTCCTGCCGGAACAACCTCAATTTCGGCCGAAAGAAAATCCTCTTCCTCCACACCGTAAGTTTCTTTCAAAATCCGAAGGATATTTTTCTTGACCGTTTCTTTTGCCGACTCCTTCTCATCCTCTGTTTTAAAAGGAATACTGCCGATCAAAACGTCTAACTTCTCACCGTCAATTGCTTTTGATGCTTTTTTCTCCATCTGATCGTTCGCAAGGTGAATCAAAAGATCGCTGACGCCAAAAACCGGATCGTTTGGCTTGTCGCCAATGTTTACCGGAACAACCGTTCCATCTGTCTTTGCAAAAACGCCGTGCAGCGCCAGCGGAAGCGCAACCCACTGGTATTTCTTGACACCGCCGTAATAATGGGTGTCTAACATGGCCATCTCCGTATCTTCATAAAGCGGTACCTGCTTGATATCCAGCCTCGGAGAATCAATATGCGCCCCAAGGATATTCATACCCGTCTCCAAATCCTCCCTGCCTATGATAAAAAGCGCCATGGCCTTTCCCATGTTGTTGACATAGATCTTATCTCCAGCCGAAAGCTGCCTGCCCTCTGCAATCAAATCTTTCAGCTCTGCAAAGCCCGCCTTACGGGCTCTTTTTTCAAACTCCCTGACACATTCCCGTTCTGTCTTGCACTCTGAAATAAACCTGCGATAGTTTTCCGCAAAATCCATAATCTGCTGTTTTGCTTCTCCTTCGGGATATTTTTCCCATGCATTTTTGTTTTCCATTTTTTTGCTCTTCTTTCTATGATTTATTTTTATTCCTCATTACTGCTTTTGGTGAGGTTGGCCTGTACGCGGCGATACAGCTCCTGTGCGGCGTTGTAGCCCATCTTCTTCTGACGGTGGTTGACCGCGGCTGCTTCGCAGATTACGGCAAGGTTACGCCCCGGACGAATCGGCAGCGAATGGCATACCACCTGATTGCCCAGTATCTCGGTGTATTCTTCCTCCAATCCCAGACGATCGTAATCGTTATCCTTCTTCCAGTCTTCTAACTTGATAACAAGGTCAATGTTCTGTTTTTCTTTGACACATTCCACGCCAAACAGTGTCTTGACGTCAATGATGCCGATTCCCCTCAACTCAATAAAATATCTTGTGATATCCGGTGAAGTGCCGATCAGCGTATGATCATTGATTTTGCGGATTTCCACCACATCATCCGTAACCAGACGGTGTCCCCTCTTCACAAGCTCTAAAGCAGCTTCGCTCTTACCGATGCCGCTCTCGCCCATAATCAACAGGCCCTCCCCGTATACATCCACCAGAACCCCATGGATTGTCACACAGGGCGCAAGCTCTTCTGTAAGAATATTGATAATCCCCGCCATAAATTCAGACGTCGCCTGTTCCGTACCAAGTACCGGCACACCGTTGTTTTTAGCCGTTTCCAAAAACTTAGCGTCCGGTTCAAACTCGCGGCAGAAAATCACGCAGGGAATATCGTAGGAAAGAAACTCGTCGTAAATCTTCTGGCGTTCCTCTTCTGTTTTTTTCTGCAGATACGCGTATTCTACCATTCCAATGATCTCTACACGGGACGGATCGAAATACTCAAAATATCCGCTCAGCTGCAGCGCCGGCCGATTGACGTCGGAGAGGAGAATGCGCTTTTCTTTTAAATCAATTTCTTCGATAAAGTTTTTGAGCTCCATCTTTTTGGCAATTTTTGCTACACTTACTCCATCCATAAATTTTCTCCTTTACTGTAATTTTATACCAATCAGTATATCATACTTCTTTTTCTTCATCAACCGAATGAAAATACTGATATACTGCTTTTGCAGCCTGTAAATTCATAGACGGAGTTTGTGCAAGCTCCTCCACATCCGCCGCCCGTATCGCGTCCAGGGAAGGATAACGTATCATCAGGGCTTTCCGGCGCGACGGGCCAATACCTGGTATTTCGTCCAATACGGAATGTACCTGCCCCTTGCTGCGCAGCGACCGGTGGTATTCAATGGCAAATCTGTGCGCTTCATCCTGGATACGGGTAATCAGTTTAAAGCCTTCGCTGTCTTTTTCAATCGGGATTTCGGCATCATTATAGTATAACCCGCGCGTCCTGTGATTATCATCTTTTACCATGCCGCAGACCGGGATATCCAGGTGCAGCTCCTCAATCACCCGAAGCGCAATATTGACCTGTCCCTTTCCGCCATCCATCATAATCAGATCCGGAAATTTGGTAAAACTACCATAGGTATTTTCCATCCCTTTTTCCAAAAGCTCCCTTTGCTCCGCCTTTCCATGTTCAAACCGCCTGGTCAGAACCTCATACATCGACGCATAATCGTCAGGTCCGGATACGCTTTTGAGGCGAAACTTCCGGTAATCGCTGCGGCAGGGCTTTCCTTTTTCATAAACTACCATAGATCCGACGGACTGAAACCCGCTGATATTGGAAATGTCAAACGCTTCCACGCGCACAACCTGAGACAAACCCAATAGTCCGGCAATCTCCTTCATCGCTCCAATCGTGCGGCCCTCTTCGCGTTTTAAACGTTCTTTGTCCTGATCCAATACCATTTTAGCATTTTTAGAAGCCAGCTCCACCAGCTTTTCCTTCATTCCTTTCCTCGGAACCTGGACGTAGGCCCGCGCACCACGTCTGCCGCCCAGCCATTCTTCTATCACGTCCTTTTCCTCAATGGCACAGGGCAGCATAATCCGTCTGGGAATATATGGCGTTCCCGCGTAATACTGCTTTAAAAAAACAGTTAAAATCTGTGCCCTTGTATCCTCTGCGGCAATTCGCAGATAAAAATGCTCCCTGCCAATCAGTTTTCCGCCCCGGATAAAAAATACCTGGACTACCGCATCCCCGCCGTCCTTTGCCACTCCGATTACGTCCCTGTCTTCGTCGTTGGCATCCGTAATTTTCTGCTTCTGGGCAATCTGCTTTACACTGTTTAACAAATCCCGGTATTCCATCGCCTTTTCAAATTCCAGCGCCTGGGATGCAGCCGTCATTTTCTCCTCAAGCTCCTGCATAATCGCCTCAAATTCCCCATTTAAAAACCGTACTGCGCTTTCAATGCGCTTTGCATATTCTTCTTTGGAAATATACCCCTGGCAGGGGGCCAGGCACTGCTTGATATGGTAATTCAGGCAGGGCCTCTCCTTCCCCATATCCCTTGGAAGCACGCGGCTGCAGGTACGCAGCCCATAAAGCTTGTTCAATAAATCAATCGTATCTTTTACAGCCGAACCGCTGGTATACGGGCCAAAATACCTGGATTTGTCTTTTTTCATATGACGTGCAAAAAGGACTCTTGGAAATTCTTCCCCCAGAGTCACTTTGATATACGGATAAGTTTTATCATCCCGCAGCATGGTATTGTACTTCGGCCTGTGCTCTTTGATCAGATTACATTCCAGAACCAGCGCTTCCAGCTCCGAATCTGTCACAATATACTCAAAACGCGCAATCTGTTTCACCATCTGCGCTTTCTTAAGCCCTTCATTGTGGCTGGCCTGAAAATACTGATGTACCCGCTTTGTCAATGATACGGCCTTTCCTATGTAAATAATCGCATCCTTTTTGTCATGCATAATATAAACTCCCGGCAAATCCGGGAGTTTTTTCAATTCTTCTTCTAAGTGAAATATCATGACTGTCCATCCTTATCGCTGTCTATCGTAATATCAATCTGCCTGCCTTTTCCTGCCTCTTTGCTCTCATTCTCTTCCTTTGGTTCCGGCAGACCTTTTAACCGGCGGAAAATTTTCATAAACTCCTTGCCGGTGATGGTTTCATGCTGATAAAGATAATCGGAAATCTGATCCAGCACCTCTCTGTTCTCCGTCAAGAGCTGCACGGCTTTGGCATAGCAGGAATTGATGACTTTCAAAACCTCTTTATCCACCTGCGCCGCTGTCTTCTCAGCACAATTCATCGCTGCACGGCCGTCCAGATACTGACTTTCTACTGTCACCAGACTCATCATACCAAATTTCTCTGACATACCAAAACGGGTAATCATGGATTTGGCAATATTCGTCGCCTGTTCAATATCATTGGCTGCGCCGCTTGTGACAGAGTGGAACACAATCTCCTCCGCCGCGCGTCCTGCCATAAAAGTTGTAATCTTAGCTAAAAGCTCTTCTTTGGTATCCAAAAACTTCTCTTCTTCCGGCGTCTGCAGAGTGTACCCCAATGCGCCCATCGTACGCGGCACAATCGTAATCTTCTGCACCGGCTCTGTATTCTTCTGCAATGCAGTCGCCATGGCATGACCCACCTCGTGATAGGATACAATCCGCTTCTCCTTGTCGCTCATCACACGGTCCTTTTTTTCCTTGCCGCCGACCGCCACCAGTTCAAATGCTTCAAACAAATCAGACTGATTGACAAACTTACGCCCGCCCTTAACCGCAATAATTGCCGCTTCATTGATCATATTCGCAAGATCCGAACCGACCAGTCCCGCCGTTGCAAGCGCAAGCGCCTCCAGATCTACCGTTTCATCCATCATAACATCCTTGGCATGTACCTTTAAAGTCTCAAGCCGCCCCTTTTGATCCGGACGGTCTACAATAATCCGTCTGTCAAAACGCCCCGGACGCAGCAGTGCCTTATCCAGTACCTCCGGCCGATTCGTAGCAGCCAAAATTAACAGACCTTTAGACGTATCAAATCCGTCCATCTCCGCCAGAAGCTGATTCAACGTCTGCTCACGCTCATCATTGCCTCCGCCATATCTCGAATCGCGGCTTTTGCCAATCGCATCAATCTCGTCTATGAAAATAATGCACGGCGCCTGCTTCTGCGCCTCTTTAAACAAATCGCGCACTCTCGACGCACCCACGCCGACAAACATTTCCACAAAGTCCGAACCGGCCAGTGAGAAAAACGGCACCTTCGCCTCGCCCGCTACTGCCTTCGCCAGAAGCGTCTTACCGGTTCCCGGAGGACCTACTAAAAGCGCTCCCTTTGGCAGCTTGGCTCCGATATCCAGATATTTCCTGGGGTTATGCAGAAAATCCACAACCTCTTGCAGGCTTTCCTTTGCCTCGTCCTGCCCCGCAACGTCCTTAAATGTGACGCCTGTGGATTTCTCCACATAAACCTTGGCCGTACTCTTGCCGACACCCATCATGCCGCCGCCTCCGCCCATACGCCGCATCAGAAATGCAAGCAGGATCCACACCAGGGCAAGCGGAATAACAAAACTTAAAATATTGTAGATCCAGGTAGAGGTATTGTCCGGAATGTAACCGAAAATCTCTACGTCATGCTCTTTTAAAAGCGGAATCAAAGCTTCGTCACTGACCATTCCGGTATAAAACGTAGGCTTATGGGACGCGTCCTTTTTGGCCTTCTGCACAATGTTAATCTGTGTTCCGGTATACTTGATGCTCTCGACTTCCCCGGCTTCTACTTTTTCTAAGAACTCCGTATAGGAAATTTCCTGATTGAACTGCTGTCCTACTTTGTTTGACACGATGCTCATAATAAACAGGGCAAAAAGGGATACCATGATAAATGTCATGATCACCTGCCCATTTTTATTATTGCGGTTATTGTTGCTTTGTTTATTTGGTTCCTGATTGTCCATAATTTCCTCCGTATGACAGCGCAGGTTTATATGCCCTGTACTGCGTATTAAAAACGGCAAATGAAAATGCCGTTACTGTATATTATATGTGTTAGGGGATTTAAAAGCAATACGGAGATCGTGAACTTTTCTTGTTTTTTTCTAAAGAATTTGTAAAATGATCTGTGAAATGCAACGGGCCGCCGCAAAATGCGGCAGCCCCTGCAATACTTCTTATTTAATCTTCAACGATTTTTTCGCGCTGTACTTAGAATAAATTCTCTTTCCATTTATAGTTCTGTAAGCACGTACGCGGAAATAATAGGTTTTCCCACTCTTTAATTTTTTGATGGCTTTCGTCTGTGTAGTTCCGCCCTTTACTTCTACTTCAACCGTCTTCGGACTGCTGAACTTCTTTTCTGCAATGTACTGGATTACATATCCTTCTGCATCTTTTACAATTTTCCAGTTTAATTTTGCCTGTTTTTTCTTTGTGCTCTTTATAGAGAGGATAGCTGCCTTGCGTGCCCGGAATTTCTGTTTTGCTACAAGATTCTTTGACTTTTGCAGATTCCGGTCTGCCTGGGCCAGTTTTTCTGCCGTCTCCTGCTGCACTTTCTTCCATATTTCCTCTGCTTCTTTTGCAGCCTGCTCTGCCTTCTTCTGAGCTTCTATTGCAAGCCTCTGCGCTTCCAGTGCACCGTCCCTGTATGCTTTTGCCAGGTTCTGTGCTGCTTCGGCTCCGTCTTTATATGTTTCTGCCAGCTTGCTTGCTGCGTCTGCCTTAGCCTGCGCTGCCAGCGCAATATCTTTTGCATTTGCGGCTGCAGTGGCGCTTAATGCTGCATTATTCTTTGCCTCCAGGGCCTCCTGCCTTGCAGTTTCAGCATCATCTCTTGCTTTTTCTGCTGCATCTTTTGCAGATACAGCTTCTTCTTTTGCCGCATTTGCCTGCTGTTTTGCAGTCTTCGCATCTGCCAGTGCCTCTGCTGCTGCAGCGGCTGCTGCCTGGGCGTCGTCATTATAACCCTCTGCCGCATTTCTTGCAGCTTCGGCTGCTTCCTTTGCGGTCTGTGCTGCGCTTGCAGATACAGATGCGTTGGTTTCGGATGTCTGTGCATTGCGTACTGCATCTTCTGCTGCTTCTTTTGCTGTCAGGGCATTTAATTCTGCTGCTTTCGCATTTTGTTCCGCTGTTTTTGCATTGCCTGCCGCTGTCTGCGCATTTGTTTCTGCTATTTTTGCGTTGCTCTCAGCCTTTGCTGCATTCTCCAGTGCAAGCTCGGCTGCTGCCTGGGCTTCTTCGGCTGCTTTCTGCGCGTTTTTGGCCTCTGACTGGTTCGCAGCTGCCAGCTTCTGAGCTGCCTCGGCTGCTGCCTGCGCATCCTCGGCCTTCTGCTGAGCCATATCTGCTGCTATTTTGGCCTTATCCGCCTCACCACGGGCACTTTCTGCCTTGCTCTGGGCATCCAGCGCGTCATTTCTGGCGCGTTCTGCTTCATCTTTTGCCCCTGCTGCATCTCTGGCTGCTGTAGCCGCATTGGTCTGTGCTGTGATAGCCTCTCCCTTTGCTTTATCCGCTGCCTCGGCTGCATCTTCGGCCGCCGTCTGTGCATCTTCGGCTAAAATCTGCGCCTCATTCGCCTTGTTCAGAATATCCTGCATCAAATCCAGCGTATTTAAATAGATTTTTGCATCTGCAATATCAATGCAGTCGTCGCTGTTTGAACTCACTTTATCCACATAGATAACCAGCTTCTGTACGCCTGTCAAATCTACCATCATAAGTTTCGCATTATCCGGCTGTTTGATAATACCGCTGTCCGCAAGCAGGTTTTCTTCGCTGACACTGTCCTTATAGAAGTAGAAACGTACGCCGTCCTTGTTTTTTCCAGCTTTTATATAATCAACTCCTACATAACCTTCAAAGCGCTCTGCCGGAATACTGCTTAAATCGAATACCAAAGTGGCATCCGTATTACCGCTGATCCCCTGTTCAAATACTTTACGCGCACCGTCTACATTCATACTGATTGGGGCGTCCGCTCCCATCGTCTTTTCGCCGCCATTGTATTCATTCACGTGGAATCCGCCCCATCCGGAACTGGAAACAGCAGTATCCATATAAATCAGGCCATATTCATCTGACTCCGGCATATCCGTTCCAAATATTTTACCTGGCTCATCGACTTTTGCCGTCAGGTAATAATATGTCTTCACACGCTCCGGCGTCTTTTCTGCCAGCCCGTCCATAGCCTGCTGCAGAGAAGCTTTTGCTTCTTCCACTTCATCCAGCAATGCATTTTCTTTCGCTGCAATCTCCTTTGCTGCAGCAAGGGCAGCCTCAAATACTTCCCAGCTCTCCGGTGTATAGTCTTTCTCTTTTTTGCTTTCAGCCAGAGCAATTGCTTCATTTAATGCGGTCTTATCAACTTTTACAAAAATTTTTGCATCTGCAATATCAATGCAGTCGTCATTTTGCGTACCATTGTTATCTACATAAATCACCAGCTTCTGTACGCCCGTCAAATCTACCTTCATAAATTTTGCATCATCCGGCTGATTAATCACGCCGCTGTCCGCCAGCAGGTTTTCTTCACTGACACTGTCTTTGTAGAAATAGAAGCGCGCGCCGTCTCTTCCGGGCTTCGTAGATTTGGTATAATCAATTCCAACATAACCCTCAAAGCGATCTGCCGGGATATTGTTCAGATGAAATACCATCGTAGCATTTGCATTGCCGCTTAACCCCTGTGGAAATACCTTACGCGCACCGTCTACGTTCATGCTGATCGGCGCGTCCGCACCCATTGTTTTTTCACCGCCGTCATATTCATTGACATGAATACCTCCCCATGCGGAGCTTGAATTTGCAGCGTCCAGATAAATCAGGCCATATTCTTCTGCCTTTGGCGTATTCGTGCCATAAATTTTGTTTGCTTCATCTACCTTTGCAGTCAGATAGTAGTATGATTTGATTTTTTCTTCCTCCAAACCGTCAAGCGCCGCTTCTAACAATGCCGTTGCAGCATTTACTTCTTCCTGTGACGGTTCTTCTTTGGCTGCTGCCTGTTTTGCATTTAAAAGAGCTTCCTGTAAAGCCTCCCAGCTCTCTGGTGTATATATTGCCTCTTCCTTACCTTCTGCTGACGCAATTGCCTCAAGCAGCGCCGTTTTGTCTGCTTTCGGAATCTCAACGGTCAGCGTGGCAATGATTCTTGCACCGGATGCATGTGTCGCTGTCGGTGATGTCATCATACCAATCCGGATCGTGCCGGATTTTGTCGCAGTTAATGTCTTCCCGTCTTCGCCCAGGGATGCCGTTCCTGTTCCTCCGGGTACAATGCTGTATATGGGCGTACCGGCATTCTCATCCAGTATAAACAGGCCTTCTACGGCAGACAAATCCATCACGGATGTAGTTACCGTTGCTTCTCCTGCAAGATTCGTTACGGAAAGCTTGGGCTGTTCCGCTGCCGTTTCATTTACCGCTTTTACAACGGACTGCAATCCCTGTCCTCCAACAGTTGCTTCCACGATAGAAGTTTCCTCTAAATCATAGTTAGACAGATATGTATAGCTGAATTTACCTGCGGAATCACATGTTGTCTGTGCTACATAGTCCGGCCCCCTTCCGGCAGCTGCGCGTACTGACGCAATGTCTTCATTTTCATATACCGCATAAAGCGTCAGCGTACTGTTCGGCGTAAAGCCGCTGCCCTGTACTGTTACCGTATTCTTTTCCGGATCAATGCTTAAAGAAGCCTGTGGATTTTCGGCAATTGTATTGATATATGGGAGGTTTGCAGCTGCAAATCCGCCCTCTTTGGTTCCGGTAAAGACTCCGTATACAGGAGATACCGCATCTTCATCCATCCATACCATAAATGCCAGCTTCGCATCCGAAGCTGCTGCCACATCATAATTCACGCGTATTGTTTCATCAATATTCGCCCCGGTATCTTTTGCATTAAAATGCTCTTTTGTAAAGCCAACCATACGGCCGTCTGCATCATACGCTGCAAACATAATGTCAAACATACGATCCGTGCCTGTGTCAATACCAGAAATTAAGATCGGCAGGCTGACTCCGTTTTCATCTGCTACAATCTTCGCATCATCCAATACCGGCATAGACATGATCGGAGTTTCTTCTTTCACAAAATCTACTCTGGCATCCGCCCAGACGCCCTGATCGTCTGCATTGCTGCCGTTGACCGGATTCATAACAAGACGCAGCGCTTCGTAGCTCTTTGCGTTTCTGCCGTCAAGATATGTCAGATCAACATTAAATGTACAGGTACCGCTCTGTACTTCTAACGTACCGTTATAATCTCCATTGGACATCACCGGAGATACCGCTAACTTCACCCAGCCTTCTGTTTCAAAATCTTCCTGATCCGTTCCATCTGCAGTCAGATTTGTATTGCTGTAATCCAGACGGGTAATATTTTTATGTCCCCATACTTCAAACTGTACGGTCGGCCCTTCAGAACCCTGCGTACTGCCAGCCGGTTTCATTGCCGCGTCAATACCTGCCTTAGCCCGGAAAGTTCCGGCCCTCTGGCTCGAAATATCAATATCAATGACCTGCTGTGCCTTTCCGGCAAAACCATGCTCATAAGTTTCTGCTGTATCGCCATTCTGCAGCTTAAGCGCCGTATCCGTTCCGTTTCCTTCGCTTCTGTCTGTATAAATCGCCCCTGCGCCAGAGTATGCATACAGGAGATTTCCATTTCTGACAGAAGCCGGCCCGTTCAGCTTTGGAATCTCAACCACATCTGACAGATAAGCTGTTTCTCCTTCGATCGCCGCATCTTTTGTAAAATGAATCGTATATTCTGTCGGTACCCCATTGTCATAAGATAATGTCACATCACCCGGCACCTGTGTAATTTCAGAAATTTTAACCGGAACAACGCCGCCCTGATCCCGTACAAAGGCTGTCACCACTGGCAGTTCCATTCCATAGCTTAATTTTACATTATATTCTTTGACAGCAGGATCAAAATTCTCCAAAGCAACACCATTGACCTTGATCTCTACGGTATCTTCTTTCGGTTCTTCAAAACCGCTGCCGGGCCATTCCTCTGTAATGCACTGAATCCTTGGATCTCCCCATACTCCCTGATCGTGGCCGTTATTGCCATTTGCATTCATAACGAGGCGGATTGCTTCATAAGATTTTACGGCATCTCCATCCTCATATGTCATTGGTATTTTGTCAAATATGTGTTTGGGTTCTTTTGCATTTCCGGTAATTAACGCAGACGATGCCACCTTTGTCCAGCCGGACGCCGTCCAATCTGCCGTACCATTTCCGTTTTTATCATTGTTGATATTGTCTGGGTTTTTATAATACTCCTCTGTCAGCGCACTGACATCCTTATGCGCCCATACCTCAAATATAATAGTAGATTTAGAGTTATTTGCTTTTAAAGCCCAGTCGATTCCGCCTACGCCCGAAAATGTCATTGCATCCAAAGAAGAGATATCAATATCCAGAATCTGTTCCGCATTCCCGGCAAAACCGGTTTCATAGGTCTTCTCACCACCGGAGGGACCTGTAGTCAGCAATGCGCCTTTTTCCGAAGTATTCTGATAAATTCCGTTATATCCGGAATATGCAAACAACAGCCTTCCACCCGGATGGATCATCGGCGTCTCCGCCTGAATCGACGGAACCGTTACAAGATTGCTCAGCGGACGCTCTATCTCTCTGGTACCCGGATCAAATATAACTTTATATTCAGTTTTTGTTACCATACCCGTATCCGGGGAAGTATATGCCACCGTCACTACCGCCGTACCCGGAAGCGCCTCTGCCTGCGCACATGAAATATCAAGCGTGGACGGCCCTGTCGCAGTTACATCCGGAATTCCTGTATAGCCGGATGGAAGCACAACCGTATATTCCATCTGGTTTGGATCAAAATCCGACAGTACCTTGCCGTCAACCTTGATAGAAGTAATAGCCGGAAGCTCTGGAAGTTCTCCCATCACCACTTTGGATTTCTCCATCGGATCGTCGTCCTTTGACAGCGGCATCAGCATATAGGAATATTCCAGCAGCTTAGAATTCGACTTATTGATTACCGCGCTGACGGGCTCTGTTGCCCAGGTTACATTCCCGACACCCTTCTGGTGCAGCAGCAGACGCAGATTCACATCTTCCGTTGCTTCTGCCTGATATGGATACCAATTGCCGGACTGATGCGTAGAAAGTTCGCCCGGCGTATAATGCAGCGCAACCGCTTCGAGCATATCTCCCGTATATCCGCTGCCGTAAACCATGCTGGCCAGTAGGCCTTCTCCTTCCTCATTTTGCAGTGCCAGCCAGCGCACATCCGTCTTATTGCCGTTCTCCTGAATCCTGACATACGGCACAAACTGATCGGTTACGCTTCCGCTCCATACACCTGCCATATTTCCGGCTTTCCGGTTCCAGTAAGTCTCGCTCGGCCCTCTTCCATACCAGGTCATATTCTCATATTCACCCGGCACCTGCATCCACATACCAAATTCACCCAATTGGGAAGGCGCAGATTCCGACGGCGTCAATTTGGCATTTACCATTACAAAGCCATTACCGTATACCGTATACTCAGTAGCATATTCGCTGTCATTCTGCAGTCTGGCTTTAACGCTGATTGTAGTTGCCTCTGGAATCACAGAGGTTACGTGGACCGTAACGTCTTTCATATTTTCGCCCTGGCCATACCATTTATCATAGGCTTCCCCTCCGTCTTTCCATCCGGTTCCGCCAACTGCGGCATTCTGATCCGGCTCTGGCCTGAAAAACGACCCGACCGGCGCTTTCGAAATCAAGTTCTTGCCGTCCACCTGATAAGTGCTCATAAGTCCCGTTTCTTTGTCAAAAGCAACGGTAAACGCTTTGCCGTCCGCCGTACCTGTAACGGTAACTTCTTTGTCCCCATTTACCGTAGTAAGCTCTGGCAACGTATCCAGTTCTACCATCTTCTCTTCTGTTTTTATATCCATTACAAACTGCTCGCTGCCCTGAACATACCCTTTTGGGGCATAGACCAGATCTTCTTTCAGCTTATAATCAATCTGAAGGATATATTCCGCTCCTGCTTTTGGCTCTGTCACCGTAAACGGTACAGTCAGTTCCCGTACAGACGGTGCTCCGATACTGCCCTGTCGCGGAAGCAAATCGGCTTCTTCGTCTGTAAATATCCCCGTTTCCAAAACTTTTCCATTTTCCAGAACAGACCATGTCAGTTCATAGAAATTTGCATTCTGAAAACGGTTAAAGTTTTTCATCGTAAATTTGTTTTCCGCTGCCTGCGCCGCAGTCTGCGTAAATTTCAAATCCTGATAATAGTACTTGATTTCATATGCCTGCGGCGACCACGTACGATCCGGAAAAATAAATCCGTTGACACAGAAATTGTAATCGTCACTGTTCTGTTTCCAGCTGTGGTCAAATCCAAAGAACAAATCATCCCTTGTCAGTCCAGAACCGCCCTTGCCATCTTTCGGCGTATAAGCGGACTGATCGACATAATCCCAGATAAAACCGCCCTGGAAACGCGGAGATGCCTCAAACACATCCGTGTATTTTTCAAAGTCACCGCCCGTATTTCCCATAGAGTGCTGGTATTCCATCATAATAAACGGCTTATCCCCAGGATTTAACTTATTGTGAGCCGGATACATCGTCCCTTCTATATCCACACGCTGATTGCCGACCCAACCCTGATAATGAATCAGTTTTTCACTGTCTAACGCCTTGATCACATCGATCATGCGGTTGAAGTTTCCTTCCTGCGGATCCGGCGCAAGCTTGTCGGAAACATCCGTACCCGCTTCGTTTCCAAGGGAATAAATGATAACGGACGCATTGTTCTTATCCCGCATTACCATGCTGGTCATACGATCTACCATTGCATTCTGGTAACGTCTGTCATTACCTGGGAAAACCCTCCCGCTTTCGCTTTCATACTGTGCGTCCGCCGGAATGCCCATGGTACGCGCATTGTGGGACTCCACATTAACCTCGTCCATAATGTAAAGCCCGTACTCGTCCGCCAGCTCGATCAGATTGGGATCCGGCGGAAAATGGCTCGTACGGATTGCGTTGATATTTAACTGCTTGGCGTTCTGCACATCCTTGACAATTGTCTCGTAAGGAACATGATGTCCGCCCGCAGGATCTGCTTCACCCCTGCACACGCCATAAAATTCAATATTCTGCCCGTTGATGCGCATCTCGGAATTTTTACTGTCGCCCTCCACATAAAACTCGCGGAAGCCAATCCTCTTTCCGACTGTCTGAATAATATTGCCGTCATTATCGCATAAAGCTATAACAAGTGTATAGAGGTTTGGAATTTCTGCAGACCACAGCTTCGGGTTGGAAACCTGCGCCGTAAACACAGCAGTGCCTTCACCGCCTGCCGTGGGATTTACATTCTGCTCCAGTCCGTCTACTGCCGAAACAACCGTTCCCTTATCATCATACAGATAAACACGTACCTTGCGCGCCGCTGCCGCATCCGTGATATTGGCAACGTCTACCTTTAATTCCAGGTTTGCCTTTTCGTAATTGTGATTGTCAAAAGTTGTCTCTACGTTATAATCGAAAATCGACACCTTTGGCTGTTTTGTAATATAAACGTCACGGTGAATTCCCGCATAATAAATCATATCCTGGTTTTCTATGTAACTGCCTGTCGTATAATGATACACCTGAGCAGCAATCAGATTTTCCCCTGCGTGCAGGTAATCTGTAATATCAAACTCTGCTGTTGTAAAACTGTCCTCGTCGTATCCGACCGCCTGGCCGTTGACATACAGGTAAAAACCTGCTTCCACACCGTTAAACGTAATGATGAAGCGGTTTCCCATATCCTTTTCATCTATCGTAACCGTCCTCATATACGTACCGACCGGGTTATAAGCTGTCGGCGCCGCGGAGCCGTTGCCCATAGGCTGTCCCGGTATGCTTTTACTGGACGCCTGCCAGGGATACTCCTGGTTATTGTATATCGGCCAGTCAATCTCATCGCCCTTCCATCCGGCATACTGCATATTGGTCTGCCAGCTGGAAGGAACGGTAATATCAAAATAATTTTCGGGTATACTGGTCACATCTGTGATATCCGGCTTTTCTGCCGGTTTGGATACCCAGTTAAATTTCCATGTACCATTCAAATCAATGTAATTCGGCGAACTCTTCCCTGAGCGTAACGTCGGATTTTGTTTTGCTGATTCCACATCATTAAATGGAATAATTGCCGACCTGGCATCCGTCTGGTTGACCCGGACCTTTTCCGGTGTCGTCCATTCCTGGCCAGTCACTGTTTCTGCATTGACTTTTGATGCTTTTCCACCTGTAATACCAAGCGCTGTAAAAAGTATCAAAGTTGTCAACACCAGTCGTTTCACTGCTTTCTTCATCTTCATCCTCCTTTTCCTGCATGCACGTTTTCCGTTTCCAGGACTGCATGCACGTCCCAAAACCGGCTGCTTATTCTGTTCTGTTTTATCCTCCTTTCGATTTTCATTCCACAAACCGCATGGATAAACTCATTCTATTTTAGTTTATAAAATCCTATAAAGTTTACAAGAACAAATTCTATATTTTTTGTTTTCATTTTATAGATCTTGTGACCTAACACTCCAAATATCCCGGCGGCAAAGAAAGTCTGTTTCTGACAGCATCAATCTGTCTTTTACAGAAAAAAACACCAGCTCCTCCAAGCTGATGTATCAACTCCCTTTGTTTAGTCCTCCTGATATGCTAACACCCTGCCTTCCTGAACCTCCTCTAATGCTATGTAGTACATTTCAATTAACCGATCCAGTTTATGATTCTCTCTGATAAAATTCTCATCATCTGTTCCATACTCAATCATTGCGTTTACCAGGCTTCTCTGCCGTTCAATAGCCTCCTGTAATTCCAATATTTCTCTCATACCTGTTCTCCATCTGATGCTTTATCCAGACAACCTTCCCGTCTGTCTCCTTTTTCTGACATACATTCGGAATATTAGCTGTTAACAGTAAATTGAATTTCCTACCGAATTCCCCTCTTTTCTCCCTTCTTAGACATTTTACCCTGTAATCCAACAAAAATCAAATAGAATTATGTGACATTTTTCCACTGATTTCGACAAATGATTACATTTCACACCCATATCAGTAAACCACGACTCTTTCATGCTATTTGATGTGAAAGTTGCCATTTTGCAAGGAACCGCCTTCCTCACGGCTGGAATGTGCATCCTCTGCCGCCGTGCATCGGAGTGCGCGGTGCGGGTGTGAAATGTAACCGTCAGACTTCAGCTCAGATTCATATTCAAATCAAAGAAGAGTTTTTCTGAAGACAAAAAATCTTCTCCATAAAAATCCTGCTACTTACAGCAGAAACTCGTACATTCTGTTTCACGGCATTCACATGCATGTCCTCCGCCGATTCCAATCTGATCTGCACAGCATTTGCGGTCATCATTGTGAACGCAGTTACATGCATGGCAGTCTACATCAATCTTTTGCTTCGGGCTGCTCACCGAATTCCTAGCAGAATCTCCTTTACGCTCCCGGAAACTGGAGCAGCAGGTTTCTTTTGCATTCCTGGCATCCCTGCCTTCTACCATAATGTCTCCTTTGCAGCAGTACCTGTCATCATTGTAGTAACAATTCACTGCAGAACATTGTAATTTTGTCATAAACATCCATTCCTTTCTATTAAAAATCCGGCCAGATATTACTGACCGGACTTAGTATTTGGACGTTCGATAAAAAATATTCTATGATTTCTTTTCCTCTGTTGCCTCTTCTTTTCGAATTTCCTTGGAATTAATTTCCTTTTTTATCGCCTCTATAAACTCTGACAAAGGCTTGCTGCCTTCATCTCCTGCAAAACGGCTGCGCACGGATACTGTGGCGTCTTCTTCTTCTTTTTGCCCGACTACGAGCATATAAGGCAATTTGTCAAGCCTTGCTTCACGGATTTTAAAACCAATTTTTTCGGAACGGTTATCTACAGTAGCGTCAATTCCATTTTTTGCCAGTTCTTTACGGACAGTCTCGGCATAATTTTCATATTTCTCAGAAATTGGAAGTACGCGTACCTGTTCGGCACAAAGCCAGGTCGGGAATTTACCGGCATATTTTTCAATCAGCCATGCCAGAGTCCTTTCATAGCATCCCAGTGAGGTTCTGTGAATAATATATGGACGAACCTTTTCGCCGTTCTGATCGATATAGTACATGTCAAACTGCTCCGCAAGCAGCGCGTCCCACTGAACCGTAATCATCGTATCATCCTTGCCGTATACGTTCCGGGCATTGATATCCACTTTGGGGCCATAAAAAGCAGCCTCTCCGATATCTTCTACGAAGTCAATATTCAGTTCATTTAAAATATTGCGCATATGCTGTTCTGTTTCTTCCCATACCTCAGGTTCACCGATGTATTTTTCCCTGTTGTTTGGATCCCATTTGGACAGATGATATGTCACGTCTTCTTCCACACCCAATGTCTGCAGACAGTATTTCGCAAGGGCAAGACAGCCTTTGAACTCATCTACCATCTGATCCGGACGTACAATCAGGTGCCCCTCGGAAATAGTAAACTGGCGCACACGGGTTAACCCATGCATTTCTCCGGAATCCTCCGCACGGAATAAAGTAGACGTTTCGCCCATACGGTACGGCAGGTCGCGGTAAGAATGCTGCTCATTTTTATATACATAATACTGGAATGGACATGTCATTGGTCGCAGAGCAAATACTTCTTTGTCCACCTCTTCGTCTCCTAATACAAACATACCGTCTTTATAGTGATCCCAGTGGCCTGAAAGCTTATACAAATCCGATTTCGCCATCAGTGGCGTCCTGGTACGGACATAACCCCATTCTTTTTCTTCCAGATCTTCAATCCAGCGCTGCAGCTTCATAATCATCTTTGTGCCCTTCGGCGTAAATAACGGCAGCCCCTGTCCAATCACATCTACTGTCGTAAACAATCCCATCTCCCGGCCCAGTTTGTTGTGATCCCGTTTCCTGGCATCCTCTAATTTCTCCAGATGCGCCTTTAAATCTTCTTTTTTATAAAATGCAGTTCCGTAAATACGCTGCAAACGCGCCTTTTCGGAATTGCCTCTCCAATATGCCATAGAAGATGAAATTAATTTGTAGGCTTTAATCCCTTTCGTGCTCATCAGATGCGGCCCTGCGCACAAATCCACAAAACCTCCCTGATCATAAAATGAAATTACGGCATCTTCCGGTAAGTCCTCAATCAATTCTACCTTAAACGGCTCGTCTTTTTCCTGCATAAACCGGATCGCTTCTTCCCTTGACAGGGTAAAACGGGTAATTTCATGTCCTTCTTTGATAATATTTTTCATCTCCGCTTCAATTTTGTCCAAATCTTCCCTGGAAAAAGGCTGGGCGTCAAAATCATAGTAAAATCCGTCCTCAATCGCAGGCCCAATCGTCACCTTCACATTCGGATACAGGCGTTTTACAGCTTCTGCCATTACATGCGCTGCTGTATGCCGGATAACCTTTAAACCCTCCTCATCGCTTGCAGTAACGATATTCAATTCGACATCTTTACAAATTTGTGTCCGCAAATCCACAATTTCTCCATTCACCTCTCCGGCACAGGCAACTCTTGCCAGTCCTTCACTGATATCTTTTGCAATCTCATAGACTGATTTTGCTTCTGCGTACTCCTTTATGGAGCCGTCTTTTAACGTAATTTTCATTTTCATTCCATCCTTTCTTTATTTACTGCTCCCAGAATCTATCCTGCACCTGACTTTCCGCCAGATGCACGCCCGCACAATCTTACAGCCACAACAGCAGCCATATTCCTTATATGCGCAGTATCCTTTCTTCGCCGGATTGACGCCTGTTCGGCAACGGCCAGAACGAAATGTAAAATGCCGCCCCTGATACACATAACATGCATCAGGGGCGGCATTTACCGCGGTTCCACCCAGATTTTATTTTCCCTGTCCAAACTGTTACACCCATACACAGATCTGAAATACATTCCTGATTTCAGATACATTCCGGGAAAATATTCTCATTTTGACGATAACGGAATCACCGGGCCGGATTGGGGCCACTCAGAGGTAGTCTTCGGCTGCTTCCTGCAAAGATGCTTCCAGCACTCACAAAAATGGCATATGCCTCTTTTGCGGGCATCTCTCTCTGCTGCATTGCCACAGCTTACTCTTCTCTTCTACGTATTATCTGTATACTTTCAGTTATAAACCGGCTTTATTGTAACAGCTCCGACAAGCTGCTCTGTTACATGCTTCACGATACACACAAATCGCGGTTCAACAATTTGACCATCCCTGGGATAGCGACTGTCTGGCTGTTTCCGCTTTATCTTCCGCAGCAGTGTTTGTACTTCTTGCCGCTTCCGCAGGGGCAGGGATCGTTGCGTCCGACCTTCTTACCGACAATGACTGTGCCTGACTTCTTCTGCTCCAGGTACAGTCTCTTTTTGGTCTCCGGATCGTAGATCTCATCCCACATCGGCAGCTCATATAGCCAGTCTGCCTTTGCATCCACCATATTCTTATACAGCTTTTCTTTGTCAAATGCCAGACTTACTTTTGTGTCTTCTTCCATCGTATCAATCGGATTCGGCTCGATCAGGCTGTCGTTGATGCCATCCAGAAAACCTGTCATATCCATAATACTCAAACCATACTTCTCTGCCAGCTCTTTTACCGTACCCTCTACCTTTTCGTCCGGATTCGTAAGCAGCTTTTCATACACGCCCTTTTCCAGAAGAAAATATCTCTGCCAGAATCTCTGAAGTTCCTGCTTGTCTGTTTTCTCATTATAGGCAACTTTCTGCCAGTTCTCTAATAATGCCATATGCGCACTCCTTCTATTGAAAAAGTTCTGAAACCAGTAATCAGGCATCAGAACTTTCGGGTTGGGCTGTTTATAATAAACAGAACAGTTCGTAGGGGAATCGAACCCCTGTTTCCGCCGTGAGAGGGCGGCGTCTTAACCGCTTGACCAACGAACCATGAACCGTTTATTACTATAGCACATTATTTTATAAATTGCAAGCGTTTTTTTATTTTTTATTCATCATATCCGTTTGGATTATTTTTCTGCCAGTTCCAGGAATCTGCGCACATCTCTTTGATGCCATACTGTGCGGTCCATCCCATCTCTTCTTTTGCCTTCGTGGCGTCGGAATAACAGGTTGCGATATCGCCAGGCCTTCTTGGCTTAATAGAATAAGGTATATCCACACCAGTTGCCTCTTCAAAGTTCTTTACAATATCCAGCACGCTGTATCCAACTCCCGTACCCAGGTTATAAATGCCAAGTCCCACGTTTTCTTTCAGCTTGTCAATGGCTTTTACATGGCCTACTGCCAGGTCTACTACGTGGATATAATCTCTTACGCCGGTTCCGTCCGGTGTATCGTAATCGTTGCCAAATACACCCAGTTCCTTTAATTTGCCAACGGCAACCTGTGTAATATAAGGCATCAGATTATTTGGGATACCGTTTGGATTCTCACCGATTAAACCGCTCTTATGCGCGCCAATCGGATTAAAGTAACGCAGAAGTATTACATTCCACTCCGGATCTGCTTTCTGCATATCGCTTAAGATCTGCTCTAACATAGACTTCGACCAACCGTATGGATTCGTGCAGGTACCCTTCGGGCACTCCTCGGTAATCGGAATCATAGCAGGATCCCCATAAACCGTTGCAGAGGATGAGAAAATAATATTTTTGCATCCATGTTTACGCATCTCGTCTACCAGCGTCAGTGTCCCGGAAATATTATTGCTGTAATATTCCCATGGCTTCGCTACAGATTCACCAACCGCCTTCAGTCCTGCAAAATGAATACAGCTCTCAATCTCTTCTGTTTCCAACAGCTTCTGCAAAATATCGCGATCTAATATATCGCCTTTGTAAAATTTTACATCCTTGCCGGTAATCTGTTTTACACGGTCTAAGGATTTCTCACTGGAATTGCACAAATTGTCCAGTACTACTACCTCATAGCCTGCATTTAACAACTCTACACATGTATGGCTGCCAATATATCCGGCGCCGCCTGTTACTAAAATTGCCATAAAATCATCCTCCTTTATCATGTTATTATTATCATACCACTTTTTCCATATGATTCCTAGTTAAAATTAACATTCCTTCCAAAAAAAGGATCCCGCATCCGCGAGATCCTCTGCCTGTCCCATATTTACTTAAATTAAGCTACCTTGCTCTTCGCAAGCTCTGCCAGCTCTGCAAATCCTTCGGCATCATTTACTGCCATCTCAGCCAGCATTTTACGGTTAATATCCACACCTGCCAGCTTCAGTCCATACATAAATTTGCTGTAAGAAATCCCGTTTATCCTTGCAGCCGCATTAATACGTGCAATCCAAAGATTACGGAACTGCCGTTTCCTTTCTTTCCTTCCGGCATATGCAGTAGCTAATGCTCTCATAACAGACTGCTTTGCAATCCTGTACTGTTTGGATCTGGCTCCTCTGTATCCTTTCGCCAATTTTAAAACTCTATTGTGTTTTTTCCTGGCATTCATACCGCCTTTTACTCTTGCCATTGTCTGTCCCTCCTTATATCAATCCTATAAATACGGTAAAATCTTCTTCATTGACTTAACATTTGACGAATCTACAATTGCAGACTTTCTGAGATTTCTCTTCCTCTTAGGACTTTTCTTCGTCAAAATATGGCTCTTATAAGCTTTATTCCTTTTTAACTTTCCTGTTCCTGTAGCTTTAAAGCGTTTTGCAGCTGCTCTGCTGGTTTTCATTTTGGGCATAGTCGTTTCCTCCTTAAATATACTATTTTTTCTCTGAAAGCACCATGCTGATACTTCTGCCTTCTACCTTTGGCGCCTTCTCTATAACTGCTACGTCTGCAAGGCTTTCTGCAAAATCATCTAAGATATGCCTGCTGCTCTGCATGTGAGTCATCTCACGTCCTCGAAAACGCAGTGTGACTTTTACTTTGTTACCTTTTGTAAGGAATTTCTTAGCCGCATTCATTTTGGTCTGCAAATCATTGGATTCTATATTCGGTGACATACGAATTTCCTTAACTTCAACAACCTTCTGCTTCTTCTTAGCTTCCTTTTCTTTCCTTGCCAGCTCATACCTGTACTTGCCGTAATCAATAATCTTGCATACAGGCGGTTTTGCCGTAGGCGCTATCTTCACCAAATCAAGCTCCGCTTCTTCGGCAAGCTTCATGGCTTCCCTCGTCGGCATAATACCAAGCTGTTCCCCGTTTACCCCAATCAGGCGTACTTCTCTGTCCCTGATCTGTTCATTAATCATTAAATCGCTAATGGTTGTGCACCTCCAAAATAAATATTCAAACACTGACTGCCATCCGGCTGTTTGGGCAATCAGAACAAAGAGTCCAACCTGACGGACTCGCGCCGGAGCGCGGTTGCTATTGCAACCATATTTCCTATTAGAATAAAAAAGCGGACAGAAAAATTCTATCCACTACAAAATTCTATAAACAGCAAAATGCTGCCTAAACTATAAACCATAAGTCGCCCAATTGCGCTTAGGTGAGAGTGGATACTCTGCTTGCTTTCAACAACTATTATAATTTAACACAGAAGCCATGAAGTGTCAAGTATTTTTTCATCTTACCTTGGTTGTCAGCAGTACTGCAATTTCTTCATAAGTAGCGCCCTTCGGTATTTCATATACTCCCGGCAAAATAGAGTTATCGTAATCTTTCTGCACCAGATAATCATTAAACGCTTTTGCATCGTCCACCAGCCCTGCTTCCGCAAGCTTTTTGCACACCGTGTCGGAATACTGCCCTCCGCTGATTTCAATCCGCACCTTTTCCTCTTTCTGTGGCTCCTGCTGTTTTGGCGGCTGCGGCTGCGTTTCGGATTCCGGCTCCGGTTTTTTTTCAGGTTTTGGTGTTTCGGGTGTTTCGGGCTTTTCGCCCTTTGCCGTATCTGCTGGCGCCGTTTTATCCGGAGCTAAATTCGTCTCTGTATTCTTATCCTTCTGTCCGGACACGTCGGACGGCTTCTGATTTTTCTCCAGAACAGGCTGAGCTGTTTCGGTTTCTACAAGAGCTTCCTGCGTACTTTCCTGTAACTGCGCGACAGTTTTCGATTCCGTATTCTGCTGCGGTTCACCCACGCTCTGCCCTGTTCCGTCATTTTTGTGTATGGAAATAAATATCATAAAAAGAAGTGTAGTAATAACAATTCCTATTCCCATTCCTCTAAGATAATATTTTAATTTCACTTTTTCCTTTTCCCTTCATACAGTCCGATTACCAATTGCACTTCTCCAAGTCCCAGGGCCAGTTCTCTTGCAATATCAATGCTGGACTTGCCTTCTTTATACAATGCCAGAATTGCCGCATTGTGATTGCCCTCTTCCGGATCTGCCGGAAAATCTGCTTCGGACAAAATTTCAGCATCCAGCCCTTCCTTAAATATCGGCCGCTCTTCTTCTTCCTGTACGAAATCCATCTTTACGTTATTCACAGGTACATTCTGGGTCAGATGGGTTGCGATTTTCTCATCTTTTCTTTCCAGCTCCACTGAAAGCTCCTGCATTTCCACCGAAAGCTTTGTCAGTTCCGTATGTTTGTCATTTAACATACTGTAAAGAAACATAATTTCATTATGCGTTTTATTCATGGATTCTAAAACAGTATCCGAAAATTCACTGATTGCCATTATTTTCTCATTACATTCTTTTTCCATGGAGCGCTCGGAATTTAAAAGAGCCTCTTCTACCTTTTCCTCTACCTTACCTTCAATTTCCCCGACGGCCTTTTCAAGCTCACGCTCCATTACCTTCTGGATTTCATCATTACTCAGTTCTCCAATTTTATTTAGCTCACCAGGACCTAATTTTTCCGTAATAAAGAAACTGGCAACATAAAATACTACTCCGATTACCAGTAATAGAATCTCTATTCCTGTCATGTCTAATCTCCTCTATATTTTCATGTCAAAACGGCCGCCTTCCCATGTATAACTGGCCTGATTGTCCTTTTGCTCTTCCTGCTTTTTCTTTTTATTCTGCTGGCCTTTATACTCATTGCTGCCTTTTTCCTTTGCATCGTACCGCTTCTCATGCTGCTCGGCGTCGTCTGCCTGATGGACCTGCTTTAACTGCCTGTGTTCCTGCGTCTTAATCTGCGCCTGAATATTCTGCTGATCTATCATGGGCTTGCTGTCTTCCTGCTGCTTTAACATTCCAATATCCTGCGTCCTTGGAATCATCCCGTTTAATGTCACCGGTCCTACTGCCATTTTTACCACCCCTTACCATTTCTCAGAGATTTGCCACTTTAATTTCTCCGTCTGCTTTATAAAACTGACAAAACTTCCTGTCGGTTTTCGTTGTCATGGACAGTTCTGAAATCTTGATGTTTACTCCGGGATAGATTACACTTTGTACTTCTATTTTTGCCCTTACTGCGCTTACAAAATTCATACGCAGGGAATTTATTTCTTCATTGAGCGGCGCAAGCTGCCCCTGCAGTGTCTTAAGCGCCATCACCTGTGTCTTCATAAAATGTGCTTTATCCGGAGGCAGCTTTACGCCTGCCTTTAGCTTTTCACTGTAATTGATCAGAACCGGACGGATCTGCTCGATTTTTTTTGCAATTTCCTTTGCCTGCTCCTGCAAATTCTGATAGTGCTCCAGCTTTTCGGGTTCTACGCCAACCTCTACGCTCGTAGCCGTTCCCATTTCAGAACCGATGATCCGCGCAGACACCTTATTGCCTGCCCTTACACTTCCGCCCCGGATAAAACCTTTCCCGCCGCTGACGTTTACCTCCGTATTGGCGGAAACCTTGCTCTGAATAATGGATTCTGTTTCTACATAGCCGCCGGATTTCACTGTTGCGCCTTCGATAAATTTGGCAATCACATTTCCTTTGGCGGAAAGCACTCCCTTGCCCATACCATGAATTCCATGCTGTACGATAATCTGGCCGCCCGCATAAAGCTTTGCGCCTTCCACAACGCCTTCCACCAGAATATCGCCATCCGCATAAATAACAAAACCGCTCTTCACATTTCCTTTTACGGATACGTTGCCCGGATAATTGATATCACCGACGGAATTGTCTACATCTGCCGGAACTTCGTAAACACTGGAAACAAATACCTTTCCCTGTACCAAAGATGCATGCCCGGTCACTTCGGAATACAGCTCGGTTCCATCTTCCGATATCCGGATATTGTTCGCAAAGGAAAATTTGAGTTCTTTCACATCCCTCGGCCTTAATTCACCGCCCAGCACATCCCTTCCCGCCTTGCCAGGTACTGCAGGTATCAGCTTTGCAATCATCTGATCCGCTTCTACCTTACTGATCACATTCAAATCATGATAATTCACGGAACCGTCATCATTGTGTTTGGGTTTTAAGCTCTTGCTGGTGGAAAAATAATACTCAATTTTGGCATCCCTGCCAAGCGTCGGTGGCGTTCCTTTCCCAATCAGGTACTCCGTACAGTACTCCCTGTACTGCAGCAGACGTCCCACCATATTCTCATCTATGCCGTATACGATCTTTTGGTGCTGTAAGGCATCCTGTATGTCTTCTCTGGTGATTGCACGCCCGCCCATGGATGCCGGATAAAATGTACAGCGAACCAGCATGGCATCCAAAGACAAGTCAATCAGCACTTTCTCATTGATGGCTTTTGTTTTGGCTTTACCGACATAAACCTGCTCCGGTACGGATGACGTAACCGCCTGACTGATTGACTTTGTATCATATTCATGATATCCCTCACTGGTCAGATAAGAAACAACTTCTCTGACATCAAGCGCCTTCCCGCCTTCCTCTGCCGGAAAAATCTCAAGACACAGCCTGTCACCTTCTATCATTGGTCTGAAATAACCGTTTCTGTTTTCCATATGCAAACCTCCCCTCTCCTCTCCTCTGGCAAGTCTTCTAATCTACTATAATATCCATATAATTCCCCATCTTCTTGCGCATCTTCATCAGTGCCTTTGTATGGAGCTGAGAAATTCTGGATTCAGAAACCCCAAGAATTTTACTGATCTCCTTTAATGTCAGCTCTTCATAATAATAAAGCTCAATCACTCTTCGTTCTTTTTCCGTCAGTGTCTCCAGGGTATCTGTTAAAACTTCTTTTAATTCGTTTTCCTGGATTTTCTCCTCCGGCTGGATAAAATGGGAATTATTGTGAGCATCCATCACAGGTTCGCTTCCCTGTTCCACAAATTCATTCAGAGAAACGACATTGGTAATTTTCAGCTGCGACTGCCATACCAGAAGCTCTTCCTCCGATATGTCCAGTTCCTGTGCAATATCCCCGTCACTGGCATTTTTGCCAGTCCTCATCTCAATCCGTTTCACAGCTTCATCCAGTTTCTTTTGTTTCTGCCTGACTGTCCTGGGAATCCAGTCCATTTTCCGGATCTGATCCAGAATCGATCCACGAATACGGAGGCTTGCATACGTTTCAAACTTTACATCCTTTTGGGAATTAAACTTATCGATCGCATCAATCAGCCCGAATATGCCATATCCCACCAAATCATCATATTCCACATTGTAGCCCAGATACATACTCAGCCTGCCCGCTACGATTTTTACCAATGGCGCATATTCTAAAATAATCTGCTCGCGTATTTCCGGCGACGGATTTTTCTGATAAGTTTCCCATAACTTTTCCCGTTCCGTTGTCTTCATTCCAAGCCCCCATTACCAAATGCCATATTAATGTACTTCTTCTTCGATGGTGTCACCGCTCTCAGGTTCATTCTGGTCATCTTCCAAAGAAGCATCTCCCTCCTTGGAATCTGCCTCCTCTTCTGCTGCCATTTCATTAAAATTCATATTAATAATTACACTCGCTACTGTACCAATTACAAAAAAGATTATACATACAATGATAAACCTCTTTGCAAAAACTACGGTATCCACATGCTGCATAAACGATATAATACATGTCACAAACCCGCCAACCAGCGCCAGACATGCCGGTATTGATTTTGTATTCATCCCTGCTTCCTCCAGTACCAGAGGTTTTATATTTTTTTCAGCGGCTTGCCGATTGCCTTAATATAAAAATCCCCTGTTTCACAATGCAATTCCACCGTACGTCCATAATTCAGGCCCGTATCCTCAGCAATCAGCCGAATTCTTAACTGTCTTAACTTTGCTTTCGCCGCAAGTGCGTTACGCTCTCCAATATTGCTGACATTTGAGCTGCCGCTGACGGAAAACATTTTAGCCCCGCCGGCTATCTTAGCAACCAGACGGGTTCGGTTTGCCCCTGCGCGCAATACCTGTTTTAAGAGCTCATCAATCCCTGTATCTGCAAATTTTGCAATATTACTGTTGTTTCTCATCTGTGTGCTGTCCGGCAGCATATAATGCACCATACCGCCGATTTTTGTAACCGGATCATATAAAGTCAGTCCTATGCAAGAACCAAGTCCCAGCGTTGTTATAATATCAGGCGACTTACAAATATTCAGATCCGCCATACCTACTTTTATAACCTTGCTCATTTTCCTCTCCTTATAATGATAAACCAAGCGCTGTTAATATTTTATCATAAGAATCCTCTTCGGGCATTAAAATAAAGTACCCGTTAATCATAATATCATCCCCAAACTCTGTCTGAATCAAAAGAGCATGATCCCCAAACTGTCCAAACTGAATTGCCGGCACACTTAAAATAGACGCCGCCATATCTACCGCAATATAAGGAATCGACGGTGTAATAACCAGATTTGTCAGACTTGACAATGCATTCAGGTAAGATGCGGCGATGATATTGCCAATCTCTTTTAAGGCAGATAAATCCATTTCATCAAATTCCTTCTTGAAATCTCCATCCCTTCCCATCAGTTTGTTAACCAAAAACTGCGCGGAATCCATTTTCAGCAAAAACATCATGCTGCCTTCTATGTCTGACTGGACTTCCAGAAAAATACCGACAATTGTTTCGTCCTCCGGACAGATTGCAGAACCCAGCTGAGAAACTTCAAGCAATTCCACTTTCGGTACGCTCATATCAAGTCTTATTCCCAGCATAGACGCAATTGCCGTGGTCGCGTTTCCTGCCCCGATATTTCCAATTTCTTTTAAAACGTCAACATACATTGTGTTGACTTCCTGCAATGTAAATTTACCCATTCTTCCCTCCATCTCCTGTCTTATGCAAAAACTATCAGCTCTTCTTGCGTACTTTTCTTTCTTCTTCAAATATATAGCGGATAATTTCTTCCTGCATCCGGTTATCATGGAAAATAAACTGCACACGCGTTTCAATCTTGCCCCAGCGGTTTTCAGCTTCCTCAGACGCCAATACATGACATTTGATAAAATACTGTTTATCCATACTGCTGCTGGTCAGACGGATTACCATAAGAATATAACTGTCTGTTTCCAGTTTTTCCTTTCCGATAAACCTGGCGCCGCCGCCGCTTAAATCTAAAAGCATAGCATCCTTCTGGGCGTTTTTCGCTTCCCCGCTCTCCCTAAACATCTGTAAAATCCGATCCGACGGCATCATTTTAGCGTCCTGTGCGGAAATCGGATAAAACTTGACGTCAATTAAGCATGGATAGCGATAATATTCCCTTCGCTGGAATTTTTCCATCTGAGACTGCAGTTCTATCAAAAATACATAGATATTATCTTTCTTGTAACGCTCTTTAATACGTCCCGTTGCGTGATACAGCCCGGCATTCGTATAAAAAACAAATTCATATCGAAGGCCTAAGGAAAGCAGAACAACCTTCCCCTGCTCGATCGGCATGGTAACCTCTATTCCTCCGTCCGGCGTAATATCGTGTACCTGGCTTTTGTATATATGAGCCGAAAGCCCTGTCTGCGTTTCCCGCTCCGCCTGCTGTACCATGCGGATATCTGTCTTGTCGCCCAAATGAAGTACATTTGCAACCATTACTTTCTCCTCCTTAACTTCCTAATTTTGACAAAAAATTAATGATCATCTGGGTTATTCCCCCGTGTATGGATACCGTCTCATTCTTATGATTGAAATAATTATTTGTCAGCACCTTAAACGCTTTGGAAGATGCGGCATTTGGTTTTTCTATGGAAATAACCTTCTGACCGCGGACTGCATTTTCCATCTCCCTGTCCTGCGGTATCATCCCCAAAAAATAGATGTTTCCCTTCAGAAACTGTGAAACGACAGAATCCAGTTTTGAAAACACCGCATTTCCTTCTTCTACACTGTTTACCTTATTAGCAACTATATTAATTTTTACACTGTCCTTCAAAAAAATCGGATTTCGGTAAAGCGCTTTCACAAGAGAATAAGAATCCGTAAGCGAGCTTGGTTCCGGCGTACTGATAATTAAAACCTCCGGACTTGCCATAACAAACTCCAGGACGCTGTCCGAAATGCCTGCGCCTGTATCAATAATGATAACATCGGCCAGTTCATTCAGCTCTGAAAGGCTGTGCGCCAGATAAACAATCTGATCCCTGGTAAGATTATTCAGACCGGGGATCCCCAAACCACCGGATATCAAACCGATATCCATTGGCCCCGGCGTAATAATTTCCCTTATGCTTTTACCTCTGTATATCAAATCACTTAAATTATATTGCGGGACGATTCCCAGCATAACCTCAACATTCGCCAGCCCAAGATCAGCATCAAAAATAATTACCCTCTTGCCCATTTTCTGAAGCCAGACCGCCATATTCACTGCTACATTTGACTTTCCGACGCCGCCTTTTCCACTGGTAACGGTAACAACCCTGGCATTTTCCGGTGGTGCTTCCTTGCTCTTTTGCTTAATTACATTCCTAAGCCGTTCTGCCTGATCCATAGGCTAACTTCCTCCCAGCAACCTCTTGACCATCTTCTGTGAATTGAAAATTTCAAGGTCATCAGGTACATTTTGTCCATTTGTAATATATGAAACTTCTGCTCCTGAATACAGCTTAATATTCAGGATGTTTCCATAGGTTGTCGTTTCATCCAATTTGGTAAAAATAATTTTATAATCCGATATTTCTTTGTAAACATCCGATATTTCGATTAAATCCCTGTATTTTGTAGTTGCGCTTAATACCAGATAAACTTCACTGTTGTAATGACTGTCCAAATTCTGAATCAGGGATTTGACATCCTCTTTCTGATTTGAGCTTTTATGGGAAAATCCAGCCGTATCCACCAAAATAGCATCATAATCTTCCAACTGCTCAATACTCTGATTTAATTCTCCCGCAGAATATATAATTGTCAGTGGAATGTCCAGAATATTCGCATACGTACGAAGCTGCTCTGCAGCAGCAATCCGATAGGTATCCGCTGTAAGAAAAGCAATTCTCCTTCCCTGCTCCACTTTTAATTTTGAAGCCACCTTCGCAACCGTAGTCGTCTTACCCACTCCGGTAGGGCCTACAAAGAAAATAACCTTTGGCCTCTTTCCGGAAAAATCAATGCCACGGGGACGCCCGAATTTGAGAATCATTTTCTGATAAACATTGGAAAGAATCTGATCCACACTGTTGCCGTTCCAGTTCACCTTTTCCAGCTCATCCATAATCTGATTGACATATTTCTCATTTACCCCGTTATTAATCAGGGTTTCATACAAAACTTTGATAAATGCCAGATTTTCTTTCTTTTTGGAATCCGTTTTCGCAAACTCTTTTTCCTCCGCACTTTTTCCGGCGCCGGATGCAAGTTGTTTTTCCAGTATACTCTGTAAATTCTCCAACTTTTCCTCTATCCGCTCCCGCTCATCGGAATCTTCCTTTTTCAGAAGACCTGCATTGCGCTTTAAAAATTCAATTGCGCTCTGCTCTGCGGCCTTTTCCTGATCTTCCGGGGACCGAGGAGGCTGCATGGTTTCCACAGTATGCCCTGGCTGTGATACCGGCGGAGGCAGCTGAATCGGTTCATCAGCTGCCATGTTTATGGTTTCGTGCATCTTCTGTAAATTTTTTAAAGCCACACCGGAATCTACACGCTTTTCTTTTTCCTCCGTTGCTGCCGTAACCTCAAACGAAGGCCTCTTAAACGACTGGAAAATTCCCTTGGGCCTGACTTCCTTTACATTCATCACTACCGCATCTTCACCCAGTTCTGCTTTTGCTTTTGCAATGGCCTCTTCCTGCGTTTTTCCCTGAAATTTCTTAATTGTCATTATCCTGTCACCATCCCAACCGATTGTAATTCAATATTCGATTCGACTTCATTATACGAAATTACAATCAAATCCCTGAAATAATCCGACGTAAGCTTCTTAAAATACATTCTCACGATCGGAGATGTTATTATAATGGCATTTTTGCCCAGATTTTCAAGCTTTGCCACTTCCGTTTCCACAGAAGCTATAATGGCCTTTGTGCGCTCCGGATCTAACGTCAGGTATGCTCCCTGTTCCGTCTGCTTAATAGAGGCCATAATATCCTGTTCCGTCTTGGGATCCAGCGTAATCACGCTGGTCACCTCGCCAGGAGCAAAATATTTGCCTGAAATTGCACGTTTTAAGCTCTGCCTTACATATTCTGTCAGCACGTCTGTATCTCTCGTTGTTGCAGCATGATCTGCCAGTGTTTCAAATATAGAAAGCAAATCCCGAATAGAAATACCCTCTTTTAAAAGATTTTGCAGCACTTTCTGAATCTCTCCCAGACCAAGCAGCTTTGGTACCAGCTCCTCTACCAATACCGGATTGGTTTCTTTTAAATTGTTCACCAGATTCTGTACGTCCTGCCTTGTCAAAAGCTCGTCAATATGCGTACGTATCATTTCAGTCAGATGGGTTGCAATAATAGACGGCGGATCTACAACCGTATATCCCAGGCTCTCCGCACGTTCTCTCTGTCCTTCTGTAATCCAGATAGCCGGCAGATGGAAAGAAGGTTCAAATGTCGGTATTCCGGTAATTTCTTCTTCCACATAGCCCGGATTCATTGCCATATAATGATCGAAAAGGATTTCCCCTTCCGTAATCTGTATTCCTTTGATTTTAATTATGTACTGATTTGGATTAAGCTGAATATTATCTCGCAGACGAATGATTGGAACTACCGTTCCCAGCTCTAATGCTATCTGTCTTCGAATCATAACGACACGGTCAAGCAAATCGCCTCCCTGGTTTACATCTGCAAGCGGAATAATTCCGTAGCCAAATTCCAGTTCAATCGGATCTACCTGCAACAGCGATACCACATTCTCCGGTTTGCGGATTTCTTCTGCTTCCACCTCTTCCATACCTGCTTCATCTTCAATCTGTTCTATGCCGATATGCTTGGATATGCTCCTTCCGGCAAGCAGAAACGCTGTGCCCAGGCCTACAAATAAATACCACTCGAACGGGGTGGCCAGCCCCAAAAAGCACATAGTAGCGCCCACAATATAAAGTACCTTCGGTATCCCAAAAAGCTGTTTGACAAGAATTGAGCCAACATCTGCCTCGTTCGATGCTTTTGTAACCAGAATACCTGTTGCAAGAGAAATCAAAAGAGACGGAATCTGACTGCAGAGCCCATCTCCGATAGTCAGAAGGCCAAACTGCGAAATTGCATCGCCAAATGCAAGTTCCTGACGCAGCATTCCCATTGCAGTTCCACCAATCAGATTGACAAACGTAATAATCAATCCTGCCGTAGCGTCTCCTTTTACGTATTTTGTAGCACCGTCCATATTACCAAAGAAACTTGATTCCGCCTGAATTTTATTACGACGTTCCCTGGCCTCTTTTTCTGAAATAGTTCCTGTATTTAAATCTGCATCAATCGCCATCTGTTTGCCGGGCATTGCATCTAAAGTAAACCTTGCAGTTACTTCTGCAACACGTTCCGAACCTTTATTAATAACGACAAACTGAATAATAACCAGAATAATAAATACTATCGCACCAATAATCAGATCATTGCCGCCCACAAAAGAACCGAATACTCTTACTACATTACCCGGATCACCGGAAGTTAATATAGCGCGCGTAGAAGAAACGTTTAAAGAGATACGAAAAATCGTCGTGAACAGCAGCAGCGTAGGGAAAAATGACATATCCAGCACTTCCCTCGCAAACAGTGCGTTAAACATAATAATCAGTCCAAGAGCGATATTGACTGCCTGCATAGCAGACAGTAATAAAGGGGGAATCGGTACAATGAAAAAGATTACTGCTGCGAGTAAATACAGTGCCACGCCAACGTCTGCTTTTTTCATTTCGTTTCCTCCTCCTAACTATTTTTTATATTATATACCATCGCCAGAACTTCAGCTACTGCCTGATAAAGCTCCGGCGGAATTTCCTGCCCAATATCCACATTTGTGTAAAGCATACGTGCAAGCGGCTTGTTCTCTACGATTTCAATCTGATTTTCCTTTGCCACTTCACGAATTTTCAGCGCCAGATAATCTTCGCCTTTTGCAAGAACAACCGGCGCCTTAGCTTCCTCGGCATCGTATTTCAGCGCCACTGAAATATGCGTAGGGTTTGTAATAATGACATCCGCTTTAGGAATGTCCTGCATCATACGCCGTCTGGAAGCTTCCTGCATCCTCTGGCGCTGTTTTCCCTTAATTTCGGGATTTCCTTCTGTGTTCTTATACTCGTCTTTTACTTCCTGTTTGGTCATTTTCATTTCTTCGTGGAACTTGTGTTTCTGGTAAAGCCAGTCAGCAACGCCAATAATCAGATAAACCAGTCCTATCTTCAGTCCGGTATCTAAAATAATCTGGCCGCACAGAAGAATTGCCTGTATCAGTGGAATGTCGTACAGAATAAACAAATCCTCCGTATTTCCCTTAATTGAAGTATAAGCCACATAAGCAATCATTATTAATTTAACAATAGATTTAGCTAATTCGAACAAAGAATCTTTTGACAGAATCCGCTTAAATCCATTGATCGGATTAAACTTATCAAATTTTGGCTGCATCGGCTTCGTCGTAACTTTCCAACCCACCTGAAGAAGATTTACCAGAAAACATACCGCAAAACCTACGATAAAAAAAGGCAGCATAATTGTTAACGATTCTAGCAGCACAACATACAAAAGCGAATTCGTGCTTTGCCCGGTAATTTCTTTCGCATTGATTTTTACAAATTCCGGTATGCGGCCATATACAAATAAAAACACATTGTGGAAACCATTATACACAAATGCAATCAATATTTTCAATAGTAGAAATAATACAATCAAATCAATCGCAAAACCCAGCTCTCTGCTTTTGGAAACTTTGCCGTCATTCCTGGCGTCCTGCAGTTTCTTAGCCGTAGGCTCCTCTGTTTTCTCTCCGCCAGGCCCATCTTTTGCGAACCACTGCAATTGATAGGGAAGGCGCAGATTCTCCCATTCTGTCAATTCACACACCCTCCAGGTTTACATTACCCTCGCGGGCATCTCAGTATGACCGGCCGGCCGATTAAAGTATACCCTGACGGGCATCCTACCCTGGCCCTGAGGCCGTTTCAAGATGTATACATACCTTTGATCATGTATACGATTATTTTTCTCATTTCATCAAATATAAGGTCTGATACATTGATAAACAAATCTATTGTCAGAAACATGACAAGCAGACCCAGCAAAACTTTCAGCTGCATACCTACCGCAAACATATTCATCTGTGGCGATACTTTTGCCATGATTCCCAGAATACAGTTCAAAATCATAATACAGGCAAACACAGGGAGTATGATACGAAAAGCAATTACAAAAGAATCTGTCATATACGTCACCATTCCCTGCATCAGATAGTCCCATTGAAAAACCTGACCGTTCACCGGTATCAGCTGATAGGAATCCGCCACAGCACGCAGGATGTAATGGTGCATATCCGTTATGATTAAAAGCAGTGTTACCAGATAACTGTATAAGTTGGCGCTGACACTCGCCTGCGTTCGCATTTGCGGATTATATTCTGTCGCCATGGAGAAACCAATATTAATATCCAGTAAATTTCCCGCTAATAAAATAATGGAATTACAGATATTTGCTGCAAACCCAATGAGCAATCCAGTAATTCCTTCTTTTATGACGATAATGGAATACCCTACAATCCCGGTATACCCAAGACTTTCTTTCGGAACAATCTGGAATAAAATCAGAGAAATAAATACAGAAATTCCCACTTTCAGCCTCGTCGGCGTATTCTGCATTCCAAAAAAAGGAGCTACCGAAACAAAACAGGATATGCGAACCAAAATCAACAAAAAATATTCAAATGAAAGCAAGGAAAAGCTATAATCTATCATAATTTAACCTAGCTTAAATATACACTAAAATCAGTCCAGAGACGTACCATATAATTAGACAGAATATCTAACATCCAGGAACCAAGCAGCATAATCCCACAGAATACTGCCAGTATCTTCGGTACAAATGTAAGTGTCTGTTCCTGAATAGATGTTACAGTCTGGAAAATACTGATAACAAGCCCTATCACCAAGGAAATCAGCAGCAAAGGAGCTGACGCCACAATAATAGAATAGATGGCTTCTTTTGCAATTACAATGACATCTCCCTGTGTAATCATTTCTCTTTCCTCCCATCCTGTATCACATGGACGCTTCTAATAAAATGTTCTTACCAAACCTCCAATTATCAGATTCCATCCATCTGCCAGAACAAATAATAAAATTTTAAACGGCAGTGATATTGTCGTTGGCGGGAGCATCATCATACCCATAGACATAAGTACAGAAGCCACCACCATATCAATAACAATGAATGGAATATAAACCAGAAACCCGATAATAAAAGCTGTACGGAGCTCACTGATAATAAAGCTTGGAATTAAAATGGAAAACGGAACTTCCTCATAGCTGTCATAGGTTTCCCCTGAAATCTGGATAAACAAATCAATATCCTTGGTCTGTGCCTGCCCGTTCATAAATTCGCGCAGCGGCACGCTTCCAATTTCAATTGCTTCTTCCTGTGTAATCTGTCCTGCATCAAAAGGCTGGATTGCATTTTCATTGATATTGGCAAATACCGGCTGCATAATAAAAAATGTCAGAAACAACGCCAGTCCCACCAGTACCTGATTGGGTGGAGACGACTGTGTACCGACTGCAGCCCTCAAAAAATGCAAAACTACTACAATCCGCGTAAAGGACGTCACCATAATTAATATGGACGGCAACAGTGAAATAATAGTCAGTGTCAGTAAAATCCGGATGGAACCGGAAAGCGTCCCCTCTTCGTTGTTATAACTAAATGTGACTCCGTTTGTACTGTCAGAAGTAGCGCTTCCTGTAACCTGTCCCCTTTGATCTTCTGGATCCTCAATATCGTCAACCGAAGGCACGTCTATGTCGTTTACTGCTTCGTCATAATCCAAGGGCGGATTGTTCTCTGTTCCGGTTGCATAGACATTCTGCCAACAGAGCAATACAATGGAAATTACCATTGCAGCCACTGCAAAAAATACAGATATCTTACAATACGCTTTCTTAAATTTATCCATAATTTATTCCCGTCTACTTCTTCGGTATATGTTTTTTTATTCTGTCAAATATTTCTGAAAAACTTTCTTTTGTAAAGCCGTCCGGCAGATTCTCAGACGGTATTTCTTTTAACTGTTCTTCTGTCAGTTTGGTCAGCAGACGCACCTCATCTTTCCCAAGCGCTATCACCAGATATTCATCCCCTGCTTCTACGATCTGAATATACTTATTTGTTGTAAGCCTTAATGTTTCTATCACTCTCAGATTCCTGTTAAAGCTGTGTGCCTTCTGGTAACCCGCGACCCAACGTGTCGTCACATAGGTAAGCCCAAGAACAAAGATAAAAATCAACAGTACACCCAACAGCTGTATAAAGCTGTCAAAAGAAGAAGCACGCACCGCTATCATATACATATTAACCCACTACTTTTTTCACTGCTTCCAATACACGTTCTGCCTGGAATGGCTTTACAATAAAGTCCTTGGCACCCGACTGGATTGCTTCAATAACCATAGCCTGCTGGCCCATTGCGGAACACATGACAATCTTTGCATTCGGATCCATTTCCTTGATTTTCTTCACTGCCTGTATACCGTCCATCTCCGGCATGGTAATATCCATCAATACCAAATCCGGTTTCGTTTCATTGTACTTCTCAACCGCTTTTAAACCATTCTCTGCTTCACCGACAACATTGTAACCGTTCTTTGTTAAAATATCTTTAATCATCATTCGCATAAATGCTGCATCATCACAAACTAAAATATTTTTTGCCATTTTTTTAATCTCCCATCCTGATTATTTTATGATTTCAGTAATCCTAATACCAAAATTCTCTTCAATTACAACTACTTCCCCTTTTGCTACATACTTTCCATTCACAAGTACATCAATCGGCTCCCCGGCAATTTTATTGAGTTCAATAATTGTCCCTGGTGTAAAATCCAGTATCTCCTGAATAGATTTGCTTGTTCTTCCCAATTCAACGGTCACATCCAGTGGCACATCCATAATCAAGTCAATATTCTCTGACTGTAATGCAGGACTAATCCCCTGTGCAAAGGTCTGAAATTGTGCCGGCTGTATGCTGGCCGGTTGAGACATTATCTGCTGTCCCATCATTGGCTGTCCTCCCATCATTGGCTGCCCCATCATTGGCTGCCCCATCATTGGCTGCTGCGGCATTACAGGCTGCTCCATTTGTTGTTGTGCCGCCGGCTGCTGTACGGTTTGCTGTACAGGCGGCAGCGGTTCTTCTGCTTTCACAGGTTCCTGTCCGCTCGTAGCCGTACCTGAATCCTTTTCCATATTCTTCGTTATGCTTGAACACATCTCTCTTGCAAAAGAATACGGATACAATTGCATAATCTGGCTGTTAACCAAATCACCGATTTCCATTCGGAATGAAATCATAACAAACTCTCCGGCCAGAAAGTTGTCAATTTCCGCCGCATCCATGGTCTCAGCTACATCTACCACGTCTGCCTCCGGCGGACTGATATCAATCATTTTATTTAACATAGATGACAGAGAAGTTGCTGCCGAACCCATCATCTGGTTCATTGCTTCACAAATGGCACTTAAGTGCAATTCGCCCAACGGCTCCGATGTATTGGTTCCGTCTCCTCCCATCATCAAATCGGTGATCACTTTTACATCATGTTCTCTCAATACCAGTACATTGCTTCCATCTAACCCTACCGTATACCCAATCCGAATAAATACGCAGGGCCTTTCATAAGCTGCAACAATATCATCCCAGGTAGCCGAAGATACAACCGGCGTCGAAATATCCACTTTCATGTTCACCAACGAAAACAGTGTTGTTGCTGCTGTTCCCATGCTAATATTGGCGACTTCACCGATTGCGTCTTTTTCAGAATCAGAAAGCGGTTGTTCTGCGGTACCGGAACCGCCTGTTTCGTTTAACAGGGCATTTATTTCCTCCTGCGATAACATTCCATCCATCGTTTTACTGCTCCTCTCCGATTACTGATGTGATCCTCACTGCATACTGGTTACCGGACGCTCCCGGCAATGCAGTAAATTTACGTATATTACCAACATATATATCCAATTCCCTATCCACCTTTGAATCCAAACGGATAACGTCTCCAACCTCAAGATTCGTGAATTCATTTACGGAAACCGTACTTCTACCCAGGTATGCTTTGATTGGCACTGGCGCTCTGGAAATCAACCCCTGAATCGCCTCTGTATATTCCGCTTCATCACTCTTTTTAATGCTTGAATACCAGAACTTCGTATTCAGCTTATCCATAACAGGTTCCAAAGTAATAAATGGCAGGCAGATATTCATCAGGCCCTCTACATCTCCGATCCGAATATTGATCGTTACAATTGCAATCATTTCGTTTGGAGAAATAATCTGAGCAAACTGTGAATTCGTTTCTATCCGCTCCAACCGTGGATGAATCGCAACCACATTCTGCCACGGTTCGCTGAGCAGCTCCACACACACAACCATAATCCGCTCTAAAATCAGAAGCTCTATTTCTGAGAAATCACGGTTTTTCTCCAACGGCTCACCTACGCCGCCCAACATTCGATCCACTACGGAATATCCCAATTTTGCAGCCAGGCCTATAATAATATTGCCGCTTAACGGTTCCATGTCCACAATCCCAAGCAAAACCGGATTGATCAATGCATTGGAAAACTCTGAATAAGTAACGGCTTCGGAATCCATCACCTCTACCTGAACGTTTTTTCTCAAATATACCGGAAGATTCGTAGACAATAACCTTCCATAATTCTCGAATATAATTTCGAGTGTTCTCAAATGCTCCTTTGAGAATTTAGAAGGCCTTGCAAAGTCATAATTCTTCACCGGCTTATCCGGAGTATCTTTCATCTCCTCTACGTCAAGCTCACCTTCATTTAATGCCCTCAGCAAACTGTCAATCTCGTTCTGGGACAACACATCACTCATGAAATCTCACCACCCGCCTAATACGCTTTTTCATTATTGTGAAGTAACTGTAGAAAATCCTACGCTTACAATAAAATCAGAATCAAATAACTGCTGCAGTCCTGTCAGAATCGCATTCTGCACCGCCTGCTGATCTGATGTAAACTCTTCATATGTATATCCGGAAATAATGGAGTTAATCTGATTTTTAATAAGGCTCAAACGTTCCGCCAGTTTTTCTCCGCCATATTCCTTGTAACCGTCGCTTTCCGTATTCATAGAAAGTGACACCGCAACTGTCGCATAATGCTTCTTTCCATCTCCGCTGTCTTTCAGATTGATTGTCATCTCTTCGATGTCATAAGTAGAAACCTTATCAAGCGGGACATGCATCGTATCTGCTGTCACTGCACCGCTTCTCAATTCCAAATCAATTGCAGAGCATACCCGTGTAATCAGTTCATTTGCCTTCTTGGTTTCCGGCAGAATCGTAATTGTCAAAACAGCTGTCAAAACCAGATTTACCAAAACCAATGCCAGGACAACAACTGTCATCAAATTCTTTTTCATATTCCTGTTCCTTTCTTACGCTTTAATTGTCTGAACTATAGGAGTTATAAATCTTGACTTCCACCCTTCGGTTACGGGCTCTCCCTTCCGGTGTTGCATTATCTGCAATCGGAACATACTCTCCTCTTCCCGAAGATTTTAAGAGACTTGCATCCAGATTCGTAATGCTCCTGATGTAATCAGCCACACTGAGTGCACGGTACATAGAAAGCACGTCATTGCTCTCGTATTTGCTGTTTGAAATCGGCACATTATCCGTATGCCCCTCTATTTCTATAATATTGCTGCTGTAATTACTTAAAATTGCGCCTATCTTATCAATCAGCGGATACGCATCTTGCCGTATCTCGGAACGTCCCGAATCAAACAAAAGCGCACCGTTTAAAGTCAGCAGTACATACTGTGCATTAAAATCAACTTCCACCTGATTCTGAATGCCATTTGTCTCCACCTGACTGCTAATCTCCTCTGCCATCTCCTCAGATTCTTTTAACGCTTCCTGCTGGTATGTTTCTTTTGCACTCTGCTCTTCCTGATTCTCCTGTTGTACCTCCTGTGATTCATCAGAGGAAAGCTGTTCAAAATACATGCTGAAATCTTTTAGCTGGCTGATACCTGAGGAAATCAGTTCTCCCTCCCCAACGGAAGATCCGCCGGCCGGCAATACACTGAACGTACTCTGCAGGGAAGCAACCACCATATCGAACTTCGCCGCATCAACCGTTGACATGGAAAAGAGCAACACGAAGAAACACAACAACAGATTCATCAAGTCACTAAAAGTAGCCATCCATGCCGGTGAGCCTTTTGGCGCTTCTTCCTGTTTCTTTTTAGCCACTATTCCTCACCTCCGCTGGTGCCAACGCTGTCTCTGATAGCCGGTGACAGGAAGGATTTCAGTTTCTCTTCAATAACACGCGGATTTTCTCCCGCCTGGATAGAGAGAAGACCTTCCACCATAACATCTTTTACTATAATTTCCAAATCGTTGTTAATTTTCATCTTGGCTGCAACAGGAGCACACAACCAGTTTGCGATCAGAGAACCATACAATGTCGTCAGCAATGCAACCGCCATAGCAGGCCCGATTGCCGCTGCATCTTCCATGTTATTCAACATGTTTACCAGACCAATCAGCGTACCAATCATACCCCAGGCAGGTCCTAACTCAGCCCATTTGTCCCAGAAGCCAATTACTTTCTTGTGCCGTTCCTCCAAACATGTCAGCTCTGTTTCCAGTATTCCGCGGACCAATTCCGGATCCGTACCGTCTACAACCAACATAATCCCCTTCTTCAAGAACGGATCATCAATGTCATTCGACGCTTCTTCCAACGCCAAAAGACCTTCCTTCCTGGCCACATTAGCCAGATTGATTACATTGCCAATCACTTCACTCGGATCCATTGCATCTTCCCGGAAGACAAGCGCCATGCTCTTAAAACCGCCAATAAAATCATTTAACTTATTCGAACCCAAAACACCCGATATGGATCCACCAATCGTAATGATGACAGATGCCAGATCTATGTATCCTAACAGATTTGCCTTGTTCGACAGAATACCGAAGATGACCATTACCATTCCAAGAACAATGCCCAATAAAGATGTTATATCCACTCATTCTCACCTACCCATTTTATTTTTATCATATCCCGGTAAAAACCTATCAGTACTAGTGTACTAAATTTTAACACACTTGTCTACTAGCTGTGTGAATTTTTTTTAAAACAGCCGGGAGAACGCAACAGTTCAGGCAAGCCGCCCTGTTACGCGCTCCGCAATGCGCTTAAATTGCCTGTTTGGCGATTTAGCGCTGACTACCCTGGGGATTTTTATGCATACTGCATAAAAACACCTCGCAGGATAGTGGCCGTCTGAACTGTTACGAACTACATTTTTTCATCCGTAAAATGTGTATGATACAACTTGCGTTAAAATGGAACACTTATACTTTATTTATTGCTTATCGTTTCAAATTAATCAATTCTTCCAGAAGTGTGTCAGATACCGTAATAATACGTGAATTTGACTGGAATCCCCTCTGGGTAATAATCATTTGCGTAAATTCTGTTGACAAATCAACGTTGGACATTTCCAGCTCACCGGACGTCATACTGCTGCCATCTGCTCCGACTTCCACGCCGATTCCGTCAAAATCGCCGGAGTTTAATGTCGTCTTATAGCAGTTTTCCCCTATTTTTTCAAGGCCGGAAGCATTTGCAAACTGTGCTACGGCAATCTGTCCAAGCAGGATTGTATTTCCGTTGTCGTATGCGCCAAAAATCTTACCGTTATTGTCTATGCTTATGCCAATCATTACGCCGAGGGGTTTTCCTTTGCCGATTGTCCCGTTTTCAAAACCTCCTTCCGCACTAATTGTACTCTTTCCGCCGTTATCTGAATTTAAACAGGTTGAAAAATCAATATCAATGTCCAAAAACTTATTGCCAAGGGTGTCTGCCAGATTTAACGTCACCTGATCCGAACCCTGCATACCAACATAGGAAAATTCTCCGTTATCCGGATTGATTTTTAACGTGTAGTTTACTGCAGGTACGGTATATTCGTAAGCGCCTGTCGTTGTGTTGAAAGAACCTGTCGGCGGGGTCGCACTGCCGTTTGCGTTCAGCTGTGCCTGTGTAATTCCAAACAGCTCCGTAACGGAACCTGTCTGCTCATTTGTCGTGATGCCTCCAGTTTGATCGATACCGCTTTGTGCATCTGCGTAATAGGTATAACTTGGAACCGTATATGTATTATTGGCAATATCCATTGTTACCTGTACGTACTCGGTAATCGCATTTCCCGCCGTATCAAAGGTCGCATATGAGTAATAATAACCTTCTCCCTGATAACCCAGATTATAATCTCCGTCTGTCATATAACTGATTTTGTCATCCGTAATCGGGTACGTTTTCTTCGCTGTTGTATTCCTTCCGAATACCGCCGCCAAATCTCCGCCGCCTTCTAAGTATTCAGTTAGAATGGATTTATTGTCCGAATCCAGGATATCCGTAAGTTCTATGGTATAATCTCCCGTCTTTTCATCAACCAGTTTCAATGAAAACTGTGCAATATACCGATACCCCAATTTGTCAAAGAAGCTTAAGTTCATTTTGTGACCCTCATCGCTTGTTACATTGACATCATTGTTGTCTATAATGCCGCCTATCGTTCCGGCTGATGTTGCTTCCGGCGCGGATGTAAGATTCTTCTCCTGCATCACGCGCAATGCGGATACGGTATCCTTGCGGATATCCCCGGTCGCCGGGTCTACCTGCCAGCCCATAACCGTATAACCGGTCGAAGTCATGGCCAGGTTACCAGCTCCGTCAATGTAAAACGAACCCGCTCTTGTAAATACGTTCTGCATACCGTTATTTACAATAAAGAAATTCGTAGATACCTTATCCGTCAGACGGATGTCGAACGGATCTCCTGTCGTTTCGGCAGAACCGGGAGAGGTAATCGTAACCTTCGTTGCACCGGTTGTAACACCAAGCCCGATCTGCTTCGCATTGACACCGCCCTTGCCGGTTAATCCATTTGCTGCAGATGCTGCGGAAGTAGTCTGATACATAATATCGCTGAAAACTACCCTTGAAGATTTGAATGCTGCTGTATTTACGTTTGATACGTTGTTACCAATTACGTCCATTTTTGTCTGATGTGTTTTAAGTCCTGTCACAGCAGAAAATAATGATCTCATCATAATGAATGACCTCCTGATTTTTCATGGCGCGTCTGCCTTCTCTGTCAGTCAAAGGCATATTGGCTTTCCCTAAGGCCCAGCTACATAATGACCGCGCCGTCAATATTGGTAAATATGTTACTTTGTGTTTCCGCCTGATCCATTGCGGTTACAACGGTTTTACTGGGAACATTTACAATAAATGCTAATGAATCTACCATAACAAGAGACTCCCGGATTCCTTTTTCCCCGGCTTTTTGAACGCCGTTCTCCAAACGCTCGTTCTGTTCTCTCGTAAGGCTGATATTCCGCTTTTCCAATCTCATAGAAGCGTGCTTGGAAAATTTCAGCTCAGATGCCGTTTCCGACTGTTTCTGGCACAGGATTTCTCCAAAAGAAACCGGGGCCTCTCCAAGCGTCCTTGCATTTGCGGAGGTTTTTTTTAAAAATTCGCCCGTAACCTGTTCAATGGATGTAAACCGGTTTGTGATCTTTTCCATGCTTCCACCTCACTCCATCAGCCGTCTTTTACTTCTGTATCCTCCTTATCTTCCTTATCATCGGAAGAGTCTCCGCCGGAAGGCTTAAGTTTTTTCAGTTTTTCTTCCAATGCTGTCAGCTTGGCAAGATCTTCCTGGGGTACAAATCCCTTCTGGTAAGAATTCATCGCATCATACATAGCCCTTGCATCTTCTACAGCCTTTGCGTCTGAAAGCGATACTGTGCCCACTGTCGGTAATTTGGCAATCGCTGCTGAAAATGCAGCTGCCATTTCAAACGCTTCATAATAAGCGCTGTCAGCTACCGTATCCAGATCTGCCAGAGAATAAATTCCGTCATTTACAGCCAGATATACCTCGCCGTTTTCATACATCACATAATCTACTTTGCCTGCAACCGTATTTACATTGCCCAGCTTATCCGTTACATTCAGGAAAACATACTTTCCGACAAGGCTGTTTGCCATCCCCTGACTTATTGTATCTGCCATATTCTGCGTTGCCTCCAGCTGTGAGAATGTCGCCAGCTGCGAGATATACTCTGTATTATCCATTGGCTCTAACGGATCCTGATACTGCATCTGCGCTACCAGAAGCTGTAAAAACGCTTCTTTGTCCAGACCGGACGTGCTGCTGGAATTCGCTTTAGAGGATTTTGCAGAGGCAGATGTTTCTGTTTCTACTACTTTACCATTTTCTACTGGTGCCATTAATGGCATAAATATGCACTCCTTTCTATTGGGTTATTCCCATATTCCATTTCATTTTATGCTGTCAAATCCACTTGATTGCCATTGTCTCGCATAATCTGCGCTACAAGCTGCTCTTCCTCAGTCATCAGCCCTGACAGTCCGTCCAGTTCACTTAAATTCAGACTCCTTCTCGCTTTTTTCTGCGATTCTTCCATCTGCTGACGCATCTGTTCTTCCTGTCTTGCATTTTCTTCTAAGTTCTGCTCAAACTCATGGGACGCTACTGTAACTTCAATGGCATCTACCTTAATACCCTGCTGGTTTAACGTCTGCCTCAGCTCCGCAACCTGTGTTTCGAGCGCTTCTTTTACAACCTGATTCTGTGCCGTAATCTGAGCACGGACCGCGCCTTCTTTCTCGGTAACATTCAGGTAAATCTTACCTAAATTCTCCGGATTCAGCTGCATCTCCATAGAAGTAACTTCAGACGTAATGGTAACTCTGACCTGCCTTGCGATCTGTTCAATCAGCTCAATGGCGTCCACCTGGCTGGCATAAGGCACTGCCGCCTCCTGCGGTATCGCAGCTTCTTGCGGCATAATGCTCTGACTTTCGGAAAAAACGACGGTTCCGGCGTGTTCATTCGCCATATCCGGCGTTGCTGCTTTTACTGCTTCCGGCAATTCCTGTTTCTTCTGCCCCAAATCAGACTCCTGTCCAGAATCTGCTGTCTCCTGTCCGGCATCCGGATTTTTCTGTACGACAGCATCTGCTTCTTCTGCAGATTCCATGGATTTCTGCTCTGACGGCACTTCCTTTTGCGGTTCTTCCGCATTTTGTACCACAGCTGTAATGGTCTGCTCTTTTGATATTTCTGTGCCCGTTCCCTGTGACACATCCTCCTGAACAGATGATGTCTGTCCCGCCGTTTTATCGAAGCCTTCTGTCTGCAATATTGCTTCCGTACCGACGGTTTCTGCAGATACCGGAACTTCTTCTGCCGGGTGCATCTGCTGTGAAAGAGATTCTGCAAGCGCCGCCCACTCTTCCTTTGTAATACCAAGCTCTGCGCACAGCGTTTCCGTTGCCTGCATCACCTGATCTTTCACATTCTGAAAAGCTTCACTTAAAAACAGCGCGCCGATATCTTCTCCTGTCAGCTCCTGTACAAAAGCAGTCAGATCCTGTATGTTTCCAAGATCAAAAAGACTGATGCCCAGACTGTCTAAAACCGCATCAATTTCTTCATCTGTTATGCCAAACTGTTCTTTCAAAACAGCCCGAATTTCCTCTTCGTACTCTTCTAACAGCTCCGATGATTCCGAAAGAATTTCCTCCGGTGGCGCCTCTTCTTTGACAGCTACATTTTTAACAGGGTTTGCACAGGTATCATATGCATTCTGCGTGGTGTCGTTACTGCTGGACTCTACACGGTATACCAGTTCATCAGAACCGGACTCTGTCCGCACATTCGATGAAAGCGTGTTCTGGCTCATCAGCTCAAAAAAACTGACGGACAGATTCTGATCTTTCGAATTGCCTGAAGCTTCGGCTTTTAAGCTGCTTCTCACCTGCATAATACTTTTTGCAATTCCCGTAATATCGGTCTTCATCTTTACTCGCCTCCTTTCTTAAATAATATTATTAAATTGAATAAAAAATTTATGATTCAGAGGGCTCCATGATTTTGGTCAGCTTTGCAGCTGTATCCGCATTCATCGCCCCCAGAATACCTGAACTTGCATCGGCATCCATGGCCTTCAAAATCTTAGCTACCAGATTCAAATCATTCGTCATTGTATCAAAAATTGCTGCTGCCTGCTTCGGCTTCATAGAAGAGTACATACTGACATACTGCTCCAGCTCTTCGTCGCCTTGCTGCTGCTCAATCACCTGCTTATAGATTGCCTCTGCATTGGCAGGTTCAATCCCCTCATAAAAGGTTCTGTATTCATTTATATCGGGTGCCTGATCTGAAAACACAACCTCTTCGTCAAACTTCTGTCTGCGTTCCTCAAAAGCCGCCTCATTTGCTTTGTACTGTTCTAACTGTGTGGACTGCTCCTGTAGCTCTTCCATCTGATTCTGGCTGTTTTTTGCTTCATTCTTTGCATTCTGCAGCTCCACCTCAAGTTCTTTAATCCTTGCTACTGCATCGTCTAAAGTCGTATAAGGATATTCCGTATTCTCCGTACTCTGTACACTGGCCAAATCCGGCGTTTCCTCCGGCAGAATACGGTTCAGATAGGGCACATCCTTTAACAGCGGCCGCATCACGGTAGATCCAAAGCCGCCGACATCCATCTTGATTAACAGCACCAAAATCGCCAGCCATATTACGACAATGACCAGAGTCACAAAGAATACTGCCAGACGGCTGCCGCCTTCCTCTTCATAATCCCCGCTGTTTGCGATTGCCTTTTCAATTTCCTCCGGAGATGCGCCGGCCTTTTCCAGCCTCTGTTTTAATTTCTCTTCTCTTTTTCTTGCTTTTTCTTCCCTTTTTGCCAGTTTTGCGGCTTTTTTGTCTGTTTTTTTATCTCCGTATCCTTCTTCCGGCATCATTGCATTTTGATTATCCATGTCGTCCACCACCTCTTATTCTTTGTTCTGATGATATGTATAGCTGACCAATTCGTCCACTTCTTTTTTCTCTTCGTCTAATAACTCCTGTTTAAATTCTTCGAATTCCTTCTCTCTCAGCTTCTCATAAGTCTTGCGTTCTACCATTACAGCGTTAAGCCTCTGACGTACAACCTCTAATTGCCGTTGCGCTTTATGAACTTCTAGCATCTGCGTACGGATTCTGGTTTTCATCACCTCAATCGCACTCCGGCAGGCATTGATCTCAATAATATGAATCGTTCCCTCTACCAGTTTCCTCGCCTGCCTGTCATAGCCTGCCTTCTGGATCATCAACCTCTGCAGTGAATCCTGTTCCTTTAGCAGCCTGGCATTTGCCTCGGCAAAGGCAATTTTTTCCTGTTCCTCCAGTTTTTGCTTAATATCTAATAAACTCTGCAATTTGTAGCGAAATACTGCCATACGACTCACCTTATTCAGCAAAGAGGTCTTCTAACATCTGTTCTTCCTCTTCAAATTCAAATTTCTCCATTGTATCCTGCATCAAAAATGCATTCACTGCGTCTATCTTCGAAATTGCGTAATCTATTCCGGGATTCGAGCCCCTTTTATACGCTCCGATATTTATCAAATCCTCTGCTTCCTGATAAGTTGCCAGCACATTTTTCAGCTTACCGGCCGCATCTTTATGGCTTTTTGCAGCCACCGTACTCATAACCCTCGATATACTCTGCAAAATATCAATAGCCGGATAATGGTTTCTGTGTCCCAGCTTTCTCGAAAGTATAATATGTCCATCCAATATACTTCTCGCCGTGTCTGTAATCGGCTCGTTAAAATCATCCCCATCAACCAGAACCGTATATAACCCGGTAATGGAACCTGTCATGGAATTGCCTGCCCGCTCTAAAAGCTTCGGCATTTCCGAATATACGCTGGGCGGATAACCTCTTGTCACCGGAGGTTCGCCGGATGCCAGGCCAATTTCTCTTTGTGCCATGGAAAAACGAGTCAGCGAATCCATCATCAACAGCACATCTTTTCCCTGATCTCTGAAATACTCAGCAATTGCCGTAGCCGTTTTGGCAGCCTTGTTTCGAATGAGCGCCGGCCTGTCAGAAGTCGCTACTACCACAACAGATCGCTTCATGCCTTCTTCGCCCAAATCCCGCTCAATAAATTCACGAACTTCTCTTCCTCGCTCGCCGATCAGCGCTATCACATTGACATCAGCCCTGGTATTTCTGGCAAACATGCCAAGCAAAGTACTTTTGCCAACGCCAGATCCGGCGAATATTCCGATTCTCTGTCCTTTGCCAACTGTAATCAGTCCGTCAACCGCCTTTACTCCCAGAGGGAGAATCTCGTCAATAATTTTTCTTTCCATAGGATCCGGCGGCGCAGCTTCCACCGAATATTCCTTTCGGTCTGAAAACACAATCGGTTCTGCCGGTCTTCCAATCCCATCCACCATATGCCCAAGCAGAGCGTCACCTACGCACACAGATAAAGGATGCCCCGTATTTTCTACAGTACACCCAACACCCAAACCTTCCACACTTTCGTAAGGCATCAGCAGCAGACGGTTATCCCGTATCCCCACTACCTCTGCCATTACGGAAATGTCCTTATTCTTGTCAATTATGATGCGGCATAAATCATTCAGTTTTGCTTCCGGTCCAACAGACTCAATTGTAAGTCCTACAACCTTCGCTACCTTCCCAAGCCTGTCAAAATATGTACGATCTGCCAATTGTAAATATTTATCAAAATTATATGCCACGTTACTCATCCTCACGAGCTTAATGCTCTTAAATCTTTTATTAAATTACTTAACTGTACATCTGTACCACAGTCAAATATACCAGTATCGGTTTCAATTATACATTCATTTGCTTCCATTGTAAGATCCGCCGAAATCTCAATTTCGATATCTCTTCCTATACGTTCTGCAATCTCATCCTTATGTTCCTCTAAAAAACTCTTTTGTTCATTGCACACGCGGATACGAAAGCTTTTACATCCTTCAACACCTGCAATGGTATTGCCAATCAGATATAATAAAATTTCTTTTTTGTCGTCAAACTGAATATGGAACACCTTTTCTACAACCGTAAGAATTACATCCAGTAATTTAGGTTCCAGTTCTTCCATCTGTTTTAAATATTCCGCCTGCCTTTTTGATTCCAGCAGCTCTAATTCTTCTTTTTTCTGACCATACTCCGCTTCCAAACTGGCCTTTACCTCTTCAAAGCTTGCCTGATATCCTTCTCTGTGGCCATCCTCTGCTGCCTGCTGCCGGATATCTTCAGCCTGCGCCTGTGCCTGGTCAATCAGAACCCGCGCCTCTTCCCTGGCCTGATTTAAGGTATCTTCTGCTTCCCGAAGCTGCCGTTTTACAGCTTCAGCCGAATCCTCCTTTGGTATTTCATCTGCTCCATCCGCTGCCACCAGGCTCAGTTCACGAAAGCCCTCTTCTGTCAGTTCCACGCCGTTTTGCTGCTTTGCCAGCTCAGCAAGTTTTTCTTCCACCCTGGCATTATAGTCTATAACACGCGCATCCTTTTGCAGCTCAACGGTATTATATTGTTTATATAAATTAGACAACGATCTCGTCACCTCCGCCTCTGGAGATTACAATCTCTGAAGACTCTTCTAACTTACGGATAACACCAACAATTTTCTGCTGCGCTTCTTCTACATCTTTCATGCGGACAGGACCCATAAATTCCATATCCTCCCGAATCATAGAGGCAAGACGTTTTGAAAGATTCTTGAAAATTGTATTTTGTACTTCTTCCACAGAACCCTTTAATGCGACCGCAAGATCGTTATTGTCCACATCACGAAGCACACGCTGAATTGCGCGGTCATCAAGCAGCATAATATCCTCGAATACGAACATCTTCTTGCGGATTTCGTCTGCCAGCTCCGGTTCTTCGATTTCCAGAGACTCCATAATGTGCTTCTCTGTGGAACGATCCACCGTATTTAAAATATTGACGATTGCGTCTACACCGCCCACAACTGTGTAATCCTGATTGATAAGCGAAGACAATTTCCGTTCAAGCACACGCTCCACCTCTTTTACAACATCCGGAGACGTACGATCCATCGTTGCAATTCTCTTGGCAACATCCGCCTGTACCTCCGGCGAAAGCGCTCCCATAATCATCGCCGCCTGCGCCGGCGTCAGATAAGCCAGAATCATGGCAATGGTCTGCGGATGCTCCTCCTGAATAAAGTTCAGCACCTGGCTTGGATCCGTCTTGCGCACAAACTCAAACGGACGTACCTGCAGAGATGCCGTAAGCTTGGAAATAACCTCCTGTGCACGTTCTCCGCCCAGCGCCTTGTCTAACAGCTCCTTGGCATATGCGATACCACCTTCCGCAATATACTGCTGCGCCAGACATACCTGATAAAATTCGTTTAATACTTTTTCCTTCATCTGTGGCGAAACGCTTCGGGTATTCGCAATCTCAAGAGTCAGTTCCTCTATCTCATCATCTTTCAAATGCTTAAAAATATCTGCTGATTTTTCTGGTCCCAAAGCGATTAAGAGTACCGCAGCCTTCTGGACTCCTGTCAATTCTTCATTGCTCATCTCTATTCCCACTCCTCATTCAGCCAATTGCGCAATAATGACGCAGCCGCTTCCGGATTATTTTCTACAAATTGTTCTATCAGAATACGAGTTTCTGATTTCTCCGAAAACCCAATATTCTCAAGCCCTTCCTCTTCTGTTTCTTTCGTTTTATCCATCAGAGTTTCAACGGAAATCTCATCCGGAACGGGTATTTGTTCTTCCTGTTTACGCATACTTCTAAATACCACAAAACCAAGCAGGACAAAAATCAAAACTGCAAGCGCTATCTGCAGATAATCTGCAATATCCCTTCCGCTTGCGGAAGCGTATTTAAAAAACGGAACATCATATGCAACAATTGTAATATTCTCTCTTGAAAATCCGGTTGCATTGGACACCATATCATAAAACTCATCGTCTACCGTCGTCTTGATACGATCACTGTTCTGTGCCACAAATTCGTCAAACGACATATTATCCAAAGTCCCGTCCGCCTTAAGCGCTCTCTCATCATAAACAACATAAGATGTCGCCACGACGGAAATCGATGAATTTTCGTAATTGACAATTCCTCCGTTATTATTCCTTCTGGTAATTTCCTGGCTTGTAAGGTAATCTTCTTTCACTTCGCTTGTTGAAGAAGACGTCACTTCCGAATCCGGAAGGGTGTAGGTCGTATCACCATTCTGTCCATTCGTATCCGTACCAGGAACATCAGCTCGTCCACCTTCTGCTTCTGATTCAAAAGTACTCCTGTTATTTAAATAGCCCTGATCGCGTCCCTCGTCCACATAATAACGCTGGTTGACATATTCTTCTGTATTAAAGTCCATGGACAAATTCAGCCCAACCGATACATTGTCGTATACATCGGTACCAAGCATAACGTCCCTGACTTCCTTTTTCACCATATTCTCCGCTTTGCCTTTAACAGACAGCTGAGAATTTGCAGTTCCGATTGCGCTGTTCGTATTCCCGCCTGAGAAGAGCATATTTCCATCGGAATCCAGAATCCGTATGTTGTCCGTAGATTTATTCCCCACTTCGGTGGCCACAAACTCAGCGATTCCGGCCGCCTGCTCTTCACTCATTTCCGCATTCAGAGTTAAGATGACGCTTGCATAAGTTTCCTGTCCCATGGAAATAATCGTACCGTCCTCATCCGGAATGGAAAGGGAAACGGATGCGCTTTCAATGTTGGAAATCGTCGCAAGATCCTCTTCAAATTTGTTTTCCAGATAAACCTGATATTTTTTGGTCTTATCAGACTCTGTCGTACTAAAACTTCCGTCAAACACATTTTCAATGCCATACCCGTCTGCCGGGATGCTATTGGAACCAAGTAAAATGGATGCGTTCGCCTTATCCTTTGCATTCACCATAAACGTAAGACCGTCCGGCGAAACCTGAGCGTTGATATTCTCCCCGGCCAAAAGCTCTTTTACCTGCGAGGCTTGTTTGGCATTCTCACAGGTAATCAGCGAAACCATATTCGGCTGATTCATCACGACCGCCAAAATGACAAGCGCCAGTACAATCACAGCTGTAATACTGACCAGAAGTGTCTTTTGCTTTACCGAAAACTTCTTCCACCATTCGTTTATTTTATTTAGTATATTTTGCACATTCTCTGGCATTTTGCACTACCCCACCTATCAAACAGACATATTCATGATTTCTTTGTACGCTTCCATTACTTTATCCCGTACTGCAACAGTATACTGCAGGGCAAGATTTGCTTTCTGCTGTGCAACCGCCAGCTCATGTGTACTGGTAGCCTCACCTAATGCAAACCGAATTTCAGCCGACTGCGCTGCATTATCATAATCATTTGTCTCTCGAATCATATTCAGAGCCGTATCCAAAATAGAACCAAAGCTGCCAGCCTCATCTGTGGAAGAGCTCTGCGTGCGGTTTAAACCATACGCCTGTGCTATGTAATCAGGTGCCATACTGCTTAACGAAGATATCTCCATAATTATGTATTCCTCCTCAACTCTTTATCCTTTGCCCCTATTACTTACCTACCTGCAACCCGGCCTGAGCCATGGCTTTCGCAGTATTAAAGGCAGTTACGTTGGCTTCATACCCCCTGCTGGCATCAATCAGATTTGTCATCTCTGTCACAATATTGACATTGGGATAAGAAACATATCCGTTTTCATCCGCATCAGGGTGTGCCGGATCGTATTTCATGATATAATCGGTCGATTCGTCTTCTAATACCTTTGTCACCTTTACACCGTTTCCGCCGTAGGTACGCGCCGTTCTTGACAAAAGATCCGCAAAAGAAGTGGAATCCTTCTCCGCAAACGTCACTATCTTCCTCCGGTAAGGCGTACCGTCCTCGGTTCTGGTTGTGTTTACATTTGCTACATTCTCCGCAATGATGTCCGTACGAAACCGTTCTGCTGTCATTCCGGATGCACTGATATTAAACGACTGAAATAAAGCCATATTACCATCTCCTCCTTTTCTTCTAGTATCATATGCTGCTTCTGATTTACTGCAACAATCTATGCGTAAATTTCATATGCTATGCATCCTTATTTGGACATCGCCATCCTTAATCTCGAAAATTCCTGTGTCATACTGTCCGTTAATGCATCATAGCGTATTTTCTCCGATGCCAGCTCTACGTTCTCTGTATCCACATCCACATTGTTCTTATCCATACGATAGGAATAATTAGCATGATCATAATAAGTCGATACATTCAGGCGATCCAAATTCACATGGTCTACCTTGCTGTCTAACGTCCGATATTTCGCACTACCAAGCTCCCGTTTCAGCACGCTCTGGAAATCAACATCCTTACGCTTATACTCAGGCGTATTCACATTGGCCAGATTATTCATAATCGTCTCTTCACGGAGCCAGCTCGCATCTGCCGCTTTATTCAAAACATTGATATAACTATAAACATTTGTTGAAAACATTTTTTATCACCAGCCTTTTATTTCATTCTCATTCTTATTCTATTCTATATTATAGAGAATATTAAAAAAAACTCAAGTATTTTTTTATCATATTTTACATGATATTGTTTTTTTTTGCGTTTTTTAAACTAAATATGTAAAAAAAAGGGATTTACAGCCAAATACTGTAAATCCCTTTTTCCATTATACTCTATAAATTCCTGTTTTTTCAGTGCTCATTTTGCTTTTTCATTTTATACAGTTCATCAAACACAACATCATTAAGCACTTTGATGTACGTCCCTTTCATACCGGAAGAACGTGATTCTATTACTCCTGCGCTCTCGAACTTCCGTAATGCATTGACAATAACAGAACGGGTAATACCGACCCGATCCGCTATTTTACTCGCCACCAGAATCCCTTCAATTCCGTTGAGTTCTTCAAATATATGAATAATTGCTTCTAATTCCGAAAACGAAAGTGTATTGATGGCTGACTTTACAATCTGAATCTTGCGGTTCTCCTCTGCATTCTCTTCATTAACCGAACGCATCATTTCAAGACCGACTACCGTAGTACCATACTCACTCAGTATAATATCATCAATATTATACTGAGTGTCACACCGATAGACAAAAAGCGTTCCCAGCCGTTCTCCGGCTATGTCGATTGGTGTAACAATTGCACAATATCGTTTTAAATCTGCTGCAAATCCAAGTGTTTCCAAATTGACATTTTCTTTGGTAGAAAGGACCCCTAACAGTCGCTCGTTCAAAAGCGGATCGATGAATCCGCCGACTTCATCTACTATCAGCTCGCCAATTTCTTCTATTCCTTTGCTGACGCTGCTCCCCAAGACCTTTCCTTTTTTACTGATTACCAGGATGTTGGATTTTAAAATCTCCGTAAGTACTTCGCAAATATCGTTAAATACTACTTTGGAAGAATTATTATTGTGCAAGAGTTTGTTAATTTTTCTTGTTTTATCCAACAACTGTACACTCATAAGATACCCTCCTTATAAATATTCTGATTTTGGAAATAGCTATGTCGTATTTTAGCATGCCAACTCTGAATATTCAAGAAAATTCATATTATTTTCACAAATTCGAGTAACAGTTCAGCCTTCTGGCTTCACTGTTACGGAATCCGCCCATTTAAAGTTTGCCGTATGGCAAAGGGGCGGATTCCACTTAAGCCTTTACGCATTCTCACGGACTTTGCAGCAGGTGCAAAGTCCTGGGCTGAACTATTACAAATTCGATTTTCCTTCTGAGGGCTGGTTCTCACTGTATCCACACTGTTCGTTGGCGCAGGCCAGTTTATTGCCTTTTTCCACCATATAACTGCCGCAGCGGGGACAGGACTTCCCGGACGGTTTCTGCCAGGACATAAATTCACATTCCGGATTATTCTCGCAGCCGTAATATTTTCTGCCTTTTTTGGTTTTTTTCAGAACAACCTCTTTTTTACACAAAGGACATTTTATACCCGTCTTTTCCAGATACGGCTTGGTATTGCGGCAGTCCGGAAATCCCGGACATGCCAGAAATTTACCGTGGGGGCCATATTTAATTACCATATTGCGCCCACATTCTTCGCAGACCACATCGGAAACCTCATCTTCTATCGTGATCTTCTCCAGCTCCTGTTCGGCATTTTCAACTGCGTCTTTTAAATCCGGATAAAAATTGCTCACAACCGTCTTCCAGTTTACAGCCCCTTCTTCTACTTTATCCAATAAAGATTCCATATTAGCCGTAAAATGTTCATCCACAATGGAAGGAAACGATTCTTTCATAATAGAATTCACTACTTCGCCCAACTCTGTCACATACAGGTTTTTACTCTCTTTTACAATATACCGCCTGCCTAATATTGTCGTAATCGTCGGAGAATATGTACTCGGACGTCCAATCCCAAGTTCCTCCAATGTCTTTACTAAAGATGCTTCTGTATAATGCGCCGGCGGCTGGGTAAAATGCTGCTTTTCTTCCAGTTCCCGTAAAGTAAGCTCTGTCTGTTCATCAATTGCTTTTAAAAGGACGTTGCTTTTGGCCTTCTCTTCATCCGCAGAGGTATATACGGACAAAAATCCGTCAAAAGCCACTTTGGAAGCCGAAACATGGAAGCGGTAACTGCCCGCCCCGATTTCAACGGAGGTGGTTTCATATACTGCTTCGCTCATCCTGCTGGCGGTAAACCGCTTCCAGATAAGCTGGTACAGACGGAATAAATCCCTGGGGAGCGATTCCTTCACCAGTACCGGCGTCCTTGTTATATCAGTCGGGCGGATTGCCTCATGGGCATCCTGTATTTTAGCCGTTTTCTGTTTTTCACTGGCATGTGCCGCGGCATACGGATCTCCGTATGACCTGGCAATATATTCTCTGGCTGCCTGCCCGGCCTCCTCTGAAACACGCACGGAATCTGTTCTTAAATACGTAATCAGTGCAACTGTACCCTGTCCTTTGATATCTACGCCCTCGTAAAGCTGCTGTGCAAGACGCATCGTCTTCTGGATAGAAAAGTTCAGCGCCTTAGAAGCCTCCTGCTGCAGTGTACTTGTCGTAAACGGCAGCGGCGCCTTTTTCGTGCGCTGTCCCCGTTTCACCTCAAGCACCCGGTACTCTTCCTTTTCTAACGCTTTTATTATCTGCTCCATCTGCTCCCTGGAAGAAATGTTAAGCTTCCCTTTTTCATCGCCGTAAAATTTGGCTGTTAAAGGGCGTTTCTCACCTTTTACCGCAAGTAATGCATCTAAAGTCCAATATTCCTCCGGTATAAAAGCATTGATCTCTTCCTCCCTGTCACATATTAAGCGCAGCGCCACTGACTGTACCCGCCCTGCGCTTAATCCCCGTTTCACCTTGGCCCAGAGCAGGGGGCTGATTTTATAGCCCACCATGCGGTCAAGCATCCGTCTTGCCTGCTGTGCATTGACCAGATCCATATCAACCTCCCGCGGAGACTTAAGAGACGCTTTGACTGCATTCTTGGTAATTTCGTTAAAGCTGATACGGTAAACATTCTTGTCCGCAAGTTTAAGCGCCTGTGCCAGATGCCAGGATATAGCCTCTCCCTCCCGATCCGGGTCAGTCGCCAGATAAATTTTATCCGCCTTTTTCACTTCCTTGCGCAGTTTTGCAAGAATATCTCCTTTTCCTCGAATTGTAATATATTTGGGTTCAAAATCATGTTCAACGTCAATTCCAAGCTGGCTTTTCGGCAAATCTCTTACATGCCCGTTTGATGCGGTCACCTCATAATTCTTCCCCAAAAATTTTTTGATCGTCTTCACCTTGGCCGGCGATTCCACAATTACCAGGTTCTTTGCCATGACTAAAAAACTCCTTTATGCATGTTTTATGGACTGTCGGAAAATGTTATTTCTATAACAATATATAAATAAAAATCTTCAAAATTCAAGCTATATATTGTGAAAATCTTATACTTTGCGACACTCTCTGCTTTATATTTTTCTGTAATAGTTCTTATAAAATTCTTCAATCAATCCCTTTGCCTGCAGCTTCACTAACAGGTCAGCAAGCTCCCGGGCCGGGATTTTTGTAATCTGCAATAATTCTTCCATATTTTTTGCATGTAAACCGAAACAACTATACACCATCAATTCTGCTTTTTCAAGTGCATTTATCATTTTTTGATCATCTTTTTTACAGGAAAACGTATCATTTCCCCCGGAAAATCCAAGCTCAAGCAACAGCTCTTCCACCGAAGAAATAATGCCCGCCCCCTGTCTGATCAGGTCGTTGCAGCCTGCGCTCAAGACGTCTTCCAGCCGGCCTGGCACGGCATAAATTTCCTTTCCCTGTTCCAGGGCAAAATCTGCGGTAATTAACGAACCGCTCTTTTTTCTGGCTTCTACGACAATCACAACATCGCTGAGCGCACTGATCAGACGGTTCCTGGCAGGAAACTGTGCGGCAATTGGTCCTCTTTTCGGCAAATATTCGGATAAAATGCCGCCTTCTTTCTGGATTCGCCGATACAGTTCCCACCCTCCTTTCGGATAACAGACATCCACACCGCATCCTAACACAGCATATGTGCTGCCGCAGCCCCGAATTGCGCCCCAGTGCCCGAAGGAATCTATACCCGCGGCCATTCCACTGATGATACCAACCCCGCGGCGCGCCAGCTTTTCCCCAATTTCCAGGGCCACAGCCCTTCCATAGGAAGAGCAGGCACGCGCTCCGACAATCGCAGCCGTTTTCCTCTCCTCCTCTGGCAAACGTCCTTTAAAGAAGAGTGCATACGGACAATCCGACAGGTTTTTCAGACGCTTTGGAAACGAGTCTTCCTCCAAAGTAACCATACTGATTCCAGTTTCAGTCAAAACAGAAATTTCTTTTTCCAAATCCCATTCTTTTTTGGATTCGCAAATCGCATTTACTTCTTTTTCATAAATTCCCGGAATTTTTCCCAGTTGCTGTCTGGTCAAACCATAGACTTCATTTGCGCTGCCACAATATTCTACTAATTTTCTTTGCTTTTTATTCCCGACTCCTCTGATACAACGCAGCCAGTACTGATATTTTTGTTTTTCCTCCATGATCTACTCCCAATATTTTTTATCCTGCACACGGTAACATACCGCTTCATTTAAGTGACAATCCCTGATTTTTTCGCTGTTTTCCAAATCAGCAATTGTCCTTGCCGTTTTTAAAATTTTATAGTATCCTCTGGCAGAAAGTTCCATCTTCTGATAAATTTCTTTCATATATTTTTGCTGTCCGTTATCCAGTTTACAGTACCTGCCAATATTCTTTGACGGAATCTGGCTGTTGCAGGAAATCTCTTCCTGTAAAAACCGGTGCCTCTGGCGTTCTAAGGCTGCCACGACGCGTTCCCGGATCACCTGGGAAGATTCATTTTGCCTTAGACCGGCCAAATCGTCATAATTTAAAACCGGAACTTCTATACTGATATCAATTCGATCTAAAAGCGGCTTACTGATCCTGCCCAGGTAACGGGCAATTTCAGCGTCCTGGCAGCGGCATCTGTCCCGATCCGGATAATAGCCGCATTTACATGGATTCATGGCCGCTACCAGCATAAAATCCGCCGGATACCGGTAAATACCGGACTGCCGCACCAGCGTAATCTGCTTATCTTCCATTGGCTGCCGCAAAATTTCCAGGGTGGATTTTTTATATTCCGGCAGCTCGTCCAAAAAAAGCACTCCTTTATGTGCCAGACTGATTTCCCCCGGTTTTGGTATCGTTCCGCCGCCGGAGAGGCCGTTTGGGCTAATCGTATGGTGCGGCATGCGGAACGGCCGTCTGTCCGTTACAAACTCATTTTGCTGTAGCATACCGCAAATACTGTATATTTCCGAAACCTCTAACTTTTCTTTTTCATTCATAGGAGGCAAAATACCCGGAATCCGTTTGGCCATCATGGTTTTTCCGCTTCCCGGCGGCCCGATCATCAGAAAATTATGCATTCCTGCCACCGCCACCTCACAGGCGCGTTTCACCGTTTCCTGCCCATTGATTTCCGAAAAATCAGGGATTGCTTCCTGCGGCATGCCGTGCACTTCCACAGAGTACGGCTTTTCCACATAAACCTCCCCTTTCAGATAAGCCGCAAGCTCCCTTAGATTGTCTGCCGCCCAAATTTCAATCCCCGGTATCAGTTTTGCTTCTGCCTGGTTTAAAAACGGAATCAGACACCGCTTCACTCCCATTTCTCTTGCCTTTGCCAAAACAGGCAAAATACCGTGTATCGGCTTTATCTGCCCGCTTAAACTGATCTCGCCTAAAACCAATGTATTTTCCAATATTTTTTCTTCTACCTCTCCCAAAGCAGCCAGTATTGCCACTGCTACCGGCAAATCAAAGCCGGAACCAGATTTTCTTAAGTCTGCAGGAGATAAATTGACCGTAATACGCTTTGCCGGAATTTTAAACCCGCAGTTATGCAGCGCCGTACGCACTCTTTCCCTGGCTTCCCTGACTTCAGAAGACAAAAAACCTACCATTTCAAACATCGGCATACCATCGCTGACATCCGCCTCTACCTGGATACAGACGCATTCTATGCCGCGTACTATGGCAGTCATTACCATACTGTACATATCTGTTTTTCACTTCCTGTTCTTTTCTGAAAATGGGATTTTTGCAGCAGAACCGCTGCCAAAAGATAAAAAGACGGAATTATTATAACATGAATTCCGTCTTTTTAAAACAAATTTTAGAAATTATTTTTCAGTTTTTCCAGAGCTTTTTTTTCGATGCGGGATACATAGGATCGGGAAATGTTCAGCTTTGCTGCAATTTCCCGTTGAGTCACCGAGGTACGGTTATTTAAGCCGTACCGAAGCTGTAAAATTTGTCGTTCCCGTTCGTCAAGCACATACGGAATCAGCTCATACAGCCTTAAAATCTGCCGTTTTAATTCCAGCTGCTCTACTACATCCTTGTCGTCTACCTCCAGTAAATCTACCAGCTGGATCTGATTACCCTCTTTATCCGTGCCGACCGGTTCATACAAAGATACTTCCTTTGAGCACTTCTTTTTCGAACGGAAATACATCAACAGCTCATTTTCGATGCAGCGCGCCGCATAAGTTGCAAGCTTGCTGCCATGATTTTCCTGGAATGTGCAAACCGCTTTGATCAGGCCGATTGTCCCAATGGAAATCAAATCCTCCATATCCTCTTCCGTATTCTGATACTTCTTGGAAACATGCGCAACCAGACGCATGTTCCGCTCTACCAATATCTTTTTTGCTTCCTGGTCTCCCTCTTTCCACCGCCTAAGATATTCCTTTTCTTCCGTTGCATTCAGAGGGGATAAAAAAGTTTTCAAGAGAACACCTCAAAAACTTACTTAATCTATCCTATGAAGCGGCCATGTTGTTCGTGCTTTTCCATGTTTTTTTGGGCTTATTTTATTTTTTTCGCATCACGTATCCTCAGTGGACAATGGGACGCACGGTTTTGCACCACTGAGGGCAGGAACTGAAAATAAAGAGCTTTACAGTTCCTGACAAATCAGCGAATTCTTTCTGTCAATCCTACTTTTTTCTGCACCTTGCGAAGCGTCTTTATCGCAAATGACTGCGCTTTTTCATCGTTTTGCTGAATCATCCTATCCAAATAGGATTTGTCCGCCATCAGCTCCTGATAGCGGGCCTGAAGCGGCGCCAGGCTATCTGCCACTGCCTCGCCTACAGCCATCTTGAACTCGCCGTAGCCCCTGCCGTCAAATTCCTTTTCAATCTGCGCATGATCCCTGCCGGTGACACAGCTGTAGATATCCATCAAATTGCTAATACCCGGCTTCTCTCCGGCATAGCGCACAACGCTGTCGGAATCAGTAACTGCCCGTTTGAACTTGCGCAAAACAACGTCCCTGTCATCCAAAAGCAAAATTGTCGCATTGGCATTTTCATCCGATTTGGACATCTTTTTCTGCGGATCCTGCAGGCTCATAATCTTTGCACCTGTCTTTGGGATATAAGCCTCCGGAATCGTAAACACATCTCCGTAAACTGCGTTAAACCGCTGTGCAATATCCCTTGTAATTTCCAGATGCTGCTTCTGGTCCACGCCGACCGGCACCACATCCGCCTGATAAAGCAGAATATCTGCTGCCATCAGCACCGGATATGTATAGAGGCCTGCGTTGATATTGTCTGCATGCTTCGAAGCTTTTTCCTTGAACTGCGTCATACGGTTTAATTCGCCCATATAGGTAAAGCAGCCTAAAATCCAGCTCAGCTCCGCGTGGCCGGATACGTGCGACTGAAAATAAATGCAGTTTTTCTCCGGATCTAATCCTGCTGCCACATACAGGGCATACAGGGACCTTGCATTTTTACGGAACTCTGACGGGACCTGCCTTACAGTAAGAGAATGTAAATCCATAACGCCGTAAATACATTCATATTCTTTGTTTAATGTCACCCAGTTTTTCAATGCGCCCAGATAATTCCCAAGCGTAAGCGTTCCTGTCGCCTGCATTCCACTGTACAATATCTTTTTGTCACCTAACATTTTTGTAACCCTTCTTTCTCTTCTTTAACACCTTTGTCCGGATATAACGGAATACGTATTCCTCTCCCCTTTCATCCAGAATATGAAGGAGCTTTTCCAACAATCTGCGTGTATCCGGATGCATCATATAATGATTCTTTCCATGTTCATAATATGCAAGCGGACTGTGATTCGTATACTTCTCCTTCTGATAATTCTTGGAAGCGCTAATCCGGTCAATAAACATTTCCACGACATATTCGGCAGGCATTTTCATCCCGGCCATACAGTCGTCTTTTACAGAATAATCAATCCAGTATTCCAGATGGTGCTTGTTCCTGCCCTTATGATGCAGCCACGCAGCGGAATAGCCTTTCACCTTCCGCTCTTCATTGTTCGGGCTTTTATCCCCCTGATAGTATTTACAGCCCACCAAAAACTCCACAGGCGTATATTTCGACCAGTCATGCATAATGCCCTGCCGATATAGCCCCACTTTAAAACACCCTTTTCGCACCATTTTCTTATGATTCCAAATCGTTTTCAAATGCTGCCAAGCTTTCATTGATTTCCCTGCTTTCTATTTCCCAATAATAATACAGACACTCTGTGCCTCTAAAATATACCATGCATCTTCTACTTCTTCGGGTTCATTTAAAAATGAATCTTTTGCCGCTGTATCCATGACAAGATACCATTTCTTTTTGCCCTCCTGCTTCGGCAATGCAAGCTTTTTGGTAAAATCCGAAAAGTTAAACCCTATGTAAACCTCTTCGTCCTCATCTGCATATTTCCCGCAATAGAGCGCCCCGATTGCCTTTCGGTTAAAATAATGAGGAGTAATCCACGCGTTCTCCTCATGATAAGATAAATCCGGCCATCCAACCGATTTGGTATCGCTTAACTTCATCGGCTGTTCCATGCGAAGGATGGCATGTTCTTTTCGGAATTGTATCATCTGACGGATGAAGCTCAAAAACTCCTTCGAAACTCTGCCGTTTTTCCAGTCCTTCCAGCCAGTAGAATTATCCTGACAGTATACGTTGTTGTTGCCCTGTTGGGAATTACAGTCTTCATCTCCTGCCATAAGCATCGGCACTCCCTGGGACAGCAGCAGCATTGCAGCGGCATTTTTCATCCGGCGCAGGCGCACTTTCCGGATATTGCGGCTTTTACATTCTCCCTCCACGCCGCAGTTAATGTTAAAACTCCACTGAGGGCCATCCATATTATTTTCTCCGTTTGCTTCATTGTGCTTTTGCCCGTATGCAAATAAATCTGCAAGAGTATAGTCGTTGTGATCTGCAATATAATTAATATAGCCGAGCCGCTCATTCTGCTTTTTCATCTGGTTGGCCAAATCCCAGACATTGCCGTCAAACCCGCCCGCAAGCTTACGGCAAGGGTACAAAAATTCATCTGTATCTACAAAAATCCTGGGAAAATTCTTTTCTGATTCCGCAATCTGTTCCTCCGTCATACCACGATAAAATAACTTCGTTCTGCCCAGGCACGGCGCCTGCATCAAAAGCTCCATTGGAATATGGTTCCCCTGCAGATGAAAGCCGTCCACATGATACTCTTTCACCCAGAACCGCAGTACATCCAATATCCGCAACGCAGACACAGTATCTGCAAAATCTATCTCCAGGATACACTCCATTCCTTTTTTGTGCATCTGCAAAATACAGGATTTCAGCTCTGCATCCGCCGCTTCACCTGCTGCATAGGATGCTTTCGGAGCAAAATACATTCCTTCGCCATAGCCCCAGTAATTCAGCCTGTATTTGGGCTTTTCTTCCACTTTTCTGGACTTTTTTTTCTTTGCTGCCTTCCAGTCGGTATAGTGAACCGGTTCTTTTTCCTGAGGCTGACTGGATACAAGCTCTTCAAACTCATATACCGGCATCAGCTCTATAGAAGTAATGCCGAGTGACTTCAGATACGAAAGCTTTTTCTCAAGCCCCCTGAATGTCCCCTTATCGGGAACCGAATCCGGCAGTCCCATTGTAAAGCCTCTGACATGAAGCTTGTACAGTACCATGTCCTTTCTCAAAATTTCTACTCCGGGATCACTGCGCCAGGAAAAGGGTGCAGTTTCAAAACGACTGCGAAGTCCCGTTTTTCTCTCCTGATCCGCCCATTTTTCTCTGCCGGCGATCTTTCTGGCGTAAGGATCTAACATCTCTTTATCGTCAATACAATAATTATAATCGTATTCTGTCAGATCTAATCCCTGGACGCGTACAGAACAGAGATTGCCTTCGAAAAGCCCCTCTGATACAGGTATTTCAACCGGCGCATCTGTACAGTTCCTTTTGTACAGCAATATTTTGCAGCTGCTTTCCCTGCGGCATTCAAAGCAAAATTCTGCCCAGGTCTTTCCTTTTGTAACTCCTAATCCTAAGAACTCTCCTTTTTTTACGTCTAATCTCATATGTTTCTCACCTTTTCATCCTTAAGCTTCGCAAGTGCTTTTTTATTATAGCATTAGTTTAACCAACTTGTATATAATTTTTCTTGCAGAAATGAAATTATTCAGACTTATAAAGGATTTGCATTAAAAATAAAAAAAGTTACTCATATGGATTCGGAGAAACAAAAAAAGAAAGCTATTGTCTATATCAGAGAATATGGGGCCGCCGGAAAATGTTCCTTCCTGAATATATAGATATAAATCATACTATATATTACGAAAATCTCATATTTTCCGACAACCCCATACTTCCTGCCCATTACGGCATCTTTTATCATTCTTCAAAATCTGCTTCGTCTAAGAGTTCATCAAACCTTTCTTCTACGGCTTCGAATTCTTCGTCGCTTTGGATATTTTCCAGTGACGGGTTTCCGTCTTCATCTTCGAAATAACGGAAAATATATACTGTCCCTTCGTCATTTTCTTCTCCGTCTTCATCCAGGGGCAATAATACGATATAATCCTGATCTTCTATATCAAAAATAGTTATGATTTCACATTCTACCTGCGTACCGTCGTCCATATCCAGTGTGACATACATATTGTCATCATCATCGGGTAACATATTCATGTTTTCGTTTGGCATAAACTTCTCCTTTCTCTAAATTTAATGTACAGCCTGATTATATAATAGTCCTGTCCATAATACAATAACTCTGCCATAAATATTCAAAGATTTTGTCCAATCCCCGCCTCAGTCAAAAAACGCGACGCCTCTGCATCATGATTAAAAATCTGCTTTGACACATACAGATGCAGCTCCTTCTTTGTACGCGTAAGCCCCACATAAAACATCCTGCGTTCTTCCTCCATATCCGCCGGCAAAACAGCTTTTTTATAAGGTGTAATTCCTTCGTTTATATCAATCATATGTACTACTTCAAACTCCAGTCCTTTTGCACTGTGATACGTCGCCAATGTGACTGCGTCTTTCTGCTCTTTCTGTGCCCTGTACTGCTCTTTTAACTTCTTTTTGTAAGTTTCCATATGTGAAAACCACTCTTCAAACGTTCCAAATTCTCTGCTGCTCTCCTGTAATGTCTCCAGAACCTCCAAAAGCCCGTCCGGATCCATTCTGCGGTATTCTGCATAATCTGCCAGAAAACCGTCATATCCTATTGCTTTCCGTATATAATTAACTGCTGAAAACGGCCGCATATCTGCAATTGCAAAAATATCTGCGCGCAGACGTTCAATGCGTTCTTCCACCCAGGGCTGTTCGGAATAAAATGCCTGCCAGTCCTGAAATGATACAGTTTCTTTCGGCAGGCTTTCACGGCTTAGATACCGCACTGGCCGGTTCATAATTTTCAGAAAATCGCACCTCCTGCGGCTGCCCTGCGCAATGCGGATATAGGCAAACAAATCTGCTGCAATGAAATGTTCATAAATATTGGGCACTTTGTCTTTTGCAATAAAAGGAATTTGATACTCTATCATCTGTTCTGTTAAAAAACGCGCCTGCGTATTGGTGCGAAACAAAACAGCCGTCTGCGAAAACGGCGCTTCCCCTTTACGGATCCGTTCTATAACCTTTTGGTTTGCTTCCCGCTGCGATGCAAAAAATTCTGTCGTAACCACACCCCTTTCCGTCCGTGCGGCGTGAATTTCTTTGTGAAAACGGTTCTGGTTATACCCTATAATTTTGGCAGCCATCTCTACCACATCCTGCGGACAGCGGTAATTATAAGACAGATTTACAATTTTGGCCTTGGGATATTCCTTTGGCAGATTCAGCATAATTTCCGGCCTGGCGCCACGAAAACGGTAAATGGACTGATCGTCGTCGCCTACGGCAAACAGATTGGCGTTTTCTCCTGCCAGCATACGCATAATATCGTACTGCAGCCGGTTGATATCCTGAAATTCGTCAATTAAAATATAACGATATTTGGACTGCCACGCAGCCAGAATATCCTTTCGCTCCGAAAACAGCTCGTAAGTGTAAACCAGCATATCGTCAAAATCTATTTTTCGGCTGCGCCTTAAAAACTGCTGATATTCCCCCACAGCCGTACAAAAAACTTCCTGAGATACGTGGATCGGATAATAATTTTTTAAATCTATCCTGCTGTTTTTTAAAACGCTGATTTCTGAAAGCAGCCCCTGCGCCAGTTCATTTTCATCATCATATTCCAGATGCATGGCATGAACAAGCTCCCGCATAAACTGCATTTTTTCTTCTTCGCGAATAATATTGGAAGCATTGTAATGATAGGCATGTTTTAAAATGGTAAAAAAGATAGCATGAAACGTCCCGAACGATACACGGGAGCCTTCCTTCGGCATCCGTTTCAGGAAACGCTCTTTCATTTCATTTGCCGCCGCTTTGGTAAAGGTAATAACCAGTATATGAGACGGATCAACTCCGGCCTTTTGTATCAGATATTCAATTCTTCGGGTAATTACGAGTGTCTTGCCGGAACCAGGCCCCGCAAGCACAAGCATTGGACCGTCCAGATGCAGGACTGCCTGCATCTGGGCGTCATTTAGATTTTGTATCATAGAATTTCCTTACGATTTCCTTAATCTGCTGCATGGCATGGTGGTATCCTTTAGGATTTCCTTAATCTGCTGCATGGCATGGAGGTATCCTTTAGGATTTCCTTAATCTGCTGCATGGCATGGTGGTATCCTTTAGGATAATTTTTGAATACCGGCGCGTATCCTGGCGAGCGACTCTTGTTTGCCCAAAATTTCCATAATCTCTGTCGCGCCTCCCGGCGTCATCTGTTTGCCCGATACAGCCGTACGGATGGGCCAGAGAACGTAACCGTTTTTATAGCCTTTTTCTTTCACAAATGCAGACAGCGCTGCATAGAGCGCGTCATTGGAATAATCATCCTGCTGCTCCAGTACCGGAAGAATTTCCTGTAATACAGCAAGCGAAGTCTGAGCATTTGTTTTCATTTTCTTGTGCGTGTACATCGCAATATCGTATTCCGGCATCTCTTCAAAGAAATCAATATGGCCTGCAATATCCGGAAAAATCTCAATCCTGGTCTGTACAAGGCTTGCAATTTTCTTCAAATCGTAATCCTTTGTCACAGTCTGTTTGATAAAAGGCTCCGCCTTAGCATAAAATACATCAAAATCCATCGCCTTCATATATTCCCCGTTCATCCATTTCAGCTTAGTCATATCAAAAACAGCCGGAGATTTGCTCATATGGCGGTAGTCAAACGCCTCTACCAGTTCCTGTAAACTGAAAATTTCACGGTTTTCCGAAGGGCTCCAGCCCAAAAGAGCCACAAAATTAATTACTGCCTCCGATATAAATCCCTGTTCGATCAAATCCTCATAAGAAGAATGACCGCTCCGCTTACTCAGCTTCTGATGCTCCTCATTGGTGATCAGAGGACAGTGAACATAGACCGGAACCTCCCATCCAAACGCCTCGTACAGACGATTGTATTTGGGGGAAGAAGAAAGATATTCGTTGCCCCGGACGATATGAGTAATTCCCATCAGATGATCGTCTACAACATTCGCAAAATTGTACGTCGGATAGCCGTCGGACTTGATCAAAATCATATCGTCCAGCTCCGCATTGTCTACGGTAATCTCACCGTAAATTTCATCCTGGAAGGACGTCGTACCTGTACGCGGATTATTCTGACGGATCACATACGGAACACCTGCCGTTAACTTTGCCTCAATTTCCTCTTTTGTCAGATTCAGACAGTGCTTGTCATAAAGAATGATTTCCTTGCCCGCAATGTTCTGCTTTAAACTCTCCAGACGTTCTTTATCACAAAAGCAATAATATGCTTCGCCTTTTTCAATCAGTTGTCTGGCATATTCCAGATAAATCCCCTTCGCCTGGCGTTCGCTTTGGATATACGGACCGACGCCTCCGTCCCTGTCCGGCCCTTCATCATGTACCAGGCCCGCATTCTGCAGCGTACGGTAAATGATATCCAGCGCACCTTCCATATAGCGTTCCTGATCGGTATCTTCTATTCTCAAAATAAAATCGCCGCCTGCATGCTTTGCAATCAGATATGCGTATAATGCTGTCCTTAAATTGCCGACATGCATTCGTCCTGTGGGGCTTGGTGCAAACCTTGTCCTGACTTTATCCATTTTGTTTATCCTCCCATCTTTACACTTGGATTCGTAATAACGGTTCAGCCGATAACTTCACCATTGCGTTCCAGTATAACATATCCAGAAGATTTATAAAAGAATTTTTTGCCTGAACTGTTACCCAAAGACCCCTTCATAAATATCCTTCAATCGCAGTTCTATATGGGGAAATACCCTGAAACGAATTAACGTATCTGCATTATAGTGCTCATCCTCTTCATCATCCTGCAGAAGGTAACTGTATTCTAACACGTATTTCCCATCTTTCAGATAATAAATGTCCACAAAGCCGTTAGGAGAAACAATCCAATATTCTTCAACGCCTGCTTTTTCATAAATATCTTTTTTTTCCTCCTTATCCTTCCTGGCCGTAGACGGGCTTAATGTTTCTACAATCAATTTGGGTACGCCGCTATAAGAACTGCCTTTCAGATTCTTCCTGTCACAGATAACCATAATATCAGGAACTACATAATCGTCATTCTCCTCAGACTGATACTTATAATCCAGGTTTTCCATAAATACAAGGCACAGGCTGTTTTTCAAACCGTTTTTTATGATGTTGTACAGATTTCCATTCACAATACCATGCCTGTAATCAGGGGCAGGCGACATATCGTAAATAACACCGTTCATCTTCTCCTGTTTTCTGTATTTTTCATTCAATACCGCCATATATTATCATCCTTTCCATTTCACAGAAATCTGCTGCCACAGCCATTTTCCTTATGCACGTTGTATAAAGGCTACGCCGCGTCACAGCACCGCACCTTTATCCCATGCGCCTGCGTCAGATTATTCACCCACGCATATTCCTTATAATGTCTGTACACCACCGGCAGCTTTACAACTTCGTCCAGGTTCAGCACAAAATAAACTGCCAGTACCGGCCATTTCAGCACAAATGCCGCTATAAACCCCAATGGCACCGTTACGCACCACAACGTAATCGTATCGCAAATCAGGCCAAACCGGGTATCTCCTCCAGCGCTGAAAATTCCTCCAATTGTCGTTACATTAATAGATTTTCCCACCAGATAATATGAACACATCACAAACATCCACTTCAAATATTCTCCAGCCTGACTGTTAAGCCCTGAAAAACGGAGAATAACCGGAGAAAGCAAAAGCAGCAACGCACCGGATGCAACGCCGCTTATAACAGCCAGACGGCAAAGCCTTCCGCCATACTCCTTCGCCTGTGCAAAACGGCCTGCTCCCAGTTCGTTTCCAACCAGAATACTGCCGCCGTTTCCAACCCCGATACAAAAGCATACCAACAGGTTTTTCGCAATATTTGCAATCGAATTTGCAGCTACGGCATCGCTTCCCAAATGCCCCATTACAACAGAATACATGGTAAATCCGCAGCCCCAGGCCAGCTCATTTCCCAAAATAGGCAGCGAATATTTCCAGTAAGTCCTCTCCAAATCCCGATCTGCATGTACCAGAAAACGCAATTTCAGCCGAACCCGTTTTGCCTTGCCGGAATCCATAACAGCCCAGAAACATTCCACCATCCTGGCTATGACAGTTGCAAGCGCCGCACCCGCAATGCCCATTGACGGCAGTCCCCACAATCCGAAAATAAATCCGGCGTTTAAAATAATATTGAGTACCACAGCCACCGAACTAATCAGCGTACTTTTTACCGCATGGCCGGTATTTTTCATCATACACAGATAAATCTGAGAAATACCGCACATCAGATAAGAAACGGCCGACACCTGCAAATACGTCGCACCGTCTGCAATCAGCCTGCTATCCGGCGTAAAAAAGCGCATTAAATACTGCGGAACCAACAGAACGGCCATAAAAAATACAAACGAAACTGCAAGGGATGTACGCAGCACAAATGCCAGTATATTTTCCAGCGCTTTTAAATCACCCTTTCCCCAATACTGCGCACAAAGCATGCTCATCCCGGCAGTAAAAGCTACCAGAAACAGGTTAAAAACAAACATCACCTGACCTGCCAGAGAAACTGCAGACAATGCATCCTGGCTGATCATTCCCAACATAACGGCATCCGACGCCCCTACCAAAGACAGCATAAACTGCTGAAATGCAATCGGAAGTACAAGACACAATAATTTTTTATAAAACATACGGTTCATAATCAGTTCTCCTTTCTTACTTGTAACAGTCCAGCCTGCGGCTTCACTATTTTTTTGCATTATACCATCATAATTGCTTGATTTTTAGAATTATCCTGCCATATAATAGTACAAAACTGTCATAATGATAAAAAAGGAGAAAAAAATGATTGCATCCTGTGACTGCCCAATCAACCCACACAAAAGAGAATTAAAAGAACACGGCTCATTTGCCTTTCCGATTGCCTGTTATTCCAACAACACCCAAACTCTTTCTGTTCCCTGGCACTGGCATGACGAGTTGGAAATGCTCGTCATAGAACAGGGCAGCGCTCTGGTACACATTGATTCCGCAAAATATACGCTGGAACAGGGAAGCGGCTGCTTTATCAACGCGGGTGTTCTTCACTCTTTGGAAAAAATAAATAATACTGATGTCTTAGAACACTGTATTGTATTCCATCCCCGCCTGATTGGCGGCAGTATGGACAGTATCTTCTGGCAGAAATATGTTCTTCCCCTGACTTTAGATCACTCTTTTCCAGGTCTTTTGCTATATCCCGATGTTCCCTGGCAGCAGAAAATACTGTCCCATATCCAAACCGCATGGGAAGCCTGCGCCAAAGAATATGAGGATTGCGAAATTACCACCCGGAATGTTCTTTCAGAATGTTTGGGCATCCTCCGTCAGCAAAAACCTATACAGCAAAAGCAGCTTTCCGAAAAAACAATCCGCCAGAGCGACCGCATGAAAACAATGCTGGCATTTATCCAACAGCACTTTGGTGAAACGATCTCCGTCTCACAAATCGCTGCCAGTGCATCGGTCAGTGAAAGCGAATGTATGCGCTGCTTTAGCCGTACAATTGGCATAACACCAATTCAATACCTGAAAAGCTACCGTCTGCAATACGCTGCCAGGCTTTTAAAAGAAACCGATCTTCCGATCACTTCTGTCGGCAGCCACTGTGGTTTTCAGGAAATGAGCTACTTTTCCAGATCTTTCCGCAGAGTTTACGGCTATACCCCTTCCGACTACCGTAAATCAGAACTACAGCAGATTTTTCTACAGTAACAATTCCTGTTATCAGGAGATATGATAAACGCACTCTGTAAAGTAACCAAAGCTGTGCAGTTCAAACAACCCCCGTTCCATTTGGATTTTCAGCCATTCCTCTAATGTCTTCTTCCATGGCATCCATTTGCAGCGGTGCGGTTTTGACTCATATTGATATTCGCTAAAACCGCTGCCTAAACGATATGCACCCATGGAATAATTATACATTGCCAGGCTTTCATGATACAGCTTTTCCGGGCGTGGATGCTCCGCCTCTGCGACAGCAGGCACGAACTCTTTCTCCAGGCCCAAAAGCCAGTTTAAGAAAGGATCGTACAAATAGTATACAGAAGGAACATACGGAAGCTGCAGCTTACTTTGTCCATTTTCTGCATGGTAATGCAATATAATTTTTGCGTTCAGCAATTCCCGTTCTGTTAAAACTTTTGTAATCTGCTGTTTTTCTATTTCCAGCATCTGTAAATTACACTGGCTTTCCAAACTCTTTGCGGCTTTTACACTGTCTTTTGCTATATACAAAATCCGGTCATTTCCATATCCGAACATATAATCAAACGATTCATCATTTGAACTTCGCTTTGGTGCGTGTACAAAATCATAGTCAGAAAAATCATTTTTCAGCCACCCGCGCACCTGCGCATCATATTGCGGCGGCAATTCCTCCATACTCCAAATGCGTACCGGCCATTCGCTTATTGTGGGGCGTTTGTCTGGTATTTGTTTTTTATTTGACATAGAAATCCTCCTTTGGCTATATAAGTATTCTGGAAATCTGTTTATACCTGTAAACTGCTGTTTTTTACGCAGTTTTTTCTTCTATTATAGTCCTATGGGCTGTGAAAAGCAATTATAGAAACAATGATAAAAAGCGCAAAGCACACTTTTCAAAATGCACTTTACGCTTCCCCATATGACATAACCTCTCCCGATTATGAAATACAACAACATAAAACCTACGTTTTTCTGAGCGTATAATCTGCCAGTTCCCGTTCAGAAAAATTAAGCTTTAGTTCCTTATTCAATTTTTTACAAATCCATTTTCCTTTTTGAACCCGTTTATCCAGATCCATATCCGTTATGGTTCCAACTTCCAGATATTTCAGCACCTGATCCATCAGAATAATTGCAAAGCTTTTCTGCCCCACATCATATGCCCAGTAAATAAGTCCGCCTCTGGCTTTCAAATTTTTCTTACCTACAATTAATTCAACAATATCCATGCGCTGTGGGATGGCCAATGGTTCTTTCATCTGTTTGAGCGCATCCATCATAATCAGTAATTTTGAATAATCACGAAATGTTACGGCAATATCATATAATCTTGCAAACAGCCGGTAATCCCCGGTTTTCTGCATTTCTTTTTGCAACATTCGCAATTTCTCATTCTTCCATAAACTTTCCAGCGTTTTTGGCGGATCAAACTGACGATATTGCATATATCCGGAATAATAATATGTGCACATTATAAAATATGAGCAATCAGATTTTAAATAAAGTTCTCTTGCATCATCTGTTGTCATCTTTCGAATCCTTGTAGTCCATGTAAATCTTCTTATGTGATGTTTATAATGTTTAGGGTGCTCGTTTTAATTAGGTTTGGAAGCGAACACCCGATTAATATGATTAAGCTAAAAGTTCAAAAATCCATGCTGCAAGTTCATTAAATATATTTAACAGCATAAAGCTCATAATTGACACCTCCTCTGTTTATCAATTTTGCTCATTTGCTACATAAACAGAGTAGATGCTCATTCTTTATCAAACCACGATAATACCTTTAACGGTTATATAAACCCTTAAATGGACGTTATTTATATTCTTTATTAAGTTTTTATATTTATTACTTTAAATTTGCAAAAAATTTATACAACAAAAATACGCTTAAATATACATTCAAGAGTTATCACTTGTGCACAAGATCCATATGCTGTATATCTAAACGTACATTGTTTTTTTATTCAATTTACTTTTCCTTTATGATTATTCAAAATCATAAAGCTTATTTAATTGGTAATATTACATGTACACCAAAAAAATTACCATTCTGATACCATACAAACTTTCCATTATGTCTTTCAATTGCTTTTTTCACATTAACCATCCCAATTCCATGATTATGTTTGTCTGATTTATGTGATTTCGGCAATCCATTTTTATCTATATCACTTACATCAATATTCTTAGACAAAGAATTAACAACATCATATTCTACATATTGTTTTCCTTTCTGTACATGAACTTTTATAAATGCATCTTTCATATTATTTTCTATAATTTCCTCTACTGCGTTTTGAAATAAATTTGAAAAAATTGTACAGATTTCTGTCTCTTCCATATCTATTTCTACAGGGCATCTATTAATTTGAATCTTAAATCCTTTTGGCAGCATTCCAAAAAAATAATTCATGATAGCATCAACCATCTCATTTCCTGTCACATAATATGTATTTTGAATTTTTTTAAAATCACCTAAAAGATTTTCCAAATATCTTTGACCTTCTTCTATCTTATATCTACTTAAAGCATCATGAATATATATAAGATGATTCATCATATCGTGCCTATATTGTCGTGTATCTGTCTCTTTTTTCAAAACCTGCTTATAATAATTGACCTGCGATTCCTTCAATAATTGTTCTGTCTTTAACATCTGTTCCATTTTCTCATGTGTACTCTTTATATAAATAACAGATATAATCAACAGTAATACATTCATAAGAATTACTACGTTCAATATATTTCCAAAAACAACATATCTACTATTATGCAGATGAATAACAGCTTGATTTAAGAATGCTAAACAAAACATCATGGATGCTACAACTAAACCTATTATTAAATAGATCGCAGAACTGATATGCATCTTTTTATAATTCTTCATCTTTTCTTTTACCAAATTCATTAAAAGTAAACATACTACTGTACAACATTTAATCGCAAAATAATCTATATTTCTTTTATAATCATCGTTAATAAATGATAAAAATTTTGAACAGAAAAATACAAAAATCCCATCTACACATGCAAGAAAAAGAAGCGCAAGCATTAATCTCACCCCTTTTTCAATTATTTTACCACCAGACGTCAGGAAAATAACTATAATTGCACTAATTGAAACAAAAAAATTCTTTCCTGACACACTCACCGACAACCCGCTAACCACCACCGGCATCAAAATACCGACAGTCATCCAAACCCTCAACCTCACCTGCACATCAAACAACATCCGTAGCACGGTCAAATAACAAATCAGCTCCACCAGGTAAATCCCACAAAATATCATAATCTCCATATTCCACCTCAGCGATACTTCAAATCAAACTCCATAAATGCCTGCTCAAATTCTTTCTTCCTTCTCCTCGAAACCAAAATCTCCACATCGCCCATATGCAGCACACCGTTTTTATAACGTTTAATCTGAGCCATGTTCACAATATATTTTCTGTTAATACGAAAAAACAAACGCCCGTCCAACGTCTTTTCCAGTTTCTTCAAAGAATCCTCACTTCTCAGCACTTTATCCTTTACCCGATATTCACAATAACTGTCATAAGTTACGACATAACGGATTTCGCTTTGATGAATCACATATTCAATCCGATCACAATACAGGGAGATGTTCCCGCTTCCCAAAACTCTTTTCATGCAGGCATCCAGCGCTTCTTCAACCTCTGATTTCTCAAATGGCTTCACAATAAAACGAAACGCTTCAATGAAAAACGCCTCTTTCATACGTTCCACCATAACCGTAGCCATTATAATCCGGCATTTACAGTTTTTCGCACGAATTTCCCTGCCCGTTTCAATTCCATCCAGTCCCGGCATTTCGATATCCAAAAATATAATATCAAACTTTTCCGCATCCGAAACCAGTTCTTCTCCCGATGTATAAATATGCAGCTTATACTCCGCATGATTTCCCTCACAATAGTCACAAATATACTTCTGTAACTTAAGGGTCTGCTCTACCACATCATCACATATTGCTATCTGTAACATCTGTTTATCCTCTTTTTCTTTTGTAAGATATATGTCTTTTATTATATCACTCCCGTCATTATACTAAAATGTGCCATATTTATATAGCCCAAAATCTGCAATTTGAACATAGATATTCAAAATGCATTGCAAATTGTACACAATTACTCATATTCTCAATATTGTATCTGAAAATGTTTTTTGTAAGGTAAATTTTCCACAATATCAGGAATACAGATTGCGGGAATAATTTTTTTAACACGCTCAAACTCAGAAAACAAATACAACCTTGAAAATGCAGTCAAACAGAAAAAACAGAGTATGCCACATACCCTGCCTTCCGTCTGATATACAAAACGCAATTTAAAGCGCCGTCATATACCCTCATATCGTCCGCAAGCCCCACAAGGCAGCACCAGCCCGGTAGACGTAACCGGAACCCCGACCTCATCCGCAGTAACCTTCCCGTGATATTTCCTCATCTCCACTTCCAGCATATAAGCCAGAACCGCCGGCTGAAGTCCCGTCGTATAAGAATTCACTAACACAAATAACGGCCGATCTGAAAGCAATTTCACACACAGCCGGATAAATCCATGAATGGCATCTTCCATTTTCCAAATCTCCCCTTTTGGCCCTCTGCCATAAGAAGGCGGATCCATTATAATTGCATCATACCTGTTTTGCCGTCTGATTTCCCGCTCCACAAATTTTACGCAGTCATCCACAATCCAACGGACAGGCGCGTCCGCAAGCCCTGAAACAGACGCGTTTTCCTTTGCCCATGTCACCATCCCCTTCGATGCATCCACATGGGTCACGCTTGCCCCTGCTGCCGCTGCCGAAACAGTCGCACCTCCGGTATAAGCAAACAAATTCAGCACCTTTATTTTTCTGCCTGCTCCGCGAATTTTTTTTGCACACCAGTCCCAGTTGACCGCCTGCTCCGGAAACAGTCCGGTATGTTTAAAATGAAACGGTTTCAAACAAAACGTCAAATCTCCATACTGAACATGCCATTGCCTGGGCAAATCGAAAAACTCCCACTCGCCGCCGCCCTTGCTGCTGCGGTGATAATGTGCATTTCTGTTTTTCCAGCCTTTTGCTGTTTTCGGCGTATGCCAGATCACCTGAGGATCCGGCCGCACCAGCACATATTTTCCCCACCTCTCCAGTTTTTCACCACCGGAACAATCCAAAACTTCATAATCCTTCCAATTCTCTGCTAACCACATATCCAGTCCTTTCTTATCTCTTTACTTGACAGTCTTATTAGCACAACTTATAATCAATACCAAATACGAAAGGAGCGCTCTCTATGGATATCAATTATGAATTATACAAGGTATTTTATTATGTTGCTACAACACTCAGCTTTTCCGAAGCCAGCCGACAGCTTTTCATCTCCCAGTCTGCCGTCAGCCAATCCATAAAAGCATTGGAAAAAAAATTAGGGCAGCCGTTGTTTGTACGCAGCACGAAAAAAGTACAGCTTTCCCCGGCAGGCCAGATTCTGCTTAAACACATTGAGCCTGCCATAAATCTGATTCACCGGGGAGAAAACCAACTGTCCGACATCAAAAACTCCGGACTTGGACAACTGCATATCGGCGCCACGGATACCATCTGCCGCTATCTTTTAGTTCCTTTTTTAAAACAATTTCACGCTGTTTTCCCTTCCGTGCCAATCAAAGTCACCAACGCATCTTCCCTCGCCTGTGCCGATCTGCTGGAACAGGGAAAAGTAGACCTGATTGTAACCAATGACCCTAACTCCCGCTTAAACCACGCCTATGTCCAAAAGACAATACGGGTATTCCATGACGTATTTATTGCAAATCCTTCTTTTTTCAAACAAGATCAGAAGGATTTTTCTTTTGAGGAGTTAAAACGGCACCCCATTCTTATGCTGGACCCAAAAAGTACCACAAGTAAGTTTTTACACAATCTGTTTTTACAGCACCAGCTTGAACTGATTCCTGAAATCGAGCTGAGCAGCAATGACCTTTTAATCGACCTTGCCCGTATCGGCCTTGGAATCGCATTTATCCCGGACTACTGCCTCACGCCGGATGAAAAGGACCTTTTTATTCTTCACACCAAAGAAGAAATCCCGCCCCGCCATATCGTTGTTTCCATCAACACCAGCCTCCCGACGGCTGTTTCCACGGAAGAATTTTTAAATCTTCTTCCAGAAGTCTAACGCCTTTTGTCCGGCATTTTTACAGCTGCAGACCGCATATTTTTCCCACTCCTTTGGAAACAGACAAAGATAACTGCTTTCCAGAAAGCGGTCATCCAAAAGCGCTATCACTCCGCGATCCGCCGCAGTACGGATAACTCTTCCTGCCGCCTGCAGCACCTTATTCATCCCCGGATAACGGTAAGCATAATCAAATCCATTTCCTGCCTTCCTGTCATAATAATCCTTTAAAATCTCCCGCTCATTCCCAATCTGCGGAAGCCCTGTTCCTACAACCACCGCACCTATCAGACGCTCCTCTTTCAAATCAATCCCTTCCCCAAAAATACCGCCCAGTACACAAAATGCTACCAGCGTATCTTTTCGTTCCTCTTCAAAAACCCGCAGAAATTCCTCTCGTTTTTCCTCCTTCATGCCGCTTTCCTGCAGCAAAACCTGCATTCCCTTCGGCATTACCTGCAAAAAGCCTTCATACACCTGTCCCATTAACTGATAGGACGGAAAAAACACCATATAATTTCCCTTTTTTGCCGCCGTAATCCCGGCAATATACAATGCAATCTTTGTAAACTCCGCTTCATTGCGCCTTTTATACCGACTGCTCACATCCCGGCCAATTAACAGCAGCCTCTGCTCTTCTGAAAATGAAGTCTTTGCATAAACTGCATAATTGTCCTCCTTTGTGCTCAACATCTCCTTATAATATCCGACCGGCAGAAGCGTTGCAGAAAAAAATATAGCCGCCCGTGCTTTATCCAGACATTTTTGCAAATTTAACGATGGATCTACGCAAAACAGGCGTATCCGAAACCGCCCATCCTCCTCATGCTCTGCATAAATTACATACCGTTCATCTACGCGCTCATAGATATTCAAAAAATTCCGCAGGTTCAGATAAAACTCCGTCACCTCTTTTTTTCCCGTTATCTCTTGTCCTTCCTGCAAAAAGAAATCCAGTCTCTCTAAAAGCTGCATCAATGCAAATACCAACGGGCTGATACCATCCTCATAGACCTTGCAGGTATCACACTCCCGCTTATACCCCAAAAGTATCTGATTGCACCGCGAAAGTTCCTGCTCCAAACGTTTATCCAACCCCTTTACCCGTTTCCTGACCGCCAGGAAATCCTCCTTGTAAATCTCTGCGCTGTACATCTTTCTGCCGCGTTCCACCAGATTGTGCGCCTCATCCACCAGAAAAAGATAATTCCCCTTCTGCCCTTCTGCAAAAAAGCGCTTCAGATAAACATTTGGATCAAACACATAATTGTAATCGCAAATCACATCATCTGACCATGAAGCCGCATCCAGGCACAATTCAAACGGACAGACCCGGTATCTTTTCGCCTGTTCCAAAATCACTTCTCTGGTAAAAAAATCCTCCTTCATAAGCAAATCATATACTGCATCGTTCACCCGGTCAAAATGTCCATCGGCATAAACGCAATGCACCGGATTACAGTCCATTTCCTCACAAAGGCAAAGCTTTTCTTTCGCCGTAATCAAAACGATTTTCGCCCGGTATCCCTTCTCGATAAACAGAGAAAACGTTTCCTTTGCCACCGTCCCCGTAACCGTCTTTGCCGTCAGATAAAAAATCTTATCCGCCAGTCCTTCCCCCACCGCCTTTACTGCCGGGTACATCGTAGAAAGCGTCTTGCCCGCACCTGTAGGCGCCTGGATAAACAAATTTTTTCTGCGCAGAATCGTCCGGTATACATCCTGCGCCAGCTCTTTTTGCCCTTCCCGATAAGCATACGGAAAAGTCAGCTTAGCAGCGGACGCCGTCATCTTATGCTTCCACGCAAACTGAAAATCCGCCCATTTCCGGTAACGCGCCAAAAGCCCGTCAAACCATTCTTTTAAATCTGAAAAATCAAACTCCTCCAAAAACCGTTTTATTTCTTCCGTATCCAGATTGCAATATGTCATCTGTACACCAATCTGTGAAAGTCCCTGTCCGCTGGCATACATATAAGCATAACACATCGCCTGCGCCCTGTGTACTGCCACCGGTTCAGAAAGCCGCGCCAAATTCCTGTAAACGCCCTTTATTTCGTCCACAACCACGCGTTCTCCCTGTATAATGCCGTCCGCTCTGCCCTCAACCAACAACACATACTCTCCCGTATCCACTTCTGTTTTAAGCGGCACCTCCGCCTGATAGAAAGCCCCCATATGCTTTTGGATTTTACGATGTATTCTGCTGCCTTCCTGCATAGCGTCTGCTCTTGCAGCCGCGCTGATTCGATTGTCTATATCTCCCGAACGCAAAATAAATTCCACCAGATTACGTACCGGGACCCTAATCACCGGAAGTCCTTCCATACCCACATCCTTTTTATTTTCATTCATTCTTTACATTTTCCATTATACCTGAAAACAAAAAAAAAGAAAACATTATGATCCGTTTTCTTCGAATCAAAATGTTTTCTGATATAATATTTGTGTGCATCGCATAGCGTGTAACAGGACAGCCTGTCTGAACTGTTACTTTCTGACACTGAAGGAGGGTGTAATATTTCCTTTATGCTACTGCGTAATTCTCAAGTATATTTTCAAATATCGCATTCTCACCAAAGTACTGAACCGTCAAATTCCTTCTCAGGCCGAGCCCTAATACTCCCAGGAAAGATTTTGCATCAATATAAATATGGTCATACAGAATATCAATATCAAAATCACACTGTCCCGCAGCTTTTACGAAATCCTCTACATCTTCCGAATTCTGGAATTTTACTTTCCTCTCTACCATATTAATCATTCCTTTCAAAATATAATTGATAATTCTGGTTTTCCCTGTTACGTGTTAAATTATGCCATCTGCTTCCCAATTTGTCAAATAAAGAGCTTTTCTTCCAGATTCCCTTTTTTCGTTATTTAGACTCTATTTCCGCTTTTTACCTCTTTACTTTTTTATCGATCTACCGTATTTATTTTAAAAAGTGTATACATTTTATACAATTTTATTGACATATCTTTGCATAAGGAACCTCTATTTCCCAGTAAAATTGTATAAATCAAATGAAATCATACATATTTTTATATCTTTGTCATGTTTCCATCCACACTCGCTTTCCACAGGTTTTTCCTTCTGTTTGTCAAAAATACAACCAAAGCAACCATTCCGGGCAACTGTCCTGTTACCGTTTATTTTTCCCAATTGTCAACTAAATATACATATGTGGTTGACAATCCGTCTGAAATAGCATAAACTCCTATTAAAATAATATAAAATGAAAAGGAGATCCAAATATCATGAATTCAAATTCCAACACGCAAACATCTGCAGCAAAGTCGAAGCTTACAATCTATCAAATGGCCGCCACAGCCCTGATGACTGCTCTGTTTTGTATTCTGGGCCCCATGTCTATCCCAATTGGCGCCATACCGATTTCGTTTACAAACTTTGTCGTCTTCCTTGCCGTCTATCTGCTTGGCACAAAGCTCGGTACCTTAAGCTACCTAGTTTACCTGCTGTTAGGCACTGCCGGGCTTCCTGTATTTTCTGCATATTCCGGCGGGCTTGCAAAATTAGCCGGACCTACCGGCGGATACCTGATTGGTTTTATCTTTACATCTATTATCTGCGGTATTTTCATAAAAAAATGTCACGGCAGGCCCATCTTTTCCATTCTTGGAATGGTAATTGGAATGATAGTCGCTTATCTGTTTGGGACTGCCTGGTTTATCCTGGAAGCCAAATGTACTCTCTGGTATGCCTTAACTGCCTGCGTGTTTCCGTTCCTGTTAGGCGATGCGCTTAAAATTCTGCTCGCCTGCAATATCGGACCACTGATCCGCAATGCGTTACAAAAGGCCCATTTACTTGAAAATTTATAGGAGGACAGCATGACAGACATAAAAACTTTAGAAGAAAAAATATATCAGGGAAACCTGATTACAAAAGAAGAAACTCTTTCACTCCTTCCCCTGCCATTAGAAGATGTCTGCGCTGCAGCAAACCGCATTCGTATCCATTTTTGCAAAAATCTCTTTGACCTGTGTACGATTATCAACGGAAAAAGCGGGCGATGTCCGGAAAACTGCAAATACTGCGCACAATCCGCACATTATCACACCGACATAAAAGAATATCCGCTTTTAGACAAGGATACGCTGATCCGGCAAGCCTTATATAATGCCGACAGAGGCGTACTTCGCTATTCAATTGTAACTTCCGGGCGCAGCTTAAATGATACAGAAGTAAATTCCCTTTGCGACGCCATACGTGCAATCAGAGAAACACACCGGATTGAAGTCTGCGTTTCCCTGGGCCTGCTGCAGCAAAAACAATATGAGCAGCTTTTACAGGCTGGCGCGTCCCGCGTACATAATAATCTGGAAGCTTCCGCCAGTTTTTTTCCGAATATTTGCACCACCCACACGATCGAAGACAAAATTGCTGCCATAAAAGCCGCAAAAGCTGCCGGTATGCATGTTTGCAGCGGAGGAATCATAGGACTAAACGAAACCATGGAAGACCGTATCGACTTAGCTCTTATGCTGCGTGAACTTGATATTCATTCTGTCCCGGTCAATGTATTAAATCCTATCCCAGGTACTCCGCTGGAGGGACAACCCCCTCTAAGCTACGACGAGATACGCCGCACAATCGCAATTTTCCGTTTTCTTCTGCCCAAGGCAGCTATCCGCTTAGCTGGCGGCAGAGGTTCCATGCCAGATAAAGGAAAAGCCTGCTTCCTTTCCGGAGCAAATGCCGCGATATCAGGCGACATGCTCACTACGTCCGGCATTACCATTGAAAATGATCTGCAAATTATAGCAGAATGTGGCTACAAACCCGGTCTGTTAGAATAAAATACCCCTGCAAAACAAAAAATTTCCCAAATGTGAAAGTGCTCATCCTTCGATGAGCACTTCATAATTATCTTCTTCATTTTTATGAAAAACAACTGTTCCCAGTCGCGCTGTAACCAGACAAAACGCCGCTGTCAGGAAATAAACCCCTACGGCATCTACCTGCCAGCTAAACCATGGCGTATGAAAACTGCCATCCAGCATATCTGTTTCCACATACAGTGACGAAACCGACAAAAAGAAAAAAATTGCACTTACTGCCGTTGAAATAACCAATAATAATTTCTTCATTCCGTTTTTCTTCAAATTCTGTCACCCACCTTATATATAATAGCTTTCCCGGATGACAAGATTATAACAGAAAAAATGAAAATGTCATGCTATTTTATCAAACTTTAAGGAAACCTTAAAGAATACCTGGAATTTAACCCTCTGCTTTCAAGTACATATATTATATAAAACAAATCACAGGATACTTCAACATGAAACACAATTGCTCTAATCTCTATTTTTTATCCACCTTAGCCTGCCAGCTTTCAGAATGTTTCGATGAAACCTCTCTGGAGTTGCTTTCTGCCGATCTCACTGCTTTAGGATATATGCTTGAATCCTTGCAGGCGCACAAAGCGGCCCATGACCGTCCGGTCACTTGTGAAGTTCCATAACAATTCAGCCTGTCACTTTACTGGCTTATTGTTCGTTACTGTTCACGGCCTGGGAGGCCGCTCACAGTAACGGTTCGGGGCGATATTTAAAGTTTTGCTTCGCAAAAATCGCCCCGAACTTGTATCATATTCTCACGGAACACGCAGTAAATGCGCGTTCCTGACCCATGAACGG
>JAAWDZ010000059.1 GCA_022794015.1 Eubacterium sp. | reverse complement strand
ACAGCCCACTCACCTCCCCGTGATTTGTAGTATACCGAGTTCCCTACAAGAAGAATTATAAAGAAAAAATAGGCTCAGGGAAACCATTTTCATTACGTTTTGTGCCTGAGCGAAGCGAAAGGAATGGATATAAACATGGAATTATGCAGTATTGCAAGCGGCAGCAGCGGAAATTGTGTGATGGCGGGATCCGGGAATACCCGTCTTCTCATAGATGCGGGAATCAGCGGAAAACGAATCGAACAGGGGTTAAGCTCCCTGGGGCATAAAACCTCCGAAATGCGCGGCGTCCTGGTTACGCATGAACATATCGATCATATCAGCGGCCTGGGCGTAATAGCCAGGCGCTACGGACTTCCAATTTATGCCACACAGGGAACGGTGCAGGCGATCTTAAAAACAAAATCCGTAGGGGAAATTGACAAATCCCTGTTTCATCCCATCGTGCCGGATGAACCGTTTTTTATAGGAGAACTCGCCATAGATCCAATCCGTATTTCTCATGATGCGGCAGATCCAACAGCATATATTGTAAGGGATAAGAAGGCGTCAGCAGGCGTCATAACCGATTTGGGGACTTATGACGAGTACATAATCCGTAAACTGCAGGGGATAGATCTTTTGCTGTTGGAGGCGAACCATGACGTCAATATGCTGCAGGCAGGATCGTATCCATATTATTTAAAGCGGCGTATTTTGGGAGACAGGGGGCATCTTTCCAATGAAAACTGCGGGCGGCTGCTGAATCGGATTTTACATGACAAATGTCATGCTGTGGTCTTAGGGCATTTGAGCAAGGAGAATAATTATCCGCAGCTTGCTTATGAAGCAGTCCGTTTGGAAATTACAATGGGGGAGAGCCCTTATAAAGGCGGGGATTTCCCAATCTATGTAGCAAAGCGGGACAGTGTATCGGAACTGATTGCAGTTTAGGAAAAAGGCATACCGGAAGGCTGAACTGTTACAGTCATACTGTCAACAAAATCGTAACCGCTTGACCTGGATTTGGGTATATGTAATAATACTGTAGATAATAATGGAGTGTCAGGAGGAAAATGAAAATGGAAAAAGCAGCAGATAAGACAATTATAACGGTTGTCGGCAAAGATACCGTAGGGATTATTGCCAGGGTATGCACATACCTTGCCGAAAACCGGATTAATGTACTGGATATTTCCCAGACCATTGTGCAGGGATATTTTAACATGATGATGATTGTAGACATGAACGCTTCAGTTCAGCCCTTTGGAGACTGTTCCAAAGATCTGGAGCGTCTTGGCGAGGAAATCGGTGTCAGCATTAAATGTCAGCGGGAAGAGATTTTCCGGAAAATGCACCGCATTTAAAATGGAGGAAATAAGCCAATGATTAATATATGGGAAGTAAATGAAACAAATGCGATGATTGAACAGGAAAATCTGGATGTACGTACGATTACGCTTGGGATTAGCCTGTTGGACTGTATAGATTCTGATTTGGAAACGCTCAGGCAGAATATTTACCGTAAAATTACAGTGACGGCAAAGGATCTGGCGAAGGCAGGAGAGCGGATTGAAAATGAATTTGCAATTCCTATTGTAAACAAACGGATTGCAGTCACTCCGATTGCCTTAGTAGGCGGCGCTGCCTGCAAAACAACAGAGGATTTTGCCCTGATTGCGGATACATTGGACGAAGCGGCGGAAGCGGTTGGCGTAAATCTGATCGGCGGGTATTCCGCACTGGTATCCAAAGGAATGACGAAGGCAGACGAGCTTTTGATCCGCTCTATTCCGCTTGCGCTCTGCCGGACGAAACGGGTATGCAGCTCAGTGAATCTGGCCTCCACAAAGACAGGTATCAATATGGATGCTGTCAGGCTGATGGGAGAAATTCTTCTGGAGGTTGCAGAACGTTCCAAAGATCGGGATTCGGTAGATTGTATGAAGCTTGTCGTATTTTGCAACGCGCCGGATGATAATCCGTTTATGGCAGGAGCATTTCATGGAGTAACAGAAGCGGATGCCGTGATTAATGTAGGCGTCAGCGGTCCGGGCGTTGTTAAGACGGCATTGGAGATGGTGCGGGGAGAAAGCTTTGAGGTGCTCTGTGAGACGATTAAGAAAACGGCGTTTAAGGTAACGCGCGTAGGCCAGCTGGTAGCACAGGAGGCTTCCCGTATGTTAAACATTCCGTTTGGCATTATAGACCTTTCCCTGGCGCCTACTCCGGCAGTCGGAGACAGCGTGGCAGATATTCTGTGCGAGATTGGGCTGGAATATGCCGGCGCGCCGGGAACGACGGCGGCGCTTGCACTTTTAAATGATCAGGTGAAAAAGGGCGGTGTGATGGCCTCCTCTTATGTCGGAGGTTTGAGCGGAGCGTTTATTCCGGTGAGTGAGGATCAGGGGATGATAGACGCCGTGCAGGCGGGGGCAATTTCTCTGGAAAAATTAGAGGCAATGACCTGCGTATGTTCGGTAGGCCTTGATATGATTGCCATTCCAGGCGATACGAAGGCGACTACCATTTCCGGTATCATTGCAGATGAAATGGCGCTTGGCATGGTAAACCAGAAGACGACAGCCGCGCGCCTCATTCCGGTCATTGGGAAAGGCGTAGGCGATACGGTGGAATTTGGAGGATTGTTTGGCTATGCGCCGATTATGCCGGTGAACCGGTTTTCCTGTGATGATTTTATCCGCCGAAAAGGGCGCATTCCCGCACCGATTCACAGTTTTAAAAATTAAGGAACGGAGTATATTCTTATGCATGAAGAAGCTTACCTGGCACTGGTACTAAAAACTTTGCATGATAAGATTACAGAGATTGACGGCAAAATGGCGGGTAATGAAAAAGACATTGCGCATATGCACGAATATTTCTGGGAGAATTACAATGAATTTGACGAATACGGCTATGAACTGTATGACAACAGCAGCGCGTTAAAAAGCCGTATCCGCGAACAGGGAGAATATACAAAAGAACGTTTACGGTATGAAAAGATGCTTTGTTCCCCGTATTTTGGCAGGGTAGATTTCTGCTATGAGGGCGAAGGGGAGCCAGAGCAGTATTATATTGGAATCGGGAATCTGGCTAAGGGCAGGGCGGCAGATCCGTATGTATTTGACTGGCGGGCCCCGGTATCGGGACTGTTTTATGATTATGACAAAGGCCCGGCGCAGTTTGAGGCCCCGGCAGGCATAATTTCCGGAGAGGTGACAAGAAAAAAGCAGTATAAGATCAAAAACGGGAAGATCGTCTATATTCTGGAAAATGAGATGAATATAGATGATGAGATTTTGCAGCAGGCGCTCAGCGAACATGCGGATGCCAGCTTAAAAAGTATTGTCACGACGATTCAAAAGGAACAAAATAAAATTATCCGCGACAATTGTCATGCAATTCTGGCTGTGCAGGGATGTGCGGGAAGCGGCAAAACCTCTGTGGCGCTGCACCGTATCGCTTATCTGCTGTACCACAACCGCAAAAATTTAAATGCGTCACAGGTACTGATTTTATCGCCCAACAGCATTTTCGGGGATTACATTTCCAGAATTCTGCCGGAATTGGGGGAAGAAAATATTCGCGAGATGACGCTGGATTACGCAGCGTATCATGAGCTGCGCGAATATGGAGAAGCGGAAGATCGTTATGATGAAATAGAAAAAATGCTGCATGAAGGAGAGCCGGATACGTATTTTTACCGGAAGGGATTAAAGCCTGTGACGGCTGAGGCGGCATATAAGCAGACAAAACAGTATATAAAAGAGCTGGACGGATTTATTTTAAGCCTGGAGTGGGAGCTTGTGGATATTCAGAAATTCCAATATAAAAAAATGGAAATGGATGAAGCAAAAATCTCAGAGATGTTTTATGAAAAACTGGCGGATGTGCCCATTTTAAACCGTATGTACCGGATTGGGGAATATCTGATTGATGCACAAGAAACGCTTCGGCATAAAAATATGGACGACGAAGAAAAACAGGAGATTTTTGATCGGCTGAACCGCATGTACCGGACCAGAGATTTAAAGCGGCTGTATAACAGCTTCCTGGAAGCGTCCGGGCGGCAGAAGCTGGACGCCTCTGACGGGATTTTGCGTTACGAAGACGTATATCCGCTTCTTTATTTAAAGTACGCCCTGTTTGGGACTCCAAAGCACAGTGAGGTCAAGCATCTGATTATTGATGAAATGCAGGACTATTCTTATTTGCAGTATATACTGCTGGAAAAATTGTTTCAGTGCCCAATGACCATTCTGGGAGACAAAGGACAGACAATGGCAGCCCGCCCGCAGGACGTACTGGAATTTCTGCCCGGTATTTTTGGGAAAAAGGTATATTGTGTTACTATGGATAAAAGCTACCGTTCCACGGCGGAAATTACGGAATTTGCAAACAGACTGGCGGACAATGCCAGTGTGCAGGCAATTGCGCGGCATGGAGATATACCGCAGGTAAAGATAAGCGTGTCGAAGGAAGAAATGTACAAGATGCTGGCGGAGGATATCGCAGCGGAGGCGGAATTTGATACGCTTGCCGTACTCTGCCTGGATGCAGAAAGTGCAAAAGAGGCGGTCGGACAGCTTCCGGAGCAGTTAAACGGCAGGAGAGTGACACTTTTGACAAAAGACAGTATGCAGTTTCAAAAGGGGATTTCCGTAATGCCGTTTTATCTGGCCAAGGGCCTGGAGTTTGACGCTGTGTTTGTGCCGCATTTAGAGAATTATACTTCGCCGCTGCATGGGCAGGCGCTTTATATCAATGCGACCAGAGCGCTGCATTTATTGCGATTGTATAAAGTTCGGGAAGGGTAGCTCTTTATCCATGTCGCTGCCCGGATTTATGCAGATTGAGCTGTCTTTGGAAAAAATGAGGAGAACGTCATGACAATAGAAGAAATAAACAAAAGGCTCATGCTTTGGGCAGATGAAAAAAATGCAAAGCACAGCAGCAGTCTTACACCAAATGCCAGGTCAATGCTTGGCGCACGTATTCCGGACTTGCGGAAGCTGGCAAAAGAGATTGCAAAGGAAAATTACCGGGCATTTCTGGAAGAGTGCCCGGAGGATTATTTTGAACAACAGATGTTACAGGCATTTGTGCTGGGGTATGCGAAGGATGATATAGAAGCGCTTTTGGCTTATGCAGATCGTTTTATCCCAAAAATCAATAACTGGGCAGTCAACGACAGCTTTTGCCAGACTTTTAAAACAGCGCGGCGGTACCGCGATCGTGTATGGGAGTGGATGATGGCGTATGCAGCAAAGTCAGAGGAATATCCGCAGCGCGTAGTAGCGGTACTGATGCTGAGCCATTTTTTGACGGACGATTATATCGAACCGGTGCTTGCTGTCCTAAACCGGTTGAGCTGTGATGCGTACTATGCAAAAATGGGCGTCGCATGGTGCGCAGCAACGGCTTATGCCAAATATCCCAGGCAGACATACGCATTTCTGCTTGAAAATCAGCTGGATGACTGGACTTTTAATAAATCGATCCAGAAAATGACAGAGTCGTTTCGTGTGCCGGATGAGGATAAAAAGATGCTGCGCAAAATGAAGCGGCGGCCTTCTAAAAGCTCAAAGGATAATCATTTCTCTTCGTAATTCTGTCTTCTGTTCTTTTCCGCTTTTTCGTGCCAGCATACCATAATAAAGATCCGAAGAAAATACATCCTTACGGAATACGGACAGGGCTTCCATTGTAAGAAGCCCGTCTGCTTTTGACGGCTTTGTAATCAGTGGACGTCTGGCGTGCATTTTTATTTCCCCAAACAGCTTTGCAGCGTCCCGCCGGAAGCCGAGAAGCCGCAGGTAGGGCGCAGGCCCGCACGTGTTTTTTGCTTCCAGATCCGCCTGGGTGATCTGGAGTAAAATATGCAGAAGCACCCGGCTGATACGGCTGTATGTCATTTCTCTGCTCTTGAGCCGTTCGCAGAATCCCCGATAATCCAAAAAAGAAGGCAGTATATTCAAAATCCGGTTGGAAAGCTCCACAGAGCAGTCTGCGTATTCTGTAAATCCCTTTTCCCGTTCACACAGCAGCTTATAATACAGAATTTCGGAAAAGTCCTGTTCTGTCAGAAAGTGTGTATCCGGGGCAAGCAATTGGGCAGCTGTATATTCCGGTACATAGCAGGATAAAATACCTGCCAGATCCGATTGTGGCTGCGTGGTCAAGGAAAATGTCGTCAGGCCGGATTTGGGCATTGTGTGAAAAGAGGTTTTTGCCCGATTTGAGCTGTGAAGGGCATCAAAGGATTCTGCAAGCAGACGGCTTCGTATTGCCGTGGCGGAGCAGAATTCCTGCTGCAGATGCGGATCGTGATACCCGGCGCCTTTTCGCAGAATAGGCAGGGGTCTTAAACGCGATCTGCTGCGATTTATAGCCTTTAAATATTCCAGGGCAAGAATGTTGTTGGGAGAGTCAAGCAGAATGGCGGCGTCCTCAAAAATACAGCCAAAATGGTCTGTATTTTCTTTCAGGTAAGAGGTAACGGCCTGCTTTCTTGCAGCCGGGAAAGAAAGCCCTTTCTTTAACAGCGAGAACAGTATCATTTTGTATGCGTCCGGTTCCTCTGTGAGAATATCTGCCAGACATGTCATCAGTCTTAAGTCGGGCGTTTCACAGCCGAAGCTTACCATATCCACACAGCCAAGTGCGTCCAGAATTCCAATGCCCGCCGCAGCGAAATATTCGGCGGATGACGTTGCAAACACGGAAGGGATTTCAAATACAAAATCTGCTCCGTTTTTCAGGGCCATAGCGGTACGGGTGTATTTATCTAAAAAAGCAGGGGCGCCGCGTTGTACAAAATTCCCGCTCATGGCGATAATTACGCAGTCTGAGTGGGAGATTTCTCTGGCTTTTTGGATTTGATAGGAGTGTCCGTTGTGAAAAGGGTTATATTCTGCAATAATGCCAAGGGTTTTCATAGGGTGTTTTTCCTTCTGAAGATTTATAATTTGCCTGTGGGTGTTGGCCTGGTCCGATTTGTTGGAGTTGCCGTGTCTTGTGTTCACTTTTTTATTATACAAAAACGTATGAATATTACAACTTATATTACAAAATGATTCTTGATTGATACCAGATAAGGATAAATTTTTTGCCCTGTTATACGTAGGTTCTTTTGATTGAGTATCAGCTTTCCATATGTTATAATGAACCCGTGTAATTGAAAAGAAAGTAGGATGCGATTTTCCGATGGATGCCCTCTAGTCTAACGAAAGAGGGTGATGTCCTATGAGTATAATGGAAGTT
>JAAWDZ010000058.1 GCA_022794015.1 Eubacterium sp. | reverse complement strand
TTTCGCCCAGACGGGAAAGCAGAGTGAGTACAGTGTTGTTCTTCCATTCGTTTTTGTCTTTTTCCAATTCCTCCATGATGAGGGAGTATAAAGCCGCCCCTCCATTCTTCCAGATGATTTTCATTAGTACCAATTCGGATTCAGAAATTTTCTGTGCCATATTGTCCTCCTTTTATCTTAACATTTTGTAGGTATATATTCATCTTAACACTTTGTAGGCGATAATGCAATACCCTAAAACAAATTTAAAAATTTATAAAAAGGTATGAAAGATAGGGGTTGGATTCCGTAGTAGTCGGCATTCGTGGGAAAATATAAACTTTTGGATTTTTCCACAATGCTTCTTTTGTTCCTCCCGGCGCGGGGCTGTCCCCGCTAACTGACTTTCCTTTTCGGCTGGTCGCTTTTCTTTCCCTCCCGCCTTGCCCTCTGCTGGTCGGCTTTCTTCCGGCGGTATGGAGAGGAAACAGCAGGGCATCACTGCCAGGCGCATTTTTAAGGAAGCAGGCTATGATGTGGATATCCTTGGCACAAGCCGTATGCCGCAGGGTGATTTCTGATATACCCCTTGCAGTTTTACAATGAGAAGCAAAAAAGAAATAGAAAATTATAAAAAAATGATGCTGGAACATGCGCAACTGATTCAGATATGGTAGAATCTTCCTGCAGGCTGGCAGCCCAAAAATTAACCAGCCACAGGAGGAAAAGTCATGTTATACACAAAGGAACAGCAAAGAGAACTGGAAGAAATCATAGGAGTATTTCAGGATTACCTGAAGTCCAGCCAATACCTGGACCTGATATGGTCGGATAAGGTGGGGTATGTGCTTTTAAAGATCAGTATGGAGTACCGCCATCTGGAAGGAGAATCCCTCATCATCGAAGAGGGGGAAGATTTGTGCCGGGAACTTTTTTCGGAGATTGTGACAGACGTGCTGCTGGAAAGCGATAATGACCACAGCAGCCAGGCAGTGGATCCGTTGGAGGCGGCAGAGATCATAAAACGGTTTCAGCCTTATCTGGAACGGCTTCCGCAATACCAGAAAATAGCCGGGGAATGTTACCATATAAAGAAACAGGCATAAAAAACAAAATTATAGAGTTTATATGGGGCGTTTCCTTTTACGGCATACGCCCCACATTTTGGATATCAGGAAAGATGATGCGGTGGCATCGTTGCGTGAAATCCGCACAACAGATGATCCGGATAGTCCAGTGATAGCATTCAATGATTCTGCTGCCAAAATCGCATCTTTCTCAATAAAATTATAATAAAATGGATAAACAATACTATTCTGCTCTCACATACCGGATCTGTCAACCTATATGTAAAGGCACGATAGCATCTGTTTTTTTGCTATAATACTTAATAATTTCACTTGCCTCATTTTCCCTTATCAGGGTTCGTTATGCCCTATGGGAAAATATCATACAAGAAAAAGCGCCTGTTGAGGCAATCCTGCCGGAATGTACAGATGAATTGTCTGATCTTATATAATCAAACACAGGAAGGAAATGGCCAAAGAGGGTTAATGACTGACTTGGAGGATAAAGATGATTTGTATCATGATATTTTACGCTTAATCAAAATTCACAGAAGTTGTTAAATTCCATTAATATTTCTGTAAAGCCACGGTATATTGTATTAAATCAAAAGATACGCTATACTAATATAATCAAACATATCACCAAGGAGGAACCTTATGGAATTAAAATGGAAAACCTGCCTGCGGGCAGGCATTACGGTTATCATTCTTTTTCTGCTGATACATTACTGGACCGCATTTACCGGCCTGGCCCATATCGCAGTCCAGGCGGCGACGCCGTTGCTGTTCGGCTGTATCATCGCCTACATTGTCAATATTCTTATGTCCTTTTTCGAGCGGCATCTCAGCATTCCAAAGTTTCGCCGCCCGGTTTGCATGCTGTTTGCTTTTATCAGTATTATCTGTATTACCGTTCTGATTGTGTGGATGATTGTACCGGAGCTGTTCCGCTGTCTGCAGATTCTGCTGGAAGAATTGCCAAAAGCCTTAAACACTGCCTTCGAATGGTTAGAGGACAACCTGCCGGTCGGCTCGCTTCTTCAAAGCAAAGACACCATCTTTTTAGACAGTGAAATGAACTGGCAGAAAAGCCTCGCCAAAATCATGGACATTCTTTTTAACGGTCTGGGCGGTGCAATGGGCCTGGCAGCAAACGTAGTATCCTCTCTGTTTTCGACAGTTGTCACAGGGCTTGTCGCTTTTATATTTTCCATTTATCTGTTGGCCGGAAAAGAAAAAATCGGCAATCAGATTCGGGTGCTTCTGACACATTACCTGCCTGGGAAGCTGACAGATAAAATCTACTACGTCATTGGCGTATTAGATCATTCGTTTCACAGCTTCATCGTTGGTCAGTGTACAGAAGCCGTTGTGCTGGGCCTGCTCTGCATGCTTGGAATGTTTTTGCTCCGGCTGCCGTATGCCGCTATGATTGGCTGCCTGATCGGATTTTCTGCTCTGATTCCCGTTGCCGGCGCTTATATCGGAGCTATAGTCGGGGCTTTTATGATTTTTACGGTTTCTCCTGTACAGGCGCTTGTTTTCCTGGTCTATCTGTCTGTTTTACAACAGTTGGAGGGCAACCTGATTTACCCTCGTGTAGTCGGCTCTTCAATTGGACTGCCAGGTATATGGGTGCTTGCAGCTGTTACGGTAGGCGGCGGTGTAATGGGAATTGCGGGCATGTTCCTTGGCGTGCCGTTAGCGGCGGCTGTTTACCAGCTTATAAAACAGGATGTGCAGCATAAGCTCTGAGCACAGATTACGCTTCCACTTAGCTGCAGCATACGATCTTGACGGAACGATTGGAACTGTTTCGGATACGTTTCCAGCGTGTCTGAAAATTGCTTTCCGTCAGAGGCCTGCCCTGTAACATGCTGGTATGATCAAAAAAGTTTCAGGGCATCCTCCCTGAGGATATCACCAAAATTCCTAATTCCACATTTGATCAATTTCTTCTTTCAATTCCCTATATTTGTGATATGAATAAGAGTTCATAAATGCTTCCATATATCCCAAAGCAAGTCTTTTCAGCAAATGCTTTTTTTCAGAATTCCCATTTTTCAGGAAAAACATAAGAAAATCTCTGTGATCCAAAAATTTTTCTTCTATTGGCCTGCTCCATGAAGCATGAATGCCCGTAACATTTCGAATACTTCTGTCATATTCATATAAATGCGAATTTATATAGCAGACCTGTTTCGCGTAAGATAACACATAGGGCGTCCATGCATCATCTTCATATGTCACCCCAACAGCAAAAGGCCGTTCCTTCACCAAAGAAGCCTGGTATAATTTATTCCATATTACAGGCGAAAGACTTCTCCTATAATGTTCAAAAAACACATCTACAGAAACAGCCGTATCTTCAGTCATGGGATATGTTGCCATTTCATAATACCCTTCTTTTGTCAACTGATATACAGAGGTCACTACAACGTCACATCCATTTTTAATGGCAGCATTGTATAATCTTTCTATCATATCTGGCCTTAACATATCATCATTATCCATAAACCCGATATAATTCCCGGCTGCACACTCAATTCCTGTATTTCTTGCTGAAGCCTGTCCTCCATTTACTTTGCTGACAGACTTTACCTGCGGATAGTTCCCTTTATACCAGTCGATTACCGTCTGCGTCTGATCTGTACTGCCATCATTTATAATAAGGAGCTCCATATCAGCAAAGGACTGTGCCAACGCAGAATCAATGCTTCTAGCAATATACTCTTCCGCATTATACGCAGGCATAATCAGACTGACCTTCGCCCTCCTCTGGCATTGCCTCGACACAACTGCCATATCCGATTCTGCTACCACCATTTTTCCCTTCAGTGTCCTGACATAGGCTTTTACTACAAACCGGGCGTCTTTTGATTCATTCCTCAAAAGCAGATAATGTTCCAGTCTATTGCATACTTCTCCTGCAATTCTCCCCGAATCTGCATCACAAATCATAAATCCATCTGCCTCACCCCGGAAAATCCACGACAGCGCCAGGTTATCTCCATAGGATTGATTGAGGCAGACGTATTCAAATGTACAATCAGACGCCGTATAAATCTCCTTTGTCTCAGAATAAACATACATATCCTTACGCATAATCATCTGGACAGCATCTACAAGGCATTTTCTCGCAAAAAACCCTTCCCTTATAAGGAGCGCAAACTGCGCTACTGCTGACACATACTCCTGATATTCCTGTTCCGTTATATTCTTTACAATAACTGCCGCTTCATCCAATGTGTCTGCAACCACACCAAGATGGTTTTTCTCAATCATGCATTGACATAAAATACCTCTCGGCACAATCACCGGTATTCCCGCTGCAAGATAAGCGCCAAGTTCCAGGCTGTTGTTCATTGATAAATACCGACGCTGACATTCATCACCATACCATACCAGGCCAAACCCGCCCTCTAATAATTCCAGCAAAAGACGGTCCGGCGGCATCCATCCCATTCTCTGTATATTCTTTCCACGACCTTCCTGATCCGAATATACGTTTAACGGCACCTCATAATCCCATGCATCCGAAAACAGAAATCTGTCAGGATCCCCTGCAAAGTGAATTTCCCTTTTCAGCTTTCCAAATCCTAGCGTCTTAAACGATATTACATAATCCCACATTTCCTGTATAATGAACTTCATTCCAGTTCTAATACCCTGATCCATCAGAAACTGTTTCATTCGATACGACGGGACGATCAACATTTCTGCCTCATTATATAACCGTATCGTATCCTCCAGCGCAGGGCGGCGGTTTTCAGACATCATAGCTTCGAGATCATGCATAAAAATCACAATCCTGCCATGATACAATTTGATGCGCTTCACCAGCGCCTGTTCAAACTCCACCCCATTCCATGTTGGGAACTGACATATCACAATATCTCCCGCCTGTATACCCGCAATGATTCCATCCAGCCTAACGCTGCGGCTGTCCGCACTTTCGCTGTTCGCATTATACCGGTAGATTCCCATTTCCCTGACTCCAAGCTGATGCGCAATATCTGCAACCATTTGCTGCGCATACTGCTCCGTACTCCTGTAAGACATTCCATTTATTCTCGTAATATATATGCATAACCGCTCCTTTTGTGTTCCTTATCAATCGGATTATTTTGCCTGTAATACACTTATGGGGCTGTCCTGCCCCAGCAGAACAGCCCCATCCCCATTAATAAAAAATATTCAAAAACGCCAGAGCTACCCAGATGACCGTAAACACAATATGCACGATCTTCAGTAATTTTTTCTCTGAGCAGATTGCAAGGGCTATACTGTATACCGCAAGTATAAACTCCAGAACAATTACAACCGTATCCGCGCTTAATCCTGTTCCCAACATAATTTTTTCCTCCTGTTTTTCATAAATTTCTTATTTCAAAAGATCTGTATACACAGTTGCTTCTTCTGACATAGCTGTTTTTTTCTGCAGATCAATCTGCTCCAATATCATTTCTTTGTGATTCATAACTTTATTAAAAAAAGCAATCATCCCTTCAAGATTATTAAATATATGCTCTGGCGCAATAAAGGCCCGGTTGTGCAGAGTCTGACTGAATCCAACGATCAGCTGCTCATGCAGAAACGCCTGTTTCACCGCCGATACAATCTCTGTTTCGTGATTGATATCCAGATAATAATTGCAGGCGTCAAACAATTCCTCAATGATCGACATACGTGCTGCCGGATGCAGCGTTACATTCGGATACTGTGACAGGCTCATCAGTTTAGAGGACATCTCCGTAATCGCTGCAATGTGAAAATGCATCTGCGGAAGCGCCTGGATCAGTTCCTTACACTTTTCGATCCGATCGGAATTCGTACAGATCAGAGCCTTATTTGCAAACGTATTCTGCCTGGTATATGCATAAGCAAATCCCAAAGGCTTTAATGTCTCTTTTGATGCGCCAAGTTCTATCAGCTTATTATAACTGTCTCTATTCTGCACATAAATCATCTGCACGCGTCTGGAATTTCCCTTCAGAATCATCTGCATATTACCTGGAATGTCATTTCTGACGCCTTCCTGCCAGAACAGCACATCCCCACGCCTGCCAGCCGGCATTCTCTCGGAAACAAACAACGGCGTGGAAAGAGAATTAAAAAATATCCTGCTCTCCATGGCTCTCAGTTCTTCCAGAAGCTTCAAAATCAGATCGACTCTGCCCTTATATACATATACCCTGCCGTCCCTGTTCAAAATAATATCGTGTGTCACAAAGTTTTCCAGAATGGTTTCCCTGCCTTCCGGGTCAAAATATGCCTTACAGAAACGTTTGGCATCCTTATTGAAAAAAGTTCTGGCATACAGGACGCCATATCGGTTGTAGTGGTCACTGGACCGGACGATTCCTTTCTCATCCAGCCAGTCTACCACGCGCACCAGCCTCTTATGCTTTGGCTCCGCATAGAAAATACGTCCCCGCTCGCGATGCAGATTATGCACTTTCCCACCGGAATTACTGCCAGTGATCTCCCAATAGTCCGGAATATCGATCTGATTAAAATAACGTGCTTTTCCAGGTTTTTTTCCGTTTTTTTGAAAATCACCGCAGAAATACTGATAGAGGGAAATTACATCTTCCGGAAAGAACCCATCGTCTTCAATCACAATCACCGGCCCTGTAAAGCCGCCTCTCCGAAAAGACTGGTGGAGCATCTGGCTGTACTCCCCATAATTATTAAGCAGAAGGACTCCATCTGTCATCCCATGATATTTTTCCATTTAGGCTCCACCTCCTTCGTAAGAAATCTTTTAGCTTTCTCATAAGAATATTCATGAAAACGATCCATATTTGCCTCTGTAAACAGACGAATCAGACGATCTGTCAATGCCTCAATCTTCTGCTTCCTTGTCATATGCTCATCTGTCTGGATCAGGTATCCGTTCTCCCCCTCGTCAATAAAAGTCGGATTGCCATATCTCACATCAAAACCAATGATCGGAAGGCCTCCTCCTATTGCTTCCATAAGCGTAAGGCCAAATCCTTCGCTCATAGAACCTGACAGATACAATTCATAATCCTGGTAAACTTCTTTGAGATTCTGCTGCCCGCGCAGAATAATATAATTTTCTGCTCCCAGCTTCCGAATCAATTCCTGCAGCTTCTTCTCCTCTCCGCCTTTTCCATAAATATCCAGCGTCAGCTGCGGGACAGTTTCATGTGCCTTTACCACCGCCTCAATAACCCAGTCGATATGCTTTTCCGACGCCAGCCTGGAGGCTGTCAGGATGGAATACGGCTTACGGTTAATCAGTGGATACTTCAGCTCATCCAGACTACCCACCGGGATCGTATATACGGTCGGCGACGCGCCTTTATATTTCAGAAACTGTTCTTTCAGCAGCCTGTTCTGCTCATCCGTGGCTGTGACATAAAAATCAACATGCGAATGCATTGCAAAAGAATATTCATAATAATTATTCCACAGGATATTGTCATCATCCGTACCTCCCTCGCTGAAGTGATCCGCATGAATGACGATCCCGATACGGGCGTCCACCACATTCTGCAGAATTGCCTGCCCGGTTCCTGTTGTGCGGTCAATGAGTACGACATCTTCTTTCGTCAGCTGCAGTCTGGACACCATATATCCCACAAGTTCTTCCTTTGAACAAAGAATCTTATTCGGAAACTGATACATCACCTTCCCATCATCGTTGATCTCCTCATAAGCCACGGTACCATCTTCGTTAAAAAAACGGCGCAGATACATATGCGCCCGATTGTCCAGCGGCGCATAATATTCCGAAAAGACCCTGCCATACGTAAAATAATCTTTACGGATCAGGTATCCTCCCGAAACGATCTCCACTCTGTGTACCCGCTCGGACTGCTCATCTACAAAATAAACCGCATAATAATTGTTGCTTCCAGCAAAAACCAGCCTCCCGGTCTTTCCTCTTCTGTCATATGTATATTCATCCACAGGCAGCGTCTTTTTCAAATCGCTCAGCGTATAGGAAACCGGCGCGATCTTCTGATCGGTAAAAAATGTATACAGCCAGATAATTTCTGAATCCAGAAACCCAATATTTTTCGTCATATGCTCAATATTTTCCGCCACGATCATATCTGTAAATACAAACTTTGCAGGAATCCCGATATTTCTCAGCATCACTGCCCGATAACTCTGTGCATACTCCACTCCGCTGGATGCCCAGCCTATGCCATGATTAAAATTATAAACCATTTGCGTCCTATCCTTTACTTTTTAATTTTTTATTCTGCATCAGGGAAATATCACATGCAACTCCCCTGTCTTGCCATATTCACTCTCTCCCAGGAATATATTTCTTACAATTTCTTTCTTAATAGTACGTTCCATACGGCAGAATGCATCATACGCTTCCCCATGATATTCAAATACCGGATTCCTCTGTGCAGTCGTGCGGCCGCTCACCACATACTGCAGTTGCTGCAGATAATCTACCTGCTCCACCCAGGCATCATCAATTGCCCGCAAAACACACAGACGGATATATTCTTTTAATTCTGTCGAAGATGAAAACGAACTTTTTTTATCCTCCCATACCTCGTCTACATAAGATAACAGGATTTTTTTCAACGCTCTTTTTCGAATTCGTTTGCCATCCAGTAATCTGCTGTCCAGATTGTAAGAGATATTATCCAGTACGTATCTTGTAATGTCCCCTCTGGCAGGACGACGGTTTTCTTTGAGGAAATTACGCACGCTTTCATATGCCAGCCGCTGCACGGTGTGAAACTCCAGGCTTCCTCCATCCAGCAGCCGGTTCCGGACATCGTACATCATTGTCCTCTGACGCTTCATGACTTTATCGTAATCGACGGATCGCTTTCTCTGGGAAACAGCCTGTTCTTCCTGAAGCTTCTGTGTCCCGTTGATCAGCTTCTTCAGTTTTCTCTTTGAGATCCTGCGATTTTTATCCACATACTTTTCCAGTATCTTCTCGCTTATTGCAGATACTGCATCATCCTCAAGCGAAACAAAAAACTGGCTGCTGCCGGGATCTCCCTGACGTCCTGCCCGGCCTCTTGCCTGACGTTCCAGACGGACATTCGCCATACGCCCGATCCCGATCACTGCAAGCCCTCCCAGTTCTTTCACGCCTGGACCAAGCCGAATATCTGTGCCGCGCCCTGCCATACCGGTAGAAACCGTCACGGTGCCTTTTTGTCCGGCTTCTTTAATAATCTGTGCTTCCCAATACGCATTATTCGCATTCAGTACGCTGTGCGCCACCTGTTTCTCAATCAATACACGAGATACCAGCTCCGTATCTGCAATCGTAGATGTAACAATCAACACTGGCTGGCCAGTCTCATGGTATCGCAGCACTTCCCTGACAGCTTCTTCATACTGCAGCTCGGCATTTTTAAAAAACCGGTCTTTCTTATCTTTACGCTGCAGGGAACGGTTGGGCGGTATGACCGCGACTTTCTTCTTATAGACCTTGCGGAGCTCCTTCCTTGCGTCTGCTATGGTGCCGCTCATCCCTGACATCCGCGGGAACAGCAGGAACAGATTCTGATAAGTAACAGAAGCAACCGACCGGTTCTCCTGTGTGAGCTTCATCTTCTCCTTCGCTTCAATCGCCTGATGCATGCCGCCCCTCAGCTTCATGCCCTGGAGAACGCGTCCGGTGCCGTTATCCAGCAATGACACCTCTCCTTTTTCCGTGACTACGTAATCCTTATCCCTTTCCATGGTGATATGAGCCTTCAGGGCAAGCGTCACATGCCGGTTTAGTTCAAAATTCTCCGCTGCATAAAATTTTCCTATGCGAAAATACCGTTCTGCATAGGCAACTCCTTTATCTGTCAGCCATACAGCCTGATCTTCCTCAATATAATCACGCTCCGGCTGCAAAGTCGTCACAAAGAAATCCGCCAGACCATACAGATTGGACTGCACGCGTGGCGCTCCTGATATCACCAGCGGCATAGTCGCCGCATCCATAAGCACCATGTCCGCTTCATCAATGATAACATAATAAAACTCCCGCATAAAGCGTTCTTTTGCACTGGACACAAGATTATTTAACAGATAATCAAATCCCAGGACAGCATGGGTCGTATAGACAATATCTGCCTCATAGATTTGGCGCTTTCCATCATTATTCTGCTTCTCTCTCTGCCCCTCATCCACACCGGAACGAACAGTCATGCCCAGAAACGCATAAACGGGGCCCATCTCTTCTGCATCGCGGGCCGCCAGATAATCATTGGCTGTGACCAGCATTGTACTCTTTCCCGTCAATGCATTCAGATAAAGCGGCATGGTCGCTGTCAGCGTCTTGCCCTCCCCGGTATTCATCTCCGCCAGATAGCCATAATGCAGCGCAATACCCCCCAGGATCTGACAGTCATATGGCTCCATGCCCAGAATCCGCCGATCCGCCTCGCATACAACCGCATAGGCTTCCGGAAGGATACTGTTGGTAGATACGCCTTGTAAGATACGTTTCCGAAATTCCTCCGTCTTCCCGCTCAGTGCACTATCGCTCAATCTTTGCACGGAAAGCTGTGCTTTTTTTACTTTTTTTAAAATATGATAAAGTTTTCTATTCGCCATCTGTTAATTCCGTTATCGTGATAGAATGAAAATGAAACTGTGTAACGCCGGCATTAATTAGCTGCACCTCATAGCTGAACGTCTTAATCGGACACTGAAAAACTGCTTCCCCATCTCTTACGATCTGGCTTCCCGCTTCTGCATCATACCGGTCATAAAAAACAAGTTTGAGAAGCAGCCCTCCGGATGGTTTGGCAGCGGCATCCAGACAGATATGATAGCGCCCTTCCCCGTCGATCATGGGAAGCGAGGGTTCTATACGCATCATCTGATAATTCACTTTGGAAAACCAGCGCTTTATTACCACCCCCGGCGACATCAACTCATTTTTAAATTCGATATCATCCTTTGCATGAAATGATATCTCAGATCCATATATAAAAGTTTCTTTTGCATATTCATTCCAGTAAATTTTCCATGATTCACCTGCCATTATTCCTGCCTGCCCCGCTTCCTGTTTCGTCAAAATCCTTCCGTATGATTTCCCTGTACTGCTTCAAAAACCAGCTTACAATCCCAGGTGTATCGTCATTATGCCGTCCATGCAAGCCCTTTCCATATATCTTTGCCCCAGCATCCTTCAAGTGGGTTTGAAGCCGCTCATACGCATCTCCATCATAATCATCCTCAATCATATATGCCGCCGCAAATCTAGTCCTGCTCCAGTCAGTACCATCAAACATGTCCCAAAACCTGTTATTCAGCCGCTCAACCGCATCCTGATCCAGGCTCCCATACATTTTATGAAGGACATCCAACCAGGAATGGGTACCTTCCGGACATTTGATCCGTTTATTTGCAGCTACATTCCCCATACTGGCCAAAGGCTTTCCCAGCAATATCGTATTCGGACGTATTCTGCATCCATAGTACAACGCCCCGAATGTCCCCATGGAAAGTCCCGACAAAATCACCTGAGAATTCTGAAACCACAGTTCCTCCATATGCTCCCGAATTATCTGCTCAATCATTCTTTCATACTCTTCCGCCCCCATATAATAGCTTCCGCCTTCTAACCGAGTTTCCGAAATAAGCAGAAACGGATGTCCCAACCTTCGCATCATATAATATCCTTCAAACCCCTCCTGCGTCTTATAACCAGAGAAATAGACATTCAGAGGGGGTTTTAAATTGCCAGGATCAAAATAATAAAAAATTTCTTCCCGTTCTAAGGTAACCGCCCTTTTCCCTCCGGGGATAAAATGTCCTTTCCCCCTCCTTGAATGGCGATCATGCAATGCCGTAATTCTCAAATGTCCCCGGCCCTTCGCTTTCATTGAGGCAAACAGATATCCCATTTTTTCACCTGTATTTTCAACATAAACGATATCGCGCAGCTCGTGTTCAGAAAAAGTCCAGACTTCCTGCAGGCTGGGGTCTGTACCATATTCAAACTGGATCAATGCGATTTCCAGTGCGATCTCAACCGTTTCATCCTTTGCATATTCCAGCCAGAATTCAACTGCCTCCTTTTCATAAAAAGGAAGGTTATTCCGCCAGAAAACAATCTGTGTCAGCTCCTCTCCGTAATCGCCGTCCAGATCAATACACTCAAACCCTGTCCACGAAATCTTCCCCCGAAACCCCTGGGCTACAGACAAATCCCTGGGCTGGAACTTTTCTCCATAAGATCCAGGAAAGTAATCCGGCAAATCCTCTTTTAAAAGATGCACCAGTTCCTCCTCAGAGATATGTTTTCCTTTCTTCCTCACAAAAAGCTCCCGCGTTATACTGCCGTTTTTCAATAAAACTTTTTTTGTCACGAACAGGGTATATGCCCGCAAAAATCGAATCAAGTAATCAAATTCCTCTTCTGTTACCTCACGTTCCAGAACTGCAACGTCAAAATCTTTTTCCGGCAGTTTGGAAAAACAAGGTTCATAATACCATTCCGCGCACTCTGCCACCTGCATGGATTTACTGTAATCTTCCGTTCCCAACTGCAATATCCGTACTGTTTTCAATGCTGACAATAACCTCTTTCCACTGTTCAATCAAATGCTGCGCCGTATGGGTCTTTCCCAGCTCAAACGACTGGATCATGGCCCTGTTCCAATTACTCAGGCTTTCCAGATAATACTGCAAATCCTCTCCTAATACAGACAGCTCCTGGTTGATCCGCCCGTTCTTTCCAGGACGCATATATTGTGTAACCGTCTTTAAGATCTGCGGAATCCCCATACTCACACAGGAAATCTGCAAAAACAGATCCGGTGTATCCGCCAGATCCAACAAAACTCTCTGCTCCCGCACACACTTATTCGCCGACAGTTCATCCACGCACTGCTCCACCACAAACAAAATCGGAATCTGATCCCCTTCATCCAACAAGTTTTCAAATTTATTCTGATTCTCTTTTCTTGCCCATTCCGGCGGCCAGCCATTTCGACTTAATGTTTCACTAACCTGTTTTAAAAGCGTATCTTCCCGATTAAAGGCTGCGTTTCTGGTAAACAGATGCACGCGGGCATTCTGGTTCTCTTGCAGATATATAGCCAGATATCTGACCGTTTCATTCAGTGTTTCTGCTGCCAGCTGATCGACTGGAAGCAGAATCTTTTGTACCGGCAATTGTTGACTAATCCCAGGATCCACCCTCGTATCATACGGCGGAATATTCACCTTTGCTGTATTTTTCAAACAGCTTTCTCTTAAAAGAAGCTCATGATTCTCTTCCGAGTCCGTTACAATACAATTCCCATGGGAAAGAATCTGTGCCAAATCCGGATAATCCGCCAGAGAAAGCCTGTCCCCAAAGACAGAAAAGATCATCCTTCTGTCCGCCAAAAGCTGAGCCAGCAAAGCCAGATGCTGCCCGTGTGCAGCAGCACAGAAAATATCTGTACACTCCGTTATTTGAAGATACGCAGACAAAACCTCCCGAATGACTTCTTCCATGGACCCATAGGAATTCTTTGCAAAAGAAAACATCTGCTCTCCTTTTGTTGAATCAATTCGATACTGATTGCTGCGTGGATTTATCACCACATGCCCGTCTGCAAAATGGCATATCTTCCAGATTCCTTTTTCTGTCAGATACTGATCATATGATTTCCTTCCGTTTTCATATACAGAGGTACAGGACACGAACCCCCGGTCATCGTATATATTTTTTCGGCTGATCTGCCCGTTCTGATACAAATCCACCTGTATCGGATTCCCATATTCTCCAAACTCAATTTGTGCATATCTTTCCTGATGCAGTATGGCAATGACAGAAAATGGCGTATACAGAAACTCAATATCCCTAGGCCAGTTTAAATCGTGAAAAGAAAGAACTGCAGGCTTTTTTCTGCGCACTTCCTGAACCGCATCAAATACGGACCAATAGGGAGCCCGGAACACGCTCTGCCTGTGCAGAAAGTGCCGGAAATTCGGCGTATAGGACAATAGCAGAATCTGATAGCTGCATATATCGTTTCTCTGAAACAGCTGGATTTGTTTGACCGTATCGTCTGTCTCTGTCTGCATCCGGCGCTTATGCCAAAACTGCTCATTTTCCTTCCATTCTTTCCCTGAATACCAGGCTGGTATAAAATACAACATCCGATACTCCTACATCCTTCCCATATCACCAGATCGTCGGATCTGCAGTTTCTTAGCAGTAATTCAGCTTTTACATAAAAAACGAATAGGAATCAAATTTCCAGTATGCTTTCACTTCCTGGTAGATTGGAAATAAGATCCCTGTCAGGATCATCCCGGTTGCCGGAAACAGCGCCAACTCCGATGATATCTCCCCTTTTACAGACAATCCCAATGATATCCCCATCATTATACAAAAAATACTGCCACTGAGCACACACAACAGCAGGAGCTTTCGTCTTAGATATCGCTTAGTTTTCTTTCCGGCATATACATTTACAATACTGTCTCCGGATTTCTGCAGCTGCCCGGCCATTTCTCCAGGCATAAGTATAATAAAAGAAAAAAGAAGATTCAATCCAAAAATAATCCCCAAGTAAATGGCCATTCCCGTACTGTTTGTCATATTTAATTTCCCATAGATCAACTGAAGCGTACTGTTATCCCCATAAAAAAACAGAAGAAAACGTACGGCTAACTGTGGAATCATAAAAAAGGAAACTGCAAACATGACAGGCATCACGCCAATGGGATCAAACTTGAACGCAATATAATTCTTATCCGCATATGTATTATGAATGGATACCCTCTGGACTGGTATTCGAATTATCACATTTTCCATAATCAGGATCACCATCGCCATGATTAGGAACAGGCCAAATGCTTCGTACAGCTCTTCCCATGCAAATTTCTGTATCGTAGATACCAGGTTGTCCAAAATATTTACAAGAATCAACGGCGTCTGCCCGCCTATTCCATGTTTTTTATTCAGAGTTGCCATCTGATATATAATAAAAGCGCCTGTCAGCATTTCCAGAATAGCAATTGCCTGTAATACTTCCAGGGCCAGCCCTGACTCCCGAAATACCAGATCTTTTGCACGCGATACAGCGGATGCCGCCGCTATAGTAAACATTAAGACCAGAGACAGCCGTTCTATTTTCTGCGGTGAGGAACGGGCTCTGTACTCTGCTCCCCTTACAGCCATAATGATCCAGATAATCAGGGTCGCCGTAATATATGGCATGATACCAAGCGCAAATATTGTATACTGGTATCTGTCCCCACTGATCATCGAGATCATGATGTTTTGCGAATTCAATTCTTCCAGCTCATAGGCTGCCGGATCTACCTGATAAAGCAGAAGGCTCCTCCCAGCAATATAGACTAAAAGTATCAATATAGTAAAAAGAAGCCGTTTTATTAATTCGTGCGTTTTATTTTTTTTCAAATTAATATCCCTTCATACAGATCTCTTCGGCTTACCGCCGAAGAGATCCATATTGTTCACAGCCAATTATTTTATTATCAAAAACTTATACTTAATCTTCATTTCTATTGCCAGATTCATCTTTTGCTTTCTTATTTCTGCGTCTGTTTTCTACAACACTGGCAACCGCTCCAAGTACCGGAATCCAGGACCACCATACATTCTCAGCTACTATCTGGGCACGCGGAACTTCTTCATCCTCAAGTCTTGTCTCTTCATTGGCATCATCCTCGTTTTCATCACCAACAACTGCAAGCGGAACTTCTTCATCCGTAATCTGCTGCAGATCGTCCTGAATGTCATCAACATCCTGTTGCAGGTCATCCTGAGCGCCATCAACAGCTGCTGGTACTGCTACTACAGGCGCTGCAGTGGCTGCGGCAACATTTCCAGGTACAACAACCGGTGCGGGCGTTACAGTCGCAGGTGTTGCAGCCAGATGTGTTATAGTCGCAGGTGCTGTAACCAGAGGCCTTACAGGTGTAGATATTGCAGCTGAAGGTGTAGATTCATTTTCGTTATCAATTCCGGTTACTGTGGCAGTACTTTCCGATGTACTTGTGCTGACAGAAACGCTTTCACTCTCGCTGGTGCTTACGCTTGTGCTAAAGCTCTCGCTTCCACTTGTCGACTGGCTTGTGCTTTCGCTTGCCAATTGGCTTTCGCTGCTGCTTACGCTTTCACTTACTGACTGACTTTCGCTGTTTATGCTTTCACTTGCCGACTGGCTTGTGCTTTCGCTTGCACTGATGCTCTCACTTGCGATTACACTGTCACTCGTACTTCCATTCTCATTTGTACTCGTACTGATTGACTCGCTTGTCGACTGGCTTGCACTATTGCTTA
>JAAWDZ010000057.1 GCA_022794015.1 Eubacterium sp. | reverse complement strand
GAAATATGTAAAAAAGCATGTGAAAATACTTACTACATACAGACACTTGATGACTTGGACATAAGGCAGTTTGGGTCCATTGATAACGTAGGTATTACCGCAGGGGCTTCGACCCCAAACAATATTATTGAGGAGGTTTTGAAAGAATGTCAGAATCAGAAGTAAGTTTTAAAGAAATGCTTGAAGAAGAATCAATTAAATCAATAAGAAATGGAGAGGTAGTCGAAGGCACTGTTATCGATGTGAAACCAGATGAGATCGTCTTAAATATTGGATACAAGTCCGACGGAATTATTACCCGTTCCGAGTATACCAATGAGCCGAATGTAGACTTGACAACCCTTGTAACTGTCGGCGCCACCATGGAAGTAAAAGTGATTAAAGTCAATGATGGCGAAGGACAGGTTCTTCTTTCCTACAGACGCCTTGCAGCAGAAAAGGGCAACAAAAAATTAGAAGAAGCTTTCGAGAACCACACCGTTTTAACCGCTAAAGTAATTCAGGTATTAGGCGGTGGTTTAAGTGTAGCCGTAGACGAGACAAGGGTGTTTATTCCGGCAAGCCTTGTATCGGATACATACGAAAAGGATCTGAACAAGTATAAAGACCAGGAGATCGAATTTGTGATCACAGAATTTAATCCGCGCCGAAGAAGGATTATTGGTGACAGGAAGCAGTTGTTAGTAGCGAAGAAGGCAGAGATGCAGAGAGAACTTTTTGCCAGGATTCAGATTGGTGACGTGATTGAAGGAACTGTTAAGAATGTAACAGATTTCGGTGCGTTTATTGATTTGGGAGGCGCAGACGGTCTGCTTCATATTTCAGAAATGTCATGGGGCAGAGTGGAAAGTCCGAAGAAGGTTTTCAAAGTTGGCGATGTTGTTAAGGTATTCATCAAGGATATCAAAGAAACCAAGATTGCACTCAGCATGAAATTCCCGGATGAAAACCCATGGAATGATGCGGCCAATAAATTTGCAGTTGGAACCATTATCACAGGAACCGTAGCACGTATGGCAGATTTCGGCGCTTTTGTAGAGCTTGCACCGGGTGTGGACGCACTTTTACACGTTTCCCAGATTGCAAGGGAGCATATCGAAAAGCCATCCGATGTATTGTCTATCGGCCAGGAAATCGAAGCAAAGATTGTGGATTTCAACGAAGAAGAAAGAAAGATCAGCTTAAGCATTAAAGCGCTTTTAAATGCAGAACCGGCATCGGTTCGTGAAGAGGAAGAGGTCGAAGAAGAGGCAGCAGAGACAACAGAAGCAGTTGATACGGCAGAAACAGTGGAAGAGTAAGCGTAACAGGGCAGCTTGTCTGAGCCGTTACGAGTAAGCAGTTTGAAATCATAGAAAGCCCGTTATGCGGGCTTTCTATTTCTATAAAGGGAAGGCAGGAAAGATATGCTGGGCAGTTATGAAAAATTCAAAAGCAGTATCTATTCTCTGACGAAGATCGATTTGAATTCTTACAAAGAGAATCAGATGCGTAGAAGGATTGATTCACTGATTACCAAGAATAACATATTATCCTATGATTCCTATGTGGAATTGCTTCAGAGGGATCGGGAGAAGTTCAGTCAGTTTGTGAATTTTCTCACGATTAATGTGTCTGAGTTTTACCGCGATCCGGCGCATTGGGAGTATTTGCATGCAAATATTATACCAGGGCTCATCCGCAGGTTTGGAAAGAATCTGAAAATCTGGAGTGCCGCCTGTTCTACCGGAAATGAACCTTATTCTCTGGTCATGGCATTTTCAAAGTATCTGCCGTTAAGACAGATTCGGGTGATTGCGACAGATATTGACAGGCAGGTGTTGGATGCGGCTCGTATAGGGATTTACAATGAGAAGAGTATTGCAGGAGTGCCGGAGGATTTGAAACGCAGGTTTTTTACGAAAGTGGGAGAATCTTATCGGATTTCCAGTGATATTAAAGCCTGTGTGGAGTTTAAGGAGCACAATCTGCTGCGGGATGCTTATCCGACAGGTTGTCATTTGATTGTCTGCAGAAATGTGCTGATTTATTTTACGGAGCAGGCCAGAGATGCGGTGTATCGGAAATTTAACCAGGCATTGGTAAAGGATGGGGTTTTATTTATTGGGAGTGCGGAACAAATGATAAATTTCAGGGAACTGAATTTTGAGAGGAAGACGATAGTGTTCTTTTCGAAAGGAAAATAGAGGTCTAATCCGAAGTTGGGGGATTTCTGATATTTCGCGCCTCTGGTATCGTCTGGTACAGTATTCTGTAAATAGCGGTGGATTCTATATCTGATGTTTGCGCCAGCATATATTTCAGAAGAATTCCTGCAGGATGGATGCAGCATATTTTTGCAGCGCAATTTTGTCAGATTTGAATTCTTCTGTGAACTCAAAATAAGAATCCTTCGTTTTTTTGCCGGAGTAAAAACAAGGTGTAAACCATGTTTCTTTCTGCGGCAGAAAATCGCCGTTTCGTTTGGAGTAACAGTTAGAAGCAGCAGCACGTTTGCGGTGGGCAGGATCTACATACGCTGCTACGCTTTTGTGGATGGCCATGTCTTCTTCGGGAAGGTAATAGTAGTCTTTGTAGTTGTCATAATAGTATTTTAATTCTCCGGTTAAAACGGAGATGGTCAGCCTGGCAGATTGCTCTTTACAGGTGAGGGAGTATGGCGGTTTTTGGCAGAAGCAGGGCATGGGAAAGGGTACAGGCGCTTTTAGAGTTAAAGTAAGTTCTTTTTTTGTATTTTGCTCGCGGTTATCCTGTGCGCTGTCCGACAGGAGTTTTATTTTTGCCTGCAGGATTTGGAGAGGCTGTTCGGAAAGATCGCGGTAGGACAACAGAGGAAGCAATTTTGTCATGCCAAGTACATCTTCATAATTATGTAACAGAAGCAAAGTTTCGGAGGAAGTATCCTGCTGTTTTTCATAGTTGTAATAGACCTCAATTAATTCACCGCCGCTAAATGTATCATCCCGGTGAATACCCAGAAAATGTTCTGCAGATTTTTGCTTTTTATCCGGCAATTGGAGAAGATAAGATAGTTTTGACGTCAGTTTATATAAGTCAGTAAAATAAAAAGATTCCCAGTTGCCAGGAATGGAATAAAGGTTTTCTCTGGCCTTTAAAAAAGGAATATCGAATCCCATTCCATTAAATGTAATCAGAGTGCAGCCAGGCGTTAAATATCTGTGAAAGGCAGTTAAAATTTCGGCTTCTTCTTTACGGTTACTGGCAAGAAACTGGTAAATGTGGATGAAACCGTCTTTTTGAACTGCAATACCAATCAGATAAACAAAAGCGTATTTAGGGGAAAAGCCAGTAGTTTCAATATCTAAGAATATATCTGAGTTTTTAAAATAATGTTGTATATAAGTATCGTTTGGCATGGGAACCGTTTTATGAATCTGTTTCATGGGAAAAATCCTTTCTAAAATTTAGCAGGGATATTATAACACAGAGGACGGAAAGATTCCAGTACAGCCTTTTTTCATCTTCACATACTCGGCGCCTGATATTTTTTCGTCAGCGCAGGAGAAGGAGATAGTGCAGTTGGCATTGCCGGCTGACGCTAACGTGACGCCTGACGTAAATAGAGGGTTCTAAATGTATGGGGAGTTACCAATATGGCAAAAAACGGGAGGGAGAAGAGATGAACAGAAAAGTGATTTACAGACTGTTGGCATGGGTGATTATGTCAGCGGTATATATCAGTCAGTGTACCGGATTTGCTGTAAGTGCACAGGAAACAGATGTTCTGACAGCCATTTCGGGAAAAACTGCTGTTTTTGAACTGCAAAATCCGGTTATGGAAGAAGATTCCAGTATGGCTGCCGGACAGAAGGTTACCTGGGACTGTGTCTGGTTCGGCAGTTATCCCCAGGCGGAGGTAGTTGCTTCTAAAGAGGAGTATATTGCATTGGATGGAGATCTGCTCAGGGATGGGGATCTGATCGAAGACAGAGGTTTGTATAATTCTTTGAAAAATGCTTCTGGATGGGATGCGAATAATGATATTACGTTATATGGGCAAAAATATCGCAGAATGGCAGTAGATAAAGAGAAAAAACCAGGATCTGGAAATACCCGTTATTATAGATGGGATGAAGTGAATACGTACCATTATTTCAAATATGAACCAATCAAATGGCTTGTATTAAAGAGGGAGGATAACCGTGCGATGCTCCTTTCAGAGATAACGTTAGATTATCCGAAATACAATACATATTATACAAGTATTACATGGGAAAAAAGTTCAATCCGCAGCTGGCTGAATGGTTATGGCGCTTCTTATAACCAGCCCCAGACAGATTATGCTGGCAGGAGTTTTATAGAAAGGGCATTTTCTGCTGAGGAGAGAGCGGCAATCTTTGTTACAAATGTAGTAAATTTAGATAGCTTTATTCAGGGAACAGAGGGAGGAAATGACACATGGGACAAAATATTCCTTTTGTCAGAATCGGAAGTGTATGGGAGAGAATCGGCAGCATATGGCTTTGTCCCAAACAGCAATACGCATGATGAAGCCCGATGTTGCAAGAGCAGTACTTATGCAAAGGCAATGGGAACGCCTAATTATGTGGGAGAACCGTATACGGGCAACTGCCATTGGTGGCTGCGTTCGCCGGGTGGCTACGCTTCTACTGACGCAGCGTATGTCAGCATCAATGGTTATGTCAGCAGCGGCAGCGGCGTAGATAAGTTTGTTGGCGGTGGGCGTGTGGCTTTAAATCTGGATCTCTCATCAGATCAGTGGAGTTATGCGGGAACGGTATGTTCTGATGGAACTGATGGCAAAGAACCCTCTGATCCTGGTGAATTGGATCCGCCGGTAAAGGAAACATCTTTGAAAGATGCGACAGTTACTTTTACAGGCCGCGTGGAAGCGTATTATACCGGACAGCCGCAGTGTCCGGCGTTTACTGTTACCTGTGACGGGAAAAAGCTGACAGAAGGCAAAGATTATTCCGTCTCCTATACCAATAATGTGAATCCGTCTTTAGACCCGTATTGTGCTGACTGTTACGGCGGAATCTATGACAGTAAAAACCGGGAGAAATATGCAAAGATTTCAATTACAGGGATTTATCCTTATAAAGATACCATAGAAAGAACTTTTCGGATCGGCGGATTTTCCGATTTGACGGCAGTCAGAGGGATTATCTGGAATTATGAGTATACGGGCAAGGAGATTTGTCCCAAACCGGAGATTGTGTTATATGAAGATGGAGAGGCTGGTGATATTCTGACGGAAAATGTGGATTACCGTATGTCGTATCAAGATAATACGGAGCCGGGTACAGCTACGATACTCGTTACCGGAATAGGGAAATACCAGGGTTATGGATCTTTTCATATCCATTATACGATAGCTCCAAAAGATAATAAAGAGGATGACGGCGTAGACCTGTTTACCTATCAATTCGGCAATACCAGAAGCGATTTCGGTTATGCGCCGGATTATACAATAGATGAGGAAAGCATTTTCACGAAGCTGTGGGGCAATACGGCTCTGGCACAGCAAAATTACGATTACTGGACCGAGAATTTTAAAGTCTGGTGTGGAAATTGTTATGGTATGTCTGCAACCAGCATTATGTTTTTAGACAATCGGGATGACATTGAGATTTCCGGTTTTAATTCCGGAGCGTCTCATGTAAAAGAACTGGAACTTGACGACTACAACAGGAACAGCAATATCCGCATGTCGCTTTTGGATTTTATTGAAGTCATGCAGGTGTCTCAGGTGGATGAAACGGTATCTTATCTGATTGGAAAATCCAATAAAGGAAAGCTCAACCGTCTGTGTGATGCCTTAAAGAATGCCGAGGAATCGGATACGGCCATTCTGATTGTCTTAGACAGCAACGGACCGCAGGGCGCCCACGCGGTGGTGGGATACCATTTGGAGGATGTCAGTGAGACAGAGCGAAGAATTTATATTTATGACTGTAACCATCCAAATGCCAGCCGATATATTACGCTTACTATGGCGCAGGGCGCCTGTACCGGCTGGAACTATGACGGCGGCAATGAAGGCAAAAGCATGATCTGGTCTTCGGAAAAAATCGGTGATGTAAGCTGTACGATCAGTTATATCAGCTATGACAGCTTTGTAAAAGTATGGCTGAACCGCAGTTTGGGTGATAAACCGGATTCCGGAAAAAATGTCATGACACTGAACGTGGCCAATGCTTCGATTTGCGACAAAAACGGCCGGGAGCTGGCGGTTTTGGAGGACGGAGAAATCCGTTCAGAGAATGAAGAAATTTTTGCGTATTATCCGGTATGCGCTACTTTGGACGGAAATTATGATAAGTCAGAAATGCAGCCGATGATTTATCTGCCCACAGATGAATATGTTGTGAAAAATACAGATGAAAAGTCGGATGAACTGAAGATGACTATGTGTAATGTAGATCGCAAAATCGAAGTCATTACTTCCGCGCCCAGCGTAGCTGTCAATGTCAGTGACAGCAATAAGGTCAATACCATTCAGATTGAGGGGGAAGAAGAGCGGGTAGAAGCTAATTTCTATTCTTCCGACAGCTCTGAGCAGTACAAAACGATGAATTACATCGGTCATGTGATTGGATCATCTCCTATGATGCTTGGCTCTGCCGGCGGAGAAAAAGTAATTCAGAATTTTGACATCGTCAGTGAAAAAGTGGAAAATAAAGAACCGCTTCCTGATGAAAAGCCGGCAGATAAAGATGAAAAGCCGACGAAGCCGGCAGACAAAGAAGAAAAACCAGAAGAGAAAGAGGAAAATCCAAAAAATAATATTTCATTTAAAATTGTATCTTCTACCGGCTCCCAAAAGATTGCGGCAGGGAAAAAAGTGAAACTTACGGTAATTACAACGCCTGAAAATACCGCAAAACCGAAATTACACTATACTTCTTCTAATGAAAAGGTGGCTACAGTAAACCAGAAAGGCGTGGTCTCCATTAAGAAAAAAACAGGAGGAAAGACCGTAGTGATTACCGCAGTAAACGATGCCGGACAAAAGGCAGACGTGAAGTTTACAGTTATGAAAGGGGCGGTGAAAAAGATAAAGGTCACTGGCGCCAAAAGCTGTAAGGCCGGAAAATCCCTGAAGTTAAAAGCAAAAGTAACGGCAGGAAAGGGTGCAAACAAAAATGTTGTATGGAAGAGCTCCAATACCCAGTATGCCCAGGTTACGAAAAACGGGACAGTAAAGACAAAGAAGAAAGGAAAAGGGAAAAAGGTGAAGATTACGGCGGCTGCGACAGACGGCAGTGGAAAGAAAGGAAGCGTGGTAATTGTAATCAAATAGTGTGTCTGCGGAAAAGTAACTTATAAACCACATGGCCCTTACAGAGGTGTCATGATGATATCAGGAGGGAAAGTATGAAAAAAATGAAGATGAAAGTAAAAAGAGTGATTTCATTTGTTTTAACAATGATTTTAGTTTTTAGCCCGGCGGGATATGCTGGTGTGGAGGAAGTATATGCGGCGGACAGTAAAGTGGAATCTGCTATTAGCTGGGCGATTGCAATTGCAAATGACAACAGCCATGGCTACAGCCAGTCTGTCAGATGGGGTCCGCATTATGACTGTTCTTCTTTTGTTTATTCTGCTTTTTACCAGGCAGGTTTTCGTCTGCCGTACCGCAGCGGTTATACGCAGACCATGGTAAACGACTTTACAAAAGCGGGGTTTAAATGGATTCCATGGTCGCAGATAGGCGGCAGAAATAATCTGCAGCGTGGGGATATATTATTAAATAATAGCAGCAACAGTGCAAAACAGCATACGGAGATCTACCTTGGAAGCGGACAAAATGTGGGCGCACATTCTCCCAGCAAGGGAATCAGTGTGAGCGGATATTATGAACACCCCTGGCTTGGAGTACTGCGGTATGGCGGCTCTTCCAATCCGGCCCCATCCGTTTCCTTTACGCAGGATTCGAAATATAATGCGGTAAAAGGGTTTAAGGGGTATACTCTTTCCACTGGAAAAGTGGAGCTGTTAGAAGCCAACTTATCGTCCCGTATCGGATATATTTATGCGACAGATGAATGTACTGTGCATGAACTGTACACCAATGGATGGTGCAGGGTGACATGTCCCTGGAGTGACGGAGGTACCAGAACAGGTTACGCCAGGATAAGTAATTTTATTCAGTCCCCTGCTGCGGCGATAGGAAACTACACGGCTTCTACGTATATCAATTTATACAGTAAGCCTGGTCTGGGTACGCAGATATACAGAATTTATCCGAATGACGTCTGTCTGACCATTGGATCATCCGGCTCTGCCACACAGGTGTTTATGCCAGTGTCCGGAAAGGGATATTATGAGCTTGGATGGGCGAAACTGCCTTCTGTAACTCCGTCAAACCTTACGAAGAATACGCAGTATCCCACACCGTTTAAATGCAGGATTTTATCGAATTCCAACAGTGTGGTCTGCGCTTACAGAAACGTAAACGACGCTTCTTCTTATGTGGGCCATGTGTATGTAAATGATGACTGTATGATTCAGGAGGTCTATACCAATGGATGGTGTAAGTTTACCTGTCCTTTCTATGGCACGACAGAGACGGTATACGGCAAGTTTTCAGATTTTTCATCCTGTAACATCAGTCCGTATTCGCTGGGTGCGCCGAAATATGCGAAAACCTATTACAAATCGGATAAGGCGGCTGAAGTTGGATGGATTGATCCGGGAGATGCTGTAACTGTGATTGCCGTCCAGGGAAATATGAGTCAGATTGTTTATCCGGCAGATGTTGGAAAACGCTGCGGGTGGGTGGACAGTTCTGCTTTGGTGGATTCTTATACCGTAAGCTATGATGCAAACGGCGGAAGCGGGGCTCTGCCGCCGTCTCAGACGGCAAATAAAGGCACGGAAATTACGCTCAGTTCCACAGTTCTTACCAGAATCGGTTATACTTTTGCCGGATGGACGGATTTGGCCGGAAATGTGTTATATGCCAGCGGCAGCAAGTATTTTGGCAATGCCAATATTAAATTGTATGCTGTATGGAGGAAAAACGAGTATGATATTACATATGATGCCAATGGCGGGGAACAGGCTCCAAAGGCACAGACACAGCTTTATGGGGAAGCAGTAACCGTATCGTCTTCTCTTTGCTCAGGGAATCAGGCTATTTTAGTTGAAAACGGGATTGCAGACAGCAAAGAGGAAGATGGAATTACCCTGGAACGGAGATTCCTTTCCTGGAATACGAAAGCAGACGGAAGCGGACTTACGGTGCAGGCCGGTGAAAAATATACCCCAAATGCAAATGTAACGCTTTATGCCCAATATGGAAAAGCAAGCTTTACGCCTTCTACTCTGCCTGTTCCGCCGGAACGGACTGGATACACGTTCGTCGGATGGTATGACTCCAGGAACCGTGACAAAAAAATTGAAGCCGGACAGGAACTGGATACAGATTTGAACGGTATTTATGCACGTTGGACTGCAAATAGCTATACCGTATCCTATGATGTCGGAGGTGGCAGCGGCGCACCGGAAAGCCAGGTCAAAATATTTGGCGAAGCGCTGAAATTATCGGAAACCAGGCCGCAAAGAGCCGGTTATACATTCAGAGGCTGGGGTCTTTCGGCAGAGAGCAGGGAAGTCGCATATGAAAGCGGAAGCGAGTATAGGGAGAATGCATCCATTACTTTATATGCAGTGTGGGACGAAGTTAATTCAGAGCTTATATCTGTTACCATTGTGCAGGAACCGGCGAAGAAAAACTACGCATTTGGAGAAGCGTTGAATACAGAAGGACTGAGGTTAAGGCTTACATACAGTTCGGGAAACACAAAAGAGGTTACTTCCGGTTATACAGTGACAGGATATGACAGCAGACAGGCAGGAAGACAGACGATTACAGTTGCCTGCGGCGGTAAAACGGCAAATTTTGAAGTTACAGTAAAAGAGCAGCCAAATGATGAAGTTGCGGTTGTTACAATTAGCGATGTGGTGGGAGCAGCTCCCGGTGAACAGGTTGAGGTGAATATCCAGCTTACCAAAAATCCGGGATTCAGCTTTATGATGTTAAAGCTTACCTATGACAAAGATGCGCTGGAACTGGTAAACGCGGAGAACAAAACTTCCGGCAATCATCTCTTTATGCTGGACGACGTAATTATGTGGGATTCCGCAAAAGATGTAGCCGTCGGAAGCGCAACACGGGAAACTATGGGAACCGTTACATTCCGTATCAAACCGGAAATTACCCTGGAAGATGGATCGGCGGTAAGTACAATAGGTATCAATTCGTTGACCTGTTACAACGAAGAGGAACAGGAAGTTACTGTGAGGGCGAATGCAGGCACCATTTCCATTGATACGGTAAATTACGGTGATGTCAACAGAGACAGCTCTGTTGACGATAAGGATGTACAGGCGATACGTGAGTATATCATTACCCAAAAAGGATCGGAAGGGTTTGATGTGCAGGCAGCAGACGTCAACGGCGATGGCGTGATTGACGGAAGAGATATCATCCGCTTAAACCAGTATCTGTCCGATCATACGGTAAAGCTGGGTTATGACAGGAATAAAGTTATCGGATCAAATGGCGAAGAGCTGTTTATGGATGATGTAAAGATTTCCATAAAAAATATTTCCGGGGTTACCAATGACATATTAACCATGGATATCATCATGGATGAAAACCCTGGCGTAGCCGCGCTGAGTATCTGTACAGACTATGATAACGAATACATGGAACTGATAAGTGTGGCAAATGGAACAGTAGTAGATGGCTCTGTGGCACAGGATCCGAAAGAAAAAGGACTTCTGGTCTGGACTACGGATACGGTTTCAACAGGCAGGGGCACGCTGGCCACTTTGACTTTCCGGGTGGCAGATGGAACGGATGCGGGAGATTATCCGGTTTCTGTTTATGTGGCGGACTGCTATGACAAGGCAGAGAAAAACCACTATGGTGCGTCCGAAATAAGCTATGTGACAGTTCCGGTCAGAGCAGTGGCAGCGGAAGGAATTACATTAAACGAAACAGCGCTTACACTGGCAGGCGGGGATGCAGCAGCGTTAGAAGCAAATGTAATGCCACTGGACGCTACAGATAAGACAGTGACATGGAAATCTTCAGACAAAGCAGTTGCAGCTGTGTCTGAGGATGGGCAGGTCCGGGCATTAAAAAAAGGCGTCGCAGTGATTACGGCTGCTGTGTCGAATGCGCCAGGACAGACATACAGCGCTTCCTGTACTGTTACGGTAACTTCAGACGCTCCTGTGGAAAATATTCCGCTGGAAGAAGATCCGGATAAAAAAGGGAATGGATCCGGCGGCCAGCAGACAGGAAACGACAAAACGGATGCCATAAGCTATCGTCTGAGCACAGAAACCGGATCTGCTAAAATAGCGGCAGGCAAAAAGATCCGGATGCAGGTGACAGGTTCTGACGGAAGCAGGCTGAATAATAATGAACTCACCTGGAAGTCGGGTAATAAGAAGGTGGCAACAGTAAATGCAAAGGGCGTTGTTACTTTAAATAAAAAATCCGGTGGTAAAAAGGCAACGATTACCGCTGTTATGAAAGACGGAAGCAATCGTCAGCTGAAGTTTACGGTTCATTCCATGAAAGGGGCAGTAAAATCAATCCGGATATCCGGAAAGAAAACTGTAATTTCCGGAAAGAGCCTGAAACTGAAAGCGACTGTTTCGACAACGAAGGGAACAGCAAATAAAAAACTGAAGTGGAGTTCGGGTAATTCCAGAATTGCACAGGTTTCTTCCTCCGGAAGGGTAAAAACTTTTAAAGGCAAAAAAGGAACCGTAAAAATTACTGCTGCAGCGACAGATGGCAGTGGAAAGAAAAAGACAGTAAAAATAAAAATAAAATGATATCAGATGCGGGAAGTTTCCGGGAAATTTTAAACATAAGAATATAAGAAACGAGACAGAAAGGGGAAACATATGGTTGTACAACATAACTTACAGGCAATGAATACAAACAGAGTGCTGGCAGGTGTAACGTCAAAACAGTCTGATACAATAAAAAAGCTGTCTTCCGGATACCAGATCAACAGTGCGGCAGATGATGCGGCGGGCCTGTCCATATCTGAAAAAATGCGTTTTCAGATTCGGGGGTTGAGTAAAGCGTCCCGTAATGCACAGGATGGGATTTCGTTGATTCAGATAGCAGAAGGCGCACTGGGCGAGGTTCATACGATTGTTCAGAGAATGAATGAACTGGCTATACAGGCAGCGAATGATACCAACACTTCCATCGATCGGGATCATATAAAAAAAGAGATTGATCAGCTGGGACTGGAGATCGACCGTATTGCTAATACGACGCAGTTTAATACTATGAATTTATTAGACGGTTCTTTTCGAAATAAGAATCTTCAGGTGGGATCGCTTTCCGGACAGGGGATTGCGGTGGAAATTAAAGCGATGGATACGCATGCGCTGGGATTGGCGTTTCCCTTTGACAGACCGGATCCAAGTGTGATTGATCAGATTTTGCAAACCATACCTTCCATTGATTATATTGAGATGCTTGATGAACGAGATACCGCATATGAGAACTGGATGTCATTTGATCCGCTAACAAACAAAAAAAACCTTTACAATCCGGATCAATGTCTGTTTGTGGATTCGTTTGAGAATGCAGGAAGATCCATGAGGCTGATTCAAAATGCAGTGAACCTGGTTTCACAGATGCGTTCTTCGCTGGGGGCGGAGCAGAACCGTTTGGAGCATACGGTTGCAAATCTGGATAATATGGCAGAAAATACGACTTCGGCAGAATCCAGGATCCGTGATACCGATATTGCGCGGGAAATGGTTACGTATAGCACGAATCAGATTCTGGCGCAGGCAGGGCAGTCTATGCTTGCCCAGGCGAATCAGAATCCACAGGGAGTATTATCTCTTTTGCAGTAACTTTATGTTGGTATAGATCATTTTACTAATTTGATAAAAAATGCAAAGAAACGTTTTTAGTTATCTCGGTGATGCAGTTCATGCTGCAGGATGACTGAAAGCGTTTCTTATTTGTTTCTTTTCCAGTTTCGGAGAATATGACGGACAAGGTGCCCAGTCAGCGAGGGTGCGTTTGAAACCTCCTGGAGGACATATTACTGCTGTTGCGGTGCAGATGGCAGGGACACATTCCGGTAAAGTATCGAAAAGGGAGACGGAGTGTGCCGCACTCTGCAAAGAAGCGGCTGCAAGGGTAACATTTAGAGGATCCGTATCCGTCCATTTTGCAGGGGAATTTTAGTATCCTGAATCATAATATCAGGTTTTTCAGAATACATATAAATAATTTAAAACCATTCATGGGAATGTGGGATGTTAGTGTGGAAACAGGGATATGTGACAACTTACAGTATTGAAAAAAAAACAAAAATATCCTGCAAAAACCGACAGGTTATGCTATAATGTAACATAACGGTTTTTATAAATTTTTTATAAAAACTAAAAGATTATTTAAGAAAGTGGGGACACGTAAATGGGGTTGATGACTTTTAAAGGCGGTGTCCATCCATACGATGGCAAGGATTTATCCAAGGATAAGCTAATCCGCGAATTATTACCCAAAGGAGAACTTGTATATCCGCTGTCGCAGCATATCGGGGCTCCGGCCAGTCCGATTGTTGCGGTTGGGGATACGGTTTTGAGAGGGCAGAAAATTGCCGAAGCAGGCGGTTTTGTATCCGCACCGATTTATGCATCCGTATCCGGAACTGTCAAAAAGATTGAGCCGCGCCGTGTGACCGTAGGCGATATGGTAAAATCCATTGTGATTGAAAGCGACGGCGAGATGAAAGAAGTGGAATACCAGAAGACAAAAGATGTTTCATCTCTTTCCAACAAGGAGATTATCGAAAAGATCAAGGAGGCAGGCGTAGTAGGTATGGGCGGGGCAGGTTTCCCGACGCATGTGAAGCTTTCTCCGAAAGAACCAGACAAAATTGAGTACATTATTGCCAATTGCGCAGAATGTGAACCTTATCTGACCTCAGATTACCGCAGGATGATTGAGCAGCCGGAGAAACTGATTGCCGGAATGCGGGTGGTACTGCAGCTTTTCCCGAAGGCGAAAGGCGTATTTGGCGTAGAGGACAATAAACCGGACTGCATTGCCAAATTAAAGGAACTGGTGCAGAAGGAAGAGCGCATGGAAGTGGCTCCGCTTAAGACGAAATATCCGCAGGGCGGAGAGCGTCAGTTAATTTATGCGGTAACGAAGCGTTCCATCAATTCCAAGATGCTTCCGGCGGATGCAGGATGCATTGTGGACAATGTAGAGACACTGGTGGCGATTTACAATGCGGTGGTTTTGGGGCAGCCGCTGATGAACCGGATTTTTACGGTGACGGGAAATGCAGTTGCTGAGCCGCAGAATTTTTATATTTGTGTCGGGACGAACTACAGGGAGCTGTTGGAAGCCGCAGGCGGTTTTAAAGGCGAGTGCAAAAAGATGATCGCCGGCGGGCCGATGATGGGCTTTGCCATGTTCGACCTGGATGTACCGGCGACGAAGACCTCTTCCTCTCTGCTTTGCTTTACGGCAGACGAGGTGGCAGCCTATGAGCCGACGGCCTGCATTAACTGCGGACGGTGCGTGGAAGCGTGTCCGGAGCTTTTGGTTCCGTCGAGGCTTGCAGATTACGGCGAGCGGGGCTTAAGCGACGTATTCGAAAAATGGCATGGCTTAGAGTGCGTGGAGTGCGGAAGCTGCAGCTATGTCTGTCCGGCAAAACGGCCGCTGGCACAGTCGGTTAAGACTATGAAGAAGCAGGTTTTAGCGGCAAAGAGAAAGAAATAAGCAAACGAAGATAGAAAGAGGTGGATTTTTGTGAGTGATTTATTTAACGTATCATCATCGCCGCATGTCCGTTCCAAAGATACCAGCAGCCGGATTATGTTTTACGTTGTGCTTGCACTGTTGCCGACGACGGCATTTGGAATCTATAACTTTGGGTACAGGGCGCTGATACTGATTCTTGTAACCATTGCAAGCTGTGTGGCGACCGAATGGGTTTTTGAAAAGATAGTACATAAAAAGAGTACCATAAATGATTTCAGTGCAGTTGTGACGGGACTGCTTCTGGCACTGAACCTCCCGCCGACACTGCCGTGGTGGGAAGCGGTTATTGGCGGCGTATTTGCCATTGCCATTGTAAAGATGATGTTCGGGGGCTTAGGCCAGAACTTTATGAACCCGGCGCTTGGCGCAAGATGCTTTCTTCTGATTGCATTTGCGGCAGATATGACGAAGTTTGCCATTGACGATTATACCGGAGCGACGCCGCTTGCAGCTATGCGAAACGGAGAAGCGGTTAACGCAATGGATATGCTGATTGGAAAGACGGCAGGTACAATTGGCGAGACTTCTGCGATTGCGATTTTAATCGGGGCGATTATTCTGATTTTACTGGGTGTGATTGATTTGAGAATACCCGGAACCTACATTGTGACGTTTGTGATTTTCCTGGTATTGTTCAGCGGACACGGATTTGACTTAAATTACATCACGGCGCAGCTTTGCGGCGGCGGCCTGATGTTAGGCGCGTTCTTTATGGCTACCGACTACGTGACTTCGCCGATTACGCCGAACGGCAGAATATTGTTTGGTATCTGCCTGGGTGTGCTGACTGGATTGTTCCGTATGTTCGGGGCAAATGCAGAGGGCGTTTCCTTTGCAATTATTTTGAGCAACCTGTTGGTTCCTATGATTGAGAAGATTACGATCCCAAGGGCATTTGGACTGGTAAAGGAGGCGAAGAAGCATGAATAAAAAGATAGTGCATGACGCGTTAATTTTAGCGGCGTTTACGCTGGTGCTCGGCTTCGTTTTAGGTCTGGTTTACGGGATTACCAAGGAGCCGATTGCGGCGGCGGATCTGGCGAAGGCACAGGCAGCGTATCAGCAGGTATTTGAAGAAGCAGAGAGCTTTGAAGCGTATGGTGCGTTTGACAAAGAAGCAGCGGCTTCTGTTATGAATGATAATGGCTTTGCAGACGAGATTACGGACGTACAGGTGGCCAAAGACGGCAGCGGCAGTGAGTTGGGCTATGTAATTACTGTAACGGCCAAAGACGGCAGCCAGGCGAATATTACGTTTTCGGTCGGTATCAAAAGTGACGGTACCGTCAATGGCTATTCTATCACCAGCATTGCCGAAACGCCAGGTCTTGGCGACAAGGCGAAGAATGAAGAGTTTTCCGGCCAGTTTAAAAATAAACAGGCGGACAGTTTTACCGTAGTAAAACAGGCTCCGGCATCTGACAGTGAAATTGAGTCCATTTCCGGTGCGACGATTACCTCAAGGGCGATGACAAACGGTGTCAATGCCTGTATCGCATACTTCCGGGATGTATTGGAAGGAGGCGCAGAGTAATGAACAAATATACAGAACGTTTATATAACGGTATTATTAAGGAGAATCCGACGTTTGTGCTGATGCTGGGTATGTGTCCGACGCTTGCGGTTACGACAGCAGCTATGAATGGGCTTGGCATGGGGCTTTCCACGACGCTGGTTTTAGTATTTTCCAACCTGTTGATTTCTGCATTCCGTAAGGTGATTCCGGACGGCGTGCGTATGCCGGCGTTTATCGTGATTGTGGCATCTTTAGTTACGGTAGTAGAATTTCTGATGAAGGCATATACGCCGGATCTGGCGACGCAGCTTGGCGTGTATATTCCGCTTATCGTTGTAAACTGTATTATCCTTGGCCGTGCGGAGAGCTATGCTTCGAAAAATTCGGTTCTGCCGTCTGTTTTTGACGGGATCGGCATGGGGCTTGGTTTTACGTTTGGATTGACCTGTATAGGTATCATCCGTGAGATTTTGGGCGCAGGGCAGATCTTCGGCGTGCAGGTTCTTTCTCTGGAATGGTTCACACCGATTACGATTTTCGTTATGGCGCCAGGGGCATTCCTCGTACTTGCCTTTTTGGTTGCCGTGATGAATATTGTGAGGGAGAAGATGGAAGCAAAAGGCAAACCGCTCGCAGCTCCATCCGGCTGCCTGACGGGGAATTGTGCAAACTGCAGCCAGTCGGCTATGTGCACCGGCAAAAAAACAGAATAGGGGGATAGGTACGTATGAAGACATTAATTTTAATTGCAATCGGTTCAGCGGTTGTCAACAACGTAGTATTGAGTCAGTTCCTCGGTATCTGTCCGTTCCTTGGCGTTTCCAAGAAGACGGAAACTGCTGCCGGGATGGGCGGCGCCGTTATCTTTGTTATCGGCATCGCATCATTTGTTACATCTTTGATTTATAAGTTTATTCTGACGCCGACGGATACGCAGTATCTGCAGACGATCGTATTTATTTTAGTTATTGCGGCGCTTGTACAGTTTGTAGAGATGTTTTTGAAGAAATCCATTCCATCGCTGTACCAGAGCCTCGGCGTATATCTTCCGCTGATTACGACAAACTGTGCCGTTTTGGGTGTGGCTCTTACCAATGTGACCAAAGAATACGGTATTTTGGAAAGCGTAGTAAACGGGCTTGCAACAGCAGTTGGATTCTTTATCGCTATCTGCATTATGGCGGGGATTCGTGAGAAAATTGAATATAATGATATTCCGAAACCCTTTCAGGGTACGGCAATCGTACTGATTACTGCCTGCCTGATGTCGATTGCGTTTATGGGATTCTCAGGAATGATTTAGGAGGAAAGAGAAGATGAGTATACAAGCAGTAATCATTGCCGCGGTTATCGTCGGCGGTGTAGGTGTTTTTATTGGATTTTTCCTTGGTATTTCCGGAGAAAAATTCAAGGTTGAGGTAGATGAAAGAGAAGAAGCGATTTTAGGCGTGCTGCCAGGCAATAACTGCGGCGGCTGCGGCTATGCGGGATGTTCAGGTCTTGCAGCGGCAATTGTAAAGGGGGAAGCTCCGGTTGGCGGATGTCCGGTCGGCGGCGATCCGGTTGCGGCGAAGGTCGGCGCAATTATGGGCGTTGCCGCAGGAGCAGGTGTAAAGAAGGTTGCATTTGTAAAATGTGCCGGAACTTGTGAGAAGGCAAATCAGGATTATAAATATACCGGAGTAGAAGACTGCGGCGCCATGGCTTTTGTACCGGGCGGCGGCCCGAAGACCTGTAATTACGGGTGCTTAGGATATGGGAACTGTGTAAAGGCATGTCCTTTCGATGCAATCCATATCGTAGACGGGATTGCACTTGTAGATAAGGATGCATGTAAGGCGTGCGGCAAGTGCGTAGCAGCCTGCCCGAAGAATCTGATCGAGTTGGTTCCATACGATGCAAAACATCTGGTACACTGCAATTCCAAGGATAAAGGAAAAGATGTGATGAAGGCATGTTCTGTCGGATGTATCGGATGCCATTTGTGCGAGAAGAACTGTCCGAGCGACGCGGTGCATGTAGTAGATAATGTGGCATATATCGATCAGGAAAAATGTACTGGCTGCGGTGTCTGCGTAGAGAAATGTCCGAAGAAGATTATTATGTAGTATAAATGAATTGTGAATGAAAAAGCTTCCGTACAGTGAGTTTGTGCGGAAGCTTTTTTCATCAGGATTCGATTTCAATTTGACACATTTTCATCGTTTCAATTGCGGCCAGATGCGTTTTGGGTGTAACGCCTGCGCAGCACTTTGCGTCTACCTGTATGGTTGTTTCCGGAAAATACGCTTTTAGCAGCAGCGCATTGGATACCACACAAATATCCGTACACAGTCCGACTAATACAATTTCAACCTCATTTTCTCCTTTTATTCTGTCGATTTCTTTCACCAGTTCTGTGGATCCAAATGTATTTTTCTCAATTAGACGATAGTCTTTTTCGGATAAAGCCGATAGTACCTTTTCGTTCAAAAGCCATCCGTTTGTCATACGAATACAGTGCGGTACCGGTAATTTTTTCCCTTCTGCAGTTTCCAGATAGTGATGCGGATGCGTATCTAATGTTGCAATAATTTCTCCATCAAATCCCCGGATTTTATCCACAACCAAATCTACGATTCCAACCGCCTCTTCGGTACCCAGGGCCCCATCTACAAAATCGTTCTGCATATCTACGACTATTAATATTTTTTTCATAACTGCTCCTTTCTGGATATCTTTTGTTTCGGAATCATATCGAATTTAAGCCGATTTGTCAATATGGTGTAACAGTTCAGCCTAGGACTTTGCACTTGCTGCAAAGTCCGTGAGAATGCGTAAAGGCTTAAGTGGAATCCGCCCCTTTGCCGTATGGCAAACTTTAAATGGGCGTATTCCGTAACAGTGAAGCCGGGAGGCTGAACTGTTGTTACTGTTCACGGCCTGGGAGGCCGCTCACAGTAACGGTTTGGGGCGATATTTAAAGTTTTGCTTCGCAAAAATCGCCCCGAACTTGTATCATATTCTCACGGAACACGCAGTAAATGCGCGTTTCTGACCCATGAACAGTAACGAACTGTTACAATATGGTAAAATAAATGCAGTCTTCCCCGATCTTGACAAATCACGCATTTTCTTGTATGCTTTCCTACAGAGTGTAAAAAGATAAATTTGAAAATGAGGAGGAATTTTGTTTATGAAATTCAAAAAAGCATTATGTGTTGCTATGACAGCGGCTATGGCAGCAGCTTCTATGGCAGGCTGTGGTTCAGGTGGTGATAAACCATCTTCTAGTAATGAAGGCGGGGATCAGGTTTCCCAGGCAGAAGATGGCGGGAGCGATGCAGCCGGCGGTACATTTAAAATTGGTGGAATCGGGCCTCTGACGGGCGGTGCAGCCGTATACGGAATTGCCGTAAAGAACGGCGCGGAGCTTGCAGTAAAAGAGATAAACGAAGCAGGCGGCATTAACGGCGCGCAGGTGGAGCTCAATTACCAGGACGACGAGCATGATGCAGAGAAAGCAGTCAATGCTTACAATACATTAAAAGACTGGGGCGTACAGGCGATTCTTGGAACAGTTACAAGCGCACCGTGCGTGGCAGTAGGCGGAGTATCTTATGAAGACAATATTTTTATGCTGACTCCTTCCGGAACAGCAGTAGACTGTGTAAAATATGACAACGCATTCCGCGTATGTTTCTCTGACCCGATGCAGGGTGTGGAATCTGCGAAGTACATAGGAGAGCACGGTCTGGCAACTAAGGTTGCAGCTATCTATGACAGCTCGGATGTATATTCCACAGGAATTTATCAGGCGTTCGTACAGGAAGCCGAGAATCAGAATTTTGAAGTCGTAGCAGCAGAAGCGTTTACTTCTGAGAGCAAATCTGATTTCTCCGTACAGCTGCAGAAAGCAAAGGATGCCGGAGCAGAGTTAGTATTTTTACCGTTCTATTATTCCGAGGCTTCTCTGGTATTAAAACAGGCAGACGGTATGGATTATCATCCGACCTTCTTCGGTTGCGACGGTATGGACGGTATTCTGGCAGTTAAGGGATTTGATGCGGATCTGGCAGATAACCTGATTTTCTTAAGTCCGTTTACACCGACTTCTCCGGATGAAGCTATCCAGAAGTTTGTGACAGATTATGAAACAGCATACGGTGAGACGCCGAATCAGTTTGCAGCAGACGCTTATGACGGAATGTATGCAATTAAGGCCGCAATGGAAGACGGCAATGTGACATCGGATATGTCTCCGTCCGATATCTGTGACACATTAAAAGCATCCATGGTAAATATTACAATTGATGGAGTAACAGCAAAGAACCTCACATGGGAAGCAAGCGGTGAGCCAAGCAAAGAACCTATGGTTGTGAAGATTGCCAATGGTGATTATGCAGTGGTAGATGATGACGCGGCTGCGGACGATGCACAGGCTGACGCTGATACGGCAAATGATGCTGCCGAAGATGCAGAGTAAGAGATGAGCAGGGGGTTATCTTATGCAGATAACCCTTTTCTTTTCATATTTTTAAACCGGATGGGGGAATTACTATGAGCTTTATATCTTATTTAATCAACGGTATCAGTCTGGGAAGTGTATATGCGATTATTGCTTTGGGCTATACCATGGTTTATGGAATTGCCAAAATGCTGAATTTTGCGCATGGAGATGTTATTATGATCGGCGCATATGTTGTAATGGCGTCGGTGACGCGCGCCGGGATTCCGCCGTTTGCGGCGATTTTGATTTCCATTGTTTTTTGTACGGCGCTTGGAGTTGTCATTGAAACCGTAGCATACAGGCCCCTTTTAAATGCAGCTTCCTCGCTGGCTGTTTTGATTACCGCAATCGGTGTAAGTTACCTTTTGCAGAATATTGCGCTTTTGATATTTGGTGCAAATACGATTTCTTTTGCGTCTGTAGTTCCGGTTCCGGCAATTGTGCTGGCGGACGGCGCTCTGACAATTACAGGTGAGACAATTGTAACAATTGCCTGCTGTATTGTCATTATGGCTGCACTTATGTTATTTATTAAAAAATCCAAAGCAGGGCAGGCAATGCTTGCGGTTTCAGAGGATAAAGGCGCGGCGCAGCTGATGGGCATCAATGTGAATGGGACGATAGCGCTGACATTTGCAATCGGTTCGGCGCTGGCAGCAGTTGCCGGCGTGTTGCTTTGTTCGGCTTATCCTACTTTAACTCCATATACCGGGGCGATGCCTGGTATCAAAGCCTTTGTGGCCGCCGTATTCGGTGGGATTGGTTCGATTCCCGGAGCTTTGATTGGCGGTATTCTCCTGGGTGTGATAGAGATTTTCGGAAAAGCTTATATTTCATCCCAGATGGCGGATGCTATTGTGTTCGGCGTGCTGATTGTCATACTGCTTGTAAAGCCCGCGGGCATACTTGGCAAAAACATTCAGGAGAAAGTGTAGGTGGCGGCATGAAAAAAATGAATAAAACAACAAAAAGCAACCTGATTACATATGGTATGGTGATTATTCTGTTCGCCGTCATGCAGATACTGGTTATGGGCGGACACATTTCAAGTCTTTTGCAGGGACTTTTAGTGCCTCTGTGCGCTTATATTATTCTGGCCGTTTCCTTAAACCTTACGGTAGGAATTTTGGGGGAATTGAGCTTAGGACATGCAGGGTTTATGTGTGTGGGCGCGTTTACAAGCGCATTTTTTTCCAAATGTATGGCAGAGGTGATTCCGGTAGCAGGTGCACGGTATCTTCTGGCGATTTTAATCGGCGCAGCATCCGCCGGTATCTGCGGAATTTTGATTGGTATTCCGGTGCTTCGGCTAAAAGGCGATTATCTGGCGATTGTAACGCTTGCGTTTGGGGAGATTATTAAAAATATCGTGAATATCCTGTTTATAGGAAGAGATGAAGCAGGTTTTCATTTTTCGACAAAGGATACGCTTTCTTTGGGGCTTTCCACAGACGGAGAGGTGATTGTCAACGGCCCGCAGGGAATTACCGGAACGCCAAAAGATTCGACGTTTGCAATTGGCGTGATTTTGATTTTGATTACGCTGTTTATCGTACTGAACCTGATTCATTCGAGGAGCGGGCGTGCGATTATGGCAATCCGCGATAACCGGATTGCAGCAGAGTCAATCGGGATTAATATTACAAAATATAAACTGATGGCATTTTCTATTTCCGCTTCCTTAGCAGGGGTGGCGGGCGTCATTTATGCGCACAATCTGGCGACATTGACGGCGCAGCCGAAGAACTTTGGCTACAATATGTCCATCATGATTCTGGTATTTGTGGTTCTTGGCGGGATTGGAAACATCAGAGGTTCGATTATTGCGGCAGTTGTATTGACACTTTTGCCGGAGCTTCTGCGCGGTTTAAGCGATTACCGTATGTTGATTTATGCGATCGTGCTGATTGCAATGATGCTCTTTAACTGGAGCCCGAAAGCTATTGCATGGCGGGAACAGTATTCTGCAAAATTTAAACAGGGCAAGCAGAAGGAGGCTGCATAATTATGGCATTGTTAGAGGTAAATAATCTGGGGATCTCCTTTGGCGGTCTGCGTGCAGTCAATGAGTTCCATCTGCAAATTGAAAAAGGATGCCTGTATGGGCTGATTGGGCCGAACGGAGCAGGCAAAACAACGGTGTTTAATCTTTTAACCGGCGTTTATAAGCCGAATGAAGGCGTCATTCTTTTAGACGGGGAGAACTTAGTCGGCAAAAAGACAATAGACATCAACAAGGCGGGCGTAGCGCGTACGTTTCAGAATATCCGTCTGTTTAAAGAGCTTTCTGTGTTGGATAACGTAAAAGCGGGGCTGCACAACCACTACAAATATTCTACGTTAGAAGGAATTTTCCGTCTCCCGAACTATTTTAAAATGGAAAAGGCTATGAACGAGAAAGCGATAGAGCTTTTGTCTGTATTTGATCTGGATAAAGAAGCCGGGACACTTGCGGCAAACCTGCCTTACGGCAAACAGAGAAAGCTTGAAATTACAAGGGCGCTTGCCACGGAGCCGAAGCTGCTTCTTTTGGATGAGCCTGCAGCTGGGATGAATCCCAATGAAACAAAAGAACTGATGGAAACCATCCGTTTTGTCCGGGACGAGTTCCATATGACAATCCTTCTGATCGAACACGATATGAAGCTGGTATCCGGAATCTGTGAAAAACTGACCGTATTAAATTTCGGGGAAGTGCTTGCCGAAGGCAATGCATCAGACGTGTTAAATGATCCGGAGGTCATTAAGGCATATTTAGGCGAATAGGGGGATTGTGGAAATGGCAATGCTTGAAATTAAAGATATAGAAGTATATTATGGTATGATACAGGCGATTAAAGGGATTTCGTTTGAGGTAAACGAAGGGGAGGTGATTGCCTTAATCGGTGCAAACGGCGCCGGGAAGACTACGATTTTACATACCATCACAGGCCTTTTGTCCCCAAAACACGGTTCTGTTCTTTTTGAAGGGAAAGATATTACAAAAGTTCCCGCACATAAAATCGTATCGCTTGGCATGGCTCATGTGCCGGAAGGACGGAGGGTGTTTGCCGATTTGACCGTTTATGAAAATCTGAAAATGGGCGCGTATACCAGGAAGGATAAAACAGAAATCGACGAAACATTAGAAGATGTTTATCAACGTTTTCCAAGGCTTAAGGAGCGGAAAAACCAGCTTGCCGGGACGCTTAGCGGCGGAGAGCAGCAGATGCTTGCGATGGGGCGCGCACTGATGTCGCATCCGAAGATTATCCTGATGGACGAACCGTCCATGGGACTTTCTCCGATTCTGGTCAATCAGATTTTTGATATTATTGAGGAGGTCAGTAAAAGCGGTACGACAGTGCTTTTAGTAGAGCAGAATGCAAAGAAAGCGCTTTCCATTGCAGACCGGGCATATGTGCTTGAAACCGGGAAAATCGTTTTGGACAAAGATGCAAAGGCGCTGATGGATGACGATTCCATTAAAAAGGCGTATCTTGGGGAATAAGTAAGTGATCATCTGTAGGAGGAGACATATGGAGCATGTAGTAATTACAATAGCAAGACAGTACGGAAGCGGCGGGCGGACCGTTGGGAAAATGCTTGCCAAAGAGATGAATATTGCGTGTTACAGCAGTAATCTGCTGAAAATGGCATCGGAGGAGAGCGGCATCAGTGAGCAGATGTTTGCGCAGTTGGATGAAAAACTAAAGAACAGTCCGTTTCTTAAGATGTCCACGGATATTTATACCGGCGGACTGATTCCGCCGGAGAGCAGTGATTTTGTGTCGGCGAAGAATCTGTTTAATTACCAGGCAAAAGTGATTAAGCGTCTGGCCGATACAGAGAGCTGCGTAATCATTGGACGGGCGGCTGATTTTGTGTTAAAGGATTACCCGAACGTCGTCAGCGTGTTTGTTCATGGCTCGGCTGAGTTTAACCTGGCCAGGGCGATGGAGCAGAACAGCATGACAGAGAGCGAGATGGAGAAGTTTATCGCAAAGACTGACAAATACCGGGCGGAATACTATAAACACTATACCGGCCGGGAATGGACGGATGCGAGAAATTATGATTTGTGCTTAAACAGCAGCAAGCTGGGGTTTGAGAAATGCGTAGAGGAGATTAAGGCTTATATCAAGGTGAGGTTTTAAGGGATGTCCGCAAGCGCTGGCGTGCTCAATCAATTAAAACAGGTTGCAACGTATCAAAAAACAGACACTGGCAACGAAATAACCAGCTTAACCCAATAGTGCAAAGCCTTTATGGTATTTTTAAGGCTTTGCGCTTTTTATTTTACAAAAACAAAAGGCCAAAGGACAATGATAACGGAATTGTGAATCATGGTAACAGATCAGACAGGCCGAACTGTTATAAAGATTCGTAACTATTCAGCCAGGACTTTGCACTTGCTGCAAAGTCCATGAGAATGTGTAAATTTAGCCAAGAGGGAATCTGCCCCTCGCCGAAGGCTGAATAGTTACAAAGATTCATAAAATAATTTAAAACTTTATTCCAACCTTTTTCTCAATGTGTTACAATTAAAAAATTGGGAATAAATCTATTTTCGATGTGATGGAATAGCGGCAGCAGGAGGAAGTGAAATGTCAAAAACACGACTACAGCTTACCTGGTATAACAAGGACAAAGCGTTGATACCCACAGAAAGTGGGAAATATGGATACATATGGGTGGAGTCGTCTGATCCGCGATACTGCGAGACACATACGCTCGTTTTTGATGAGTATGTCACTGGCAGGCAGACACCTAAAAGTGATAAATTCCAGTATTCTGAAAGGGCAGACCTCGTTCCGCAGGAGGATAATCTTCTGATTTTAGGAGAGTCCGGCGATGTTCTAAGGGCACTGACGCGTGTACCAGAGCTCGCGGATAAATATGTTGGAACAGTAAAACTGGTATATATCGATCCGCCATTCAACACGGCACAGACATTTACTTCTTATGAAGACAACCTGGAACATTCCATCTGGCTGACGATGATGAGAGAACGGCTGCTGCATTTGAAGCGGCTTCTGTCGGACGACGGCTCTATCTGGGTTCACTTAGACACCGCCGAAAACCACCGTATGCGCCTGCTGCTGGACGAAGTGTTTGGGCAGCAAAACTTTGTTGCAGAAATTGTCTGGGGAAAAGCAGATACGAGCAGAAATGATGCAAAGCACTTTTCGTTGGATCAGGATTATATCTATGTATATTCCAAAACGGAAAACTGGAAGCTGAACAGACTGCCGAGAACAGCACAACAAGACGCGATCTATAAGGCGCCTGATGGAGATCCTGTTCCGTGGATTGCTAAACCAGGACATGCACCCGGAGCTGCTACGCATCAGGGGATGGTTTATGCTGTGCAGTCGCCATTTACAGGAGAATTATTGTATCCTCCTGTTGGCGGATGCTGGAGGCTTGGCCAATCCCAAATGTATGCAGAGCTGTCTAAATATACGGAGTATGAACTGGTGGAATTGGCAGACAGTGAAAAACGGGCGGAAGTTTGCGGCGTTTCTGTAGCAGATATCAGAGACGGCGTGAAAGCTCTTTTATTAAAAGGTTCCCTTGAAACAGCAAAAGAAAATGCAAAAAGGGCTGCAAATGGAGTTCTGCCGGATGTTTTTTTCATTAATGACGGCAAACGTATCCAGGTAAAAGGACATCTGCCTGAAGGCGGGGTTACACCGCGAACCATATGGAACTTTACGGACGTGGGCAGCAATCGAAACAGCAAAGCAGAAATTAAAGCATTGTTTCCCGGAGAAACACCATTTTCTACGCCTAAGCCAGAAAGATTACTTCAGCGAATTATTCATATTGCCACAAATCCAGGGGATGTTGTTCTTGATTGCTTCGCTGGATCGGGTACTACAGCAGCGGTTGCACAGAAAATGGGACGCAGATGGATCACCTGCGAGCTGTTAGAGTCAACTTTTCATAGTTATACCCGTCCAAGACTTGAAAAAGTTGTAAACGATAAAGATTCCGGCGGTATCACAAGAACGAAAGGAGGACGTATCGCAGCAGACGGCGTTGAACTCCCCGAAGGCGTATCTGCCGATGATGCAGCCATATTTCATTCCGTATTAAATAAACTCGTAGCTGATGACAACAGAATGAAACAGGATAAAAACATAAAGAAATTAAAGAAGCTTTCCAAAACCAGAATGGAAAAAGAAGTAGTGAACTGGCGCGGTGGCGGCGGATTTCAGGTCGCACACCTTTCTCTTAAGTGCTTTGACTATGATCCCAGGCTGGAACGGGTATTTTTGACGGAGGATGCGAAGGGAGAAACGCTTATTCGATCCATAGCTGCTAATTTGGGATTTAAAATGCTGACTAGGGATGAGACGGCTGTGTTTGATGCCCGAAGAGGCAATTCTCTTTTGAAGGTTATTGACGGCGTAGCCACTGTAGAAATTGTCGACTGGCTTGTGGCGCAGAGAGAATCCAATGAAACAATCGTTTTGGCGGCAACAAGCGTTATGGACGGAGTTCGTCAGCATCTTCGCCGTAGCTGTAAGGGTTCCAGAATTGCCGTCATTCCAGACGATATATTCCACTTTACGAAAGGGGGAGGGGAATAATGGCGAAGAAACTCAATATTTTCTACGACTCTGACTTGCTTGCATCCATCAGTGCGGATTTTGATTTAAGAGATCCCAATAAGGAGGCGCTTAGGAAGTTAATCTTTACCCTGGATGGTAATTATGATCCAGGTGAGATGCAAGTCTTAAATCTTGCTACGGGCGTGGGAAAGACATATTTGATGGCTGCATTCATTGAATATTTGCGCCGGCAGGGCATAGGCAATGTGGTGATTGTAACTCCGGGTAAAACAGTACAGTCCAAAACGGTGCAGAATTTCACTCCGGGCAGCTCCAGATATATTTCCGGATCGCAGGTGCCTCCGGATATTGTTACGCCACAGGATTATTCTGCATGGGTGACACGTATCAATGGAGAACCAGGACTTTCCTTCGGACGTGAAGTTCCTGTACTGGCTTTTATTTTTAACATTCAACAGTTGATTGCACCTAAGACGATAGAGGGAGATACACACGGTTCATCACAGGATGCAGAGCGCCGTAAGCCTCGTCGGTTCGATGAGAATGCGGGTGTTTTGTTTGAGTATTTGAAAGGACGAAACGATCTTGTTGTGATCGCAGATGAGTCGCATCTTTATTCTGCAAGCGCGGCAGCATTTCACGCTGCATTGGAGGAGCTTGATCCGGCTGCGTCCATTGGTCTGACGGCATCGGTGCTTCGGGACGATCATGTGATATTTGAATATCCGCTTTATAAGGCCATTCGGGATCAATATGTTAAGTCGCCGGTTCTGGCTTTCCGCAAAGGTGGATACGGCAAGGATCAGGCTTCTGAAGAACAGCAGTTGAGAGATGCTCTTCAGCTTAGAGAACTGAAACAGGCCTACTATGATGCTTATGCTGCGCAAACGGGCAAGGCGCATGTGAATGCCGTGGTTTTCGTGGTTTGCTCCGACGTGGATCATGCGACGCAGGTTACGGAACTTTTGCGTACACCAGAATATTTAGGGCGTGAACTGGCTGTACTGCAGGTAGACTCCAAACACGAGGATGAGCTTACGCAGAGCTTGTTAGAAAAACTCGATCTGCCGGAATCACCTGTTCTTGCCGTGGTCAGCGTGAATAAATTGAAAGAAGGGTGGGATGTAAAGAATATCGCAGTCGTTGTCACACTTCGTGCAATGGCTTCCGAAGTTCTTACGCAGCAGACTATGGGACGGGGCCTGCGCCTGCCGTTTGGAAAGTATACGGGTGTGTGGCAGATAGACCAGCTGGATATCATTTCTCATCAGTCTTTCCAGGAATTGCTTGCTGCAGAAAATGTACTGGAGCAGTTCGGTCTTGAGGAAGCTGTATCACAAGCGGATAAGACGAAGGTAGCCGCTGCGATCAAAAAGGCTTCCGAACAGGCTGAAAAGACTGCGCCGCAGACGCCCTCTGAGATGGATGACACTACATCTGATCCGGTTGCTTCTGGGAATGAATCTGTTTCACATGTCGCAGAAAATGATAATACTACCGTAGGGATTCGTACGATTGGTGATGATGGAATTGGCAAATCCGATGACTTTATGCTGACCCCTGTTACCATTGAGCCAAATCCGCGCTTTGCAGACGTTTCATACAAGTTTCCGGTTACAGTCGTCAATATGGTACAGCCACCGATAGAATTATCGGAAATTGCAGATAAAGATATTGAAGAAGCTGCTAAAAAGGTGACATCGACCGGAGATGTTTTATACCGGAAAGAGATTATTGCAGCGCTTGGTAAAAGGCTTCGTGCAGTTGATGCTGAGAGCGCTGAGGTTGATTCTGTCCATGTCAATGACGAAGACGCAGCTGATGCACTGGTGAAGCTCGTGGTTCACATGCAGCTTGTCCCGTCGACAGCTGCCGCCATTCGCTATGTGGAGAATTATCTGATTCCGAAATTTATGAAACATGTCACTTTTGACGGCTGGACGGTTAAGTCGCTCGGTTCTGCCCGGATGCAGCTTCAAGCCGTGGTGTGTGATTATATAGCGTCCGTTCAGCGTGCGACAAAAGAAATACCGGCAATTCATCCAAAGGAGATGAACATGCAGGGATATATGCTGCCTTTGGGGGAAAAGGTTTACGAACCGATTGATTCCTGTGAGCAATTTGTGCGGGGAAGGGTTTATTCCGGATGGTTCAAATCCCTGTTTACAGAGGAATATTTTGACTCCTACAGTGGCGAGTATGAATTGGCGCGGCTGTTGAATACCTCTCCGCATATCGTTTGGTGGCACAGGCTTCATCCTCATGATGGCGCCTATATCTATTACAATGCGAAAGACAGGTATTTTCCTGATTTTGTTGCGCTGGATGATTCTGATGTCCATTGGATTATCGAAGGCAAGGATAAGCGCGGCCGCGATAATGGGCGTGTTCAGGCTAAGCGTGAGGCTGCGGAGGCGCTGGTACGAAAGCTCGTTGCTGAGGATGAATATGCAGATCAGAAGTGGGGCTATCTGATTGCCTACGAGGACGATATCGCCAAATCCGATACCTGGGATGATCTGAAAACAGTTGCGAAGCCTGTTAGTAATGCTCTGTAAAGCCTGAACCGATATCAGTTTTTTATTATTGATAACTTAAGCATGAAACCTGACATTTTCTGTGCATAACGAACATACTTCCTCTGAAAGAATTCGATTTGTAAACATATCTCCTGTTGATTTAGTAAAAAGACTAAAAAAGGAAAATATGAGATAAAATTAAAATTGCTTAATACACAGTCCTATAATGGTATGACAGACTTAATTTATACACGTAGATAAATCGGAACTGTCAGGAGGCAATAAAATAATTGTTTTGATTACTGGAGCTTCATATACAGGTACAACATGATTGGCACAAAAACTTTGATATGATTGACAGTGATAATTCCTACATTCGGACAAGAGGGCTTACGCTGATTGCCTATGGAAAATTATTTGCCATACATAGTATCAGTAGTTTGTGCTTTGATTTCTGGCTTTGCAAGTTATGCTGTTGCAAGAAAGCAGAGAGGATATTAAAAAACTTGAAAGGACTTATGAGTTAGACTTGGAAAAGGAAAAAGAAAAGCATAAATTGGAAATTGATAAATTGCAGTTAGAACATAAACATCAATTAGAGCTGCAACAAAAATAATTTGAAAATCAATTAGGTGGTGATATGATAAATACGCTTATCTCTGAGATGATGAAGATGCCAGAGGTAAAAAACAAATTTCTCAAGGTATGAATACAGCAAGTAATAAAAGACGGTAATCGCTTTGCTGGCAGATAAGTATACATTTGTGGTTTTTAACATATAATTTTAATGGAAAGTCCTATTGACTTTTCTGTTTGTGCCTGCTAGAATATAGGTACAAAGAAAGTTTACCACTGACCGATATGTGGTATATAAATGGTCGGGTTGAAAGTATAGTCCTTCGCCGTAAAGCGAGGGACTTTTTCGTAATGAGGACAGGCAAATGAAGAAAACAGGCTTTTACATTATCAAGGATAAATTTTTTGAAGATATGCCAGATCCGTATCTAAAAGGAAATTAGGCAGGAAACAGACCGCATTATTACTGCTTTGAAGATTCGAGTACAGGGATATATTGTG
>JAAWDZ010000056.1 GCA_022794015.1 Eubacterium sp. | reverse complement strand
GGTTAAGGCCCCTTGAAGACGACGAGGTAGATAGGGCAGAGGTGGAAGTGCAGCAATGCATGGAGCTGACTGCTACTAATAGGCCGAGGGCTTGACCGAAAAGTAATCTTGGATTCTGTATGGAGTTTTGAAGGTACATATTTTACCTTAAAAATGGCCCAATGGCTCAGTTGGTTAGAGCGCCGCCCTGTCACGGCGGAGGTCGCGGGTTCGAGTCCCGCTTGGGTCGTTCCAGTTAAATTCCGATAAGGCGGGGATTTATTTTGGAGAATATCAGAACGTGGGATCTTAGCTCAGCTGGGAGAGCATCTGCCTTACAAGCAGAGGGTCATAGGTTCGAGCCCTATAGGTCCCATTTTCATTCATCATATTGCATGGACGGTGTGATGGATTTGCCGATGTGGCTCAATTGGCAGAGCAGCTGATTTGTAATCAGCAGGTTATCGGTTCGAGTCCGATCATCGGCTTTTAGTCCATAGTGATATATGGATGTTTTAAATGGGCAGATTCCCGAGTGGCCAAAGGGGACAGACTGTAAATCTGCTGCAAATTGCTTCGGTGGTTCGAATCCACCTCTGCCCATTTTATTTTACAATATTATATCGCGGGGTGGAGCAGTCTGGAAGCTCGTCGGGCTCATAACCCGAAGGTCACAGGTTCAAATCCTGTCCCCGCAACTCAAGTGCCCAGTTAGCTCAGTTGGTAGAGCAGAGGACTGAAAATCCTCGTGTCTCTGGTTCGATTCCGGAACTGGGCATTATTGAAATCATTAGGCATGGGACATTAGCTCAGGTGGTAGAGCACTTGACTTTTAATCAAGTTGTCCGGGGTTCGAGCCCCCGATGTCTCATTCGTGGAATGCAGCGGAAAACATTAATTTTACAGTGTTTTCCGTTGTTTTTGTTTTGGATGAATTGAATGAATGCGGGAAACTGTGTCTGCAACAGCATTATAAATTAGATTGTATGGAGGATATTATGTTCGAGGCAGTGTATTATGTAGTGGCAGGGATTGATGGAGATTATGCCAATTTGCGCAGAATGGATATGGAAGAGGAGGATTTAAAATTAGTTGCAAGGGCTCTTTTGCCGGAAGAGATTATGGAGGGGACAAAGCTAAAATACGAGCTGATGCAGTATGAAATTATGGAATGATATACTATAAAACACGGATTAGGTATTAATCTAAGCTTCGAATTCATACAATGACAATAAACAGAGATCCTTCAAAGGTATTGTAATATGGAATTCGGAATCATTATAAAACCGTGTGTATGGTTATATGGGGAAAGTTTAAAACACGCGATAGATGAACTGTTTATGGGGTGGGCCATTGGAATTCTGGAGGAGATGGATGGTTGGTGCAAGGTAGTGACGCATTATGGCTATCATGGATATTTGGAAAAGGGCACCTTTCTCAGTTTTACGGCAGATGAATTAAAAATCAGGGAAAAGAGCAGGCAGACAGTATTTGTGAAAAGAATGCAGGCAGATATTATGGCTGAACCAGATGTACACAGTAAGATTATTTGTACGCTGGAACGGGGAAGCTTTCTTACTGTTTTACCAGAGAAGAAAAGCGGCTATCAGGCGGTACTGTTATCGGATGGGCGAAAGGGATATATTGCTTGTATTGCATATAGTTGCCGGAAAGACAGTGATCGGTATTTATATGAAGAGAATGTAGAAGATTATTTTTTACGACAGCATATTGTGGCAGAAAGCTCAGAAACTTTGTTTCGAAAACAGTTAATAGAGTATGCCAGAGGATATCTGGGTATACAGTATCGATGGGCAGGAAAATCGGCCCAGGGAATTGACTGTTCCGGACTTGTGTTTATGTGTTATTTGATGAATGGAGTTCTGATTTATCGGGATGCCGTGATAAAAGCAGAATATCCAGTACATGAAATTTCCATGAAACAGGCAAAGCAGGGAGATTTGCTGTATTTTCAGGGGCATGTGGCAATGTATATTGGAAATCGCAAGTTTATACATGCAACAGGAAATGAGAAGAGTTTTGGTTGTGTGATAAACAGCCTTTCGGCAGATGACCCGGATTTCAGAGAGGATTTGGCAGATTCGTTTCTGATGGCAGGAAGTATTGTGTGAGGTATCAAGTGTTCAATGACGAAAGAAAATGGGAGTGTTAAAATGGAAGAAATATTGGAGGGGAATAGATGTATATAGCGGATATGCATTGTGATACAATATCGGCAATTGATCGCAGGAAAAGGGTAGGAGAGCAGGCAGAACTGCTCTCCAATCATTTTCAGGTGGATTTAAAGAAGATGCAGAAAGGCGGGTATTTACTGCAGAATTTTGCAGTATTTGTAGATTTGGGAGAGGGTGAAAATCCTTATCAGTGTGCAAAACGGCAGATTGCAGTATTTCGGGAAGAAATGGCGAAGAATAAGGAGGAGATTCGCCAGGTGACTACGGTGGAGGAAATCCGGAAAAACTGGCAGGAGGGCCGAATTTGTGCGCTTTTGACAATGGAGGAGGGAGAAGCGTGTGAAGGTGATTTGGATAAGCTTGCAGAGTTTTACAAAGATGGCGTACGAATGATGACTTTTACCTGGAATTATGAGAATTCTTTGGGGAATAAGGAGGGGCTTACCAGGAAAGGCATTGCTTTTCTGGAACGGATGGAAGAGCTGGGAATTGTTGCAGATGTATCGCATTTATCTGAGGCCGGATTTTATGATGTGTGTCGTTATGCGAGAAAGCCGTTTGTGGCCAGTCATTCGAATGCGGCCGCTTTGTGTGGGCATAAACGCAACCTTTCAGACGATATGATCCGAAAAATTGCGGAGAAAGGCGGTGTCATCGGTGTAAATTATTATGGATTATTTTTGGTGGAAAAGCCGGAAAACGGCATATACTATAGCAGAGTGGAACGGATTGCGGATCATATATGCCATATACGAAAAGTGGGCGGGGCAGAGTGTGTCGGACTGGGATCGGATTTTGACGGAATTGACAGGAACTTAGAATTATCGGATTGTTCTAAAATGCGACTTTTGGAAGAGGAGCTGAAAAGGAGGGGGTTTCACGAAAGAGAAATAGAAGAGATTTTTTATCGAAATGTGCTACGGATTTATAAAGAATCTTTTAAAAATAATCGTTAGAATTTGACTAGTTTTGCGGGATAGTGTAATATTTTAGGTAGAATAATAAAATTTGTAAATTTTACTTGGTGCGTGAGAGAGATGCGGGGTCTTTTAATGGGGAAAAAATTAAATGGGAATAATTATCTGAAACAGGCGGGAATTCTTGCCGCTGCAGGAATTATCTGCCGTATTATTGGTATTCTTTACAGAAGCCCTTTAACGACAATTATCGGGGATGAGGGCAATGGATATTATACTTCTGCGTACAATATTTATACTATTGTTCTTTTGCTGTCGTCTTACAGTATTCCTTCAGCGGTTTCTAAATTGATTGCCTCCAAGCTGGCATTGAAGGAATATCGTAATGCTCACAGGATTTTTCACTGTGCGCTGATTTATGTCTGTGTGATTGGCGGAGCGGCCAGTATTTTTATTTTCTTTGGCGCAGGACTGTTCTTAGAAGGAGAGGCAGCAGTGGTGCTCAGAGTGTTTTCTCCTACAATTTTTTTATCTGGATTTGCAGGCGTACTGCGTGGATATTTTCAGGCGCATGGCTCCATGCTGCAAACATCATTTTCTCAAATTGCAGAACAGATTTTAAATGCGGTTATCAGTTTGTTCGCAGCGCACATGCTGATTGGACTTGTAGCCGGTTCGGGAAAAACGGAACAGGCGATTTATGGAGCGGCGGGAAGTGCGCTTGGTACCGGTAGCGGCGTAGTGATTGCGCTGTTGTTTATGCTGTTTGTATATGGGATCAATCGAAAGCTTCTGCACAGGCGGATTGAACGGGACAGGCATCGGTATACAGATTCTTACGGCGATATTTTAAGAGGAATGTTAGGAACGGTTACACCGATTATTTTAAGCACGTTTATCTACAACTTCAGTACGTCGTTTAATCAGATTGTTTATTCTAAGGTAATGATTTATTCAAGGGGGTTGAGTATTGCCGAGACTGCAACTTCGTACGGCGTTTTTTCCGGAAAGGCGATGGTGATTATTAATATTCCGATTGCATTGGCTTCTGCACTTTCTTCCGCGATGATACCGACCATTTCGGCAAGCAGTGCATTGGGAGATATTGCAGCCACCCGCAGAAAAGTCGAAAATGCAATGCTGACGACGATGCTGATTGCAATTCCTTCTGCAGTTGGACTTGCTGTTTTGTCAAAACCGATTATGCAGCTTTTGTTTCCGCAGAAGGATACTTTGGATATGGCGGCAAAGCTTTTGGCAATGATTGCAGCGACGGTTGTATTTTATTCTCTTTCTACTTTAAGCAACGGGATTTTGCAGGGAATTGGAAGAGTTAATCTGCCAGTACGCAATGCAGGGATTGCGCTGGCTTTACAGACAGTGCTTTTGGTAGCGCTTTTGATGTTTACGGAACTGGATTTGTATGCGCTGGTGATTTGTCTGATTGTATATTCGTTTATTATGTGTGTATTAAATAGTATTTCCATACGGCGCTGTATCGGAGTGAGGGAAAATTATATTACCATGCTTTTGCTGCCTGGGGTCGCAGCCGCTGTTATGGGGCTTTGCGCAAAAGGCGTTTATATGGGAATGCAGCTGCTTACGAAAAGCAATGTGGCCTGTCTGGTACCATCTATTATAATAGCAATCGTGGTTTATGCTGTAATGGCACTCAAAATCGGAGCAGTCAGAAAGGAGCAGCTTCTGGCATTTCCGAAAGGAAAGATGCTTGTTCAGGCGGCAAGAAAGTGCCGTTTGCTGAGCTAAAAGCTTTTGACATTGCCTGTACACTGTGCTATACTGGAACGGCTAAGATACAAAATTAACCAAGCAGCCACAGAAAAGGGAGGAATGGGAATGCAGCAGGCAGACATCAATAAAGTACGCGCATCAGTACACCAGCAGTGTGGAAGCCGGGTAATGATTCAACTGGATCGTGGAAGAAATAAAATCGACATTCAGGAGGGTGTCATACAAAACGCATATCCGAGCGTATTTACTATTTTAGTAGAAGATACGAATACAGATAACCCACCGCAGTTATTATCATTTAGCTATACGGATATTATTACAAGAGAAATACGAATGAAGCTTTGCTAATAAGGAATAAATATCCTCTGTTTTGAATAAGATAGTACAAATTCAAAACGGAGGATTTTTTTGTGGAATTAGAAAGGCAGATTTTACATAAAAACAGGGAAGTTGGCCGGGCATTCAGTCAGATGACGCTGGATGATGATTATAATTTACCGGATTTTAAGCCGGATTTGACAAAGGTGATTAAGGAGAGGGGGAAAATACATCTTGACGAAATACATGTGAATAACGGTCACGTCTGGTTTAAGGGAGTAATGGAATTTGATATTTTATACCGCACTGATTTAGATAACAGGAAGATAAACAGCTTAAACGGGGAGATTTCATTTCAGGAGAGCCTTAGCATTGACGGGACAGAGGAACTGGATCCGGTGAAAGTGGAAGGGCGGATAGAAGATATTTCAGTAAGCGTTATCAATTCAAGAAAGCTTAGTATACGTTCTTTGGTAGAATTTACTGCAGTAGCGGAGAAGCCGGAAGAAGCAGTAGTTTTGACCGGCATCGGTGAGCAGGCGGAGTGCGAGGTGGAAACGGAGCAGATGAATGTCCTGGAACTGATGACGGATAAGAAAGATACGTTTCGGATACGTAAAGAAATCGCTTTGTCTTCGAATAAACCGAATATGGATGAGATTCTTTGGCGCAGTGTAGAACTGCGCGGATTGAGCAGCCATTTGAGGAATGGAGAAATTGAAGTAAGCGGAGAAGCATTGATTTATGTATTTTATGCTGGTATAGAAGAAGAAGAGCGCCTGCAGTGGTTTGAAACAACCGTGCCGGTGCAGGGCAGTGTGGAATGTAATATATGTGAGGAAGCGCTGGTGCACCGAATTGATGCAAATCTGGCGCAGGTTAATTTGGAGATACAGCCGGATGAAGACGGGGAAGAGCGTAATATTATGTTGGAAATGGTTATTAATCTGTCAATCTGTCTTTGGAATGAGGAGCAGATTGAGATGATTTCCGATATTTATGCACTGGATCGGCAGGTGAATCCGGCTTTTCAGACGGTATATTTTGAGAAGCTACTGGTGAAAAATGAGGCAAAGTGCAGAATTGCGGATAAGATTGAGCTGGATGCGGAGCAAGAGGATATTTTACAGATTTGCTCAAATGAAGAGAAGCTTACAGTGGAGCAGACGACGGTGACGGATGAGGGAGTATTGGTAGAAGGTACGCTTACGGTGGAGATTCTTTATATGACGCCGGATGAGGCTATGCCGGTCGGGGCAAAGCGGGCTTATATTCCTTTTTCGCAGGTAATTGAAATGCCGAAAGCGGAAAATCCAGTGAAAATTCATTTGGATGGCGGGATTGAACAGGTGACAACTGTGTTGACGGACAGCCGTACAATTGATGTAAAGGCTGTAATTAGTCTGAATCTGCTGGCATTTGAGCAGCAGGAGAGGCAGACGATTACAGATATTGAAGAAACAGAGCTGGATTTGGCTGCATTGCAGCAAAGGCCGGGAATTGTAGGATATATTGCCAGAGAAGGGGATAGATTGTTTGGGATTGCGAAGGAGAATCATACTACCGTGGAAAATCTAATGGAAACAAATCACTTGACAGGGCCGTTTGTAAAGCCGGGGGAGAAATTACTGATTATAAAGACGGTGGGGTAAGGATGAATAAGAAGTTGCCAGGGAGAGATTTGACAGTCTTTTCGTTACTGTTCACACGCTACTGTTCCGCGAGGAATTTCCGCACATTTTGTGCGGAAATTTTGAGTTTTTCAGCGCGAAATCGCATCTTTGTGCGATTTCTGTGCATCGTGAAGCGTGTTACTGGTCACGGAGAGAACAGTAACGTCTTTTCCTGGCGGCAATGTTTTATAACAGATGTCTGGTTGCGTTATGGATTTGAAAATGTTATAATGGCGACATGTTCTTAAACAAAAGGTTCCAATGAGGAGGATGCGAGTGAAGTTACAGAGAAAGAAACAGGTTTTGGCAATGGTTTTGATTTCGGCTTTGGCAGTTGTGAATTTGCAGTCGGTGAATGCGAGTACGATGTCAAAAGCGAAAGATGCAAAGGAACAGGCAGAACGGGAACTGAATGAGGCAAACAGGCAGATCGAGGAGATTGAACGGCAGCAGTCGGCGCTGCAGAGTGAGATTGATGAGAAGGACAGGGAGCTTGTGGACCTTTTGGTGAATATCGGAATTTTAGAAGAAGAGCTGGAAGCGAAGAATGCGCAGCTGGAGAAGGTGACACAGGATCTGGCGATTGCGGAGGAAACAGAAGCGAGCCAGTATGCTTCTATGAAAAAGCGTATCCAGTTTATGTATGAGCGGGGCGATACGGCGATGATTGAGGCGTTGCTTGGCGCTGCAGATATGTCGGATTTTTTGAACCGGGTGGAGTATGTTTCGGATGTTTATGAATATGACAGGAATCTTTTGACGCAGTATCAGGCTACGGTGCAGCAGGTGGCGGATTTGAAGGTGTCTGTGGAAGCGGAGAAAGCAGAGCTTGAGGCAATGCAGGAAGAATATGCTTTGCAGCAGGATTCTTTGGAGCATGTCCTGGCGCAGAAGAAGACTCAGATGGGGGATTATGACAATAAACTGGTGACAGCGCAGGCGGCAGCAGATGAATTTCGGCAGACGATTGTTGCGCAAAATCAGATTATTCAGGAAGAAGAACGCAGGATAAGGGAGGAAGAGGAGCGCAGACAAAGAGAGGCAGCAGAAGCTGCGGCAAGGGCGCAGGCGTCGCAAAATAACGGCTCTGGCTCAGGAGGCGGCAATTCTGGCGGTTCCGGAGGAGGCCAGGCAGGCAGCAATTCCGGCGGGGATACAGGCTCTGGCTCGGGAGGCGGTGCAAATCCGGGATATTCGACGGGAGTGAGCGGAGGTTCCGTTGTGTCGTATGCCTGTCAGTTCGTTGGCAATCCTTATGTCTGGGGCGGAACCAGCCTGACAAATGGGGCAGATTGTTCGGGATTTGTCATGAGTGTGTTTGCGCATTTTGGAATTAGCCTGCCGCACAGTTCGGCAGCATTGCAGGGATGCGGCCAGGCAGTGAGCTATGCGAACGCACAGCCGGGGGACTTGATTTGTTATTCCGGACATGTGGCAATTTATATGGGCGGAGGGCAGATTGTACATGCTCAGAGTACAGCTGTGGGCATTACGATCAGCTCGGCCACATACCGTACGATTGTAGCGGTAAGAAGGGTATTATAGCGTAACAGGGCAGCTAATACTCATGTGGCTGCGCGTATTATGTTATACTGGACGGCAGTTTAATCTGGCGTTTCGTATACATTATAGCAGAAGGAGGATACCAGGCTTATGGCTGCAGGGAAAATGGACCGTCAGTCCCGTAAATTTGTGGCATTGATGGCGGTTTTACTGGGAGCGGTGGCGATTGCAACGTGGGGGCGTGCAAGGCAGACGAACAGGATATCTTATACAAAGCATTTGGACGACCGTGCAGTTGTGGTGGACGGGACGGAATACACGTTTCGGGATTTGGCGGTTTATCTGGCATATCAGGAACAGGAGATTGCTGCACAGGCAAAGGTATATGACCTGGAGCACAGTGAGAAGTACTGGAATGCGCATACGAATGGTCAGTTTATTCGGGTTGCAGGCAAAAATGCGGCGATGGATATGGCAATACATGATATTATTTTTTATGAAATGGCAAAGCAGGCGGGGACAAGCCTGTCTGAACAGGAGAGGGATTTTGTCCGGAATCAGAAGCTGGATCTGTGGAATGATTTGGAGGAAGGAGGACAGGTGCGCCTGGGCGTTTCCGAAGCAGAAATAGGCGCGCTTTTTGAACGCATGGCTCTGGCACAGAAACAGCAGCAGATTTATGCAGATACACAGGGGGTTGACCTGAGGGAGTATAATATGAATGGAAGCCGGTATACGGAGTTGTTAAAGGAACATACCTATGAAGTAAATGAAAAGCTCTGGAAGCGGCTTAACTTTGGAAATATTACAATAGAGTAGGGGACGGAAAATAAAATTATGGCAAAGAAAATAGGAAGAAACGATCCGTGTTGGTGTAAAAGCGGCAGAAAATACAAGGCATGCCATCAGGCATTTGATGAGAAGATTGCCAGGATAGCAGCGGAAGGACATACGGTGCCGGATCACAGCATGATTAAGACATCGGATCAGATTGCAGCAATTAAGGAAAGTGCAAAAATTAACATTGCAGTGCTTGATTATGTGGCAGAGCACATAAAGGCGGGAATGAATACGGAAGAAATTAATGCTATGGTATTTGAGAAGACGACCCGGATGGGAGGATATCCGGCGCCGTTAAACTATGAAGGTTATCCGAAAAGTACCTGTACTTCGGTTAACAATCAGGTATGCCATGGGATACCGTCAAAAGATGTGATTTTAAAAGAAGGCGATATTGTAAACGTAGATATTTCCACCAATTTGAACGGATTTTATTCAGATTCTTCCAGAATGTTCTGCATTGGTGAAGTGAGTCCGGAGAAGAAGCAGCTGGTTGAAGTTGCAAGAGAATGTGTTTACGAAGGATTAAAGGAAGTAAAGCCTTGGGGATTTTTGGGAGATATGGGACAGGCAGTTCACGATTATGCGTATGCGCATGGATATACGGTTGTGCGGGAAATCGGCGGGCACGGAGTGGGGCTGGAGTTTCATGAAGACCCATGGGTAGGATACAACAGTAAACGCGGGACAGAGATGTTAATGGTACCTGGCATGATTTTTACAATTGAGCCCATGATCAATATGGGACGGGTAGAAATTTATATAGATGAAAAAAACAATTGGACTGCATATACAGAAGATGGTAAGCCGTCCGCCCAGTGGGAAGTGCAGGTGCTGGTGACTGAAGATGGTTATGAAATTATATCTTACTAATCTTAACAAAACAGAAGGGGGGTGTGGCAGATGAAAAAGATAGATGAATATGTAAGGGATATTCCGGATTTCCCGGAGAAGGGAATTATTTTCCGCGATGTTACGACAGTGCTGCAGGATGCAGAGGGACTGAAGCTGGCGATTGATTCCATGATCGGGTTATTAGAAGGAGTAGACTTTGATGTGGTAGTGGGAACAGAATCCAGAGGTTTTATCTTTGGTGTGCCGATTGCGTATGCGCTTGGCAAACCGTTTGTTCCAGTTCGCAAAAAGGGCAAACTTCCCTGTGAAACCATTTCGGCAAAATACGATTTGGAATACGGAAGCGCAGAGATTGAAATGCACAGGGATTCTATCGTACCAGGACAGAAAGCGATACTGGTCGACGATTTGATCGCCACAGGCGGAACGATTGAAGCCTGTACGAAGCTGATTGAAGAGTTGGGCGGCGAGGTTGTTAAAATTGTGTTTTTAATGGAGCTTGCCGGGTTAAAAGGCAGGGACAAATTAAGTAAATATGAAGTGGCTTCTGTAATCACGTACGAAGGCAATTAGAGATTGGAGAGAGTATTATGTTAAAAAGTTTTTTTAAATTAGAAGAGAATAACACAACGGTAAAGACAGAAGTAATAGCCGGGATTACCACGTTTATGACAATGGCATATATTTTGGCGGTAAATCCCAGTTTACTGGGCAATGAATTTGGCTCGAATATGGATGCCACGGCAGTGCTGATTGCAACTTGTCTTGCATCCTTTGTGGGAACAATGGCAATGGCACTGCTGGCAAATTATCCGTTTGCACTGGCGCCAGGTATGGGATTAAACGCATATTTTTCTTTTACCGTCTGCGGGGCGATGGGATATTCCTGGCAGATTGCCCTGATGGCAGTGTTTATAGAGGGTTTGATTTTTATTGTATTATCGCTGACAAATGTGCGGGAAGCGATTTTTGATGCAATTCCGGCTATGTTAAAAAAGGGGGTTAGCGCAGGAATCGGTTTGTTTATTGCGTTTATTGGATTGCAGGGCGCGCATATTGTGGTAGCAAACGATTCTACGCTTGTTTCTTATGTGGATTTTGCAGGCAACTGGCATACACAGGGGATTTGTGCAGTTCTGGCACTGATAGGACTTCTGGTGACTGCGGTTCTTTACATCAAGGGTATAAAAGGCTCTATTCTGGTAGGCATTGTAGTTACCTGGGTACTTGGTATGCTGGCGCAGGCAACAGGGATTTATACTGTTGATGTGGAAAACGGATTTTATTCTCTGTATCCGTCAATGGCTTTAACTGATTTTTCAGCAATTGGGCTGACTTTTGGACAGTGCTTTAAAGCAGATTTTTCAGGCGTAAGTATTTTTAACTTTATTGTAATCTTGCTGTCGTTTCTGTTCGTGGATATGTTTGATACAATTGGAACGCTGATTGGCGTTTCTTCAAAAGCGGGGATGCTGGATAAGGATGACAAGCTGCCGCGTATTAAGCCGGCGCTATTGGCAGATGCAATTGCAACGTCTGTGGGAGCTGTTTTTGGTACGTCTACAACAACGACATTTGTAGAGAGCTCTGCAGGTGTGGGAGAAGGTGCGAGAACTGGATTGGCCTCGGTTGTAACCGGAATATTGTTTTTGTTAGCGATTTTCTTTGCACCGATTTTTACGGCAATTCCTGGTTTTGCGACGGCTCCGGCCTTGATCTTTGTAGGATTTTTGATGGTATCGGCAATTTTGAATGTGGACTTTGAAGATGCTGCAGAGGCTGTACCGGCATATCTTTGCATGATTGCGATGCCATTGGTATACAGCATTTCTGAAGGAATCGCAATAGGAGTAATTTCTTATGTGATTATCAACATCGTATGTGGCAAAAGTAAGAAGATTACGCCGTTAATGTATGTATTGGCGATCTTGTTTGTATGTAAGTATATATTCTTATAAAATGGAAAAAAGAGGCGTTTTGTATGTAGTGTGAAACATGCAGCAGGGCAGTTTGCCTGAAATATACGCGCGATTAAAACGGCAGCTGCCAAGGGATCTGGCAGCTGCCATTTTTATTGTTGTGCGTCTGGCGGCGCGCGTTTCTGGCGGGTTAAAATCCCAAATCCGCCCGGCAGTGGGAAGAATATAGTCGAAGGAAAGGGTACTCATTGTGAGGTGGAATCTGAAGAAATCTGGCGAAAAAGTTCTGGTCTGGGGGTGTTCGTCGGCGGAGGGAACTGTACCGAAAGAACTTGTAATATCTGAGGCATCTACTCACTGATAAGGTTTTTTTGCATATCTTATAAAAAAATATGGAAAGGAGCAAAGGAAAAAGTGGGATGGGCAGTCCTTGGAATTGTTTTAGCTGTTTTACTGGTGATAACCGTTGTTTATTTGATTTGGCGGCGTGAAAAATGCAAAAGAATTGTACGGAATATGGATGAAGAGGAAAAGTGCAGAAAGTTAAATGAGTTGGCGGAGCCGTTTGGATTTTCTTATGATCCTGGTCAGGAGGTATTTGTAGGACGTGTGGATGCCTGGCAGCGCAGGGAAGGGTATGAGAGACTGTTTGATAAGCTTGCGACAAAGTTTAATATGGTTATGGATGCATTTCCAATTTATTTTGATTATCAGGATAGAACCTGGCTAATTGAATTTTGGAAAGGGCAGTATGGAATTAATACCGGAGCGGAAGCAGGCGTGTATCATACGAATCGGTTGGTTGCTCCCAAACAGAGAAAGCATGTACATTACAATGCAGTATCGGATTGTGAAATGCCTTTAATCGGGCTTTGCCTGGAACGGCGTGGGGAAAAGCTGTTTTCACTCAAGCGGTATCATTGGTGGCTTGCAGCGTTTCGGATGGGAATGTTCAGTCAGCCGGGGGATTTGGTAATGTATGCGACGCTTACGTTTTCAAATACGGGAGCAGCCCAGGCATTTGGCAGGGGGCTTTGCGAAGCTGGCTTCTCAGAAACGGAATATCGTGTGAAAAACCGCAGGGTATCGGTTATTTTGGATCGGACGATTTGTTATACAGGGCTTGAGAAGTGGTATCGAAAGCTGGTGCAGTGCGTGAACCGATGTTACTGTGGTCTGTTTCGATTTGTGACAAGGCCGTTTCGTAATACTGCGGATCGGATGCTGTTTTTGTATCTGCAGCTTCCGTGGTGTTTTCGGCGTATGCTGGGCCTTAAGGCGTTTGGAAAAAAGGTACGGGTGAAACGATGAGATGTGAAACAAAGATAGCCAGGGCGATTGAGAGGAGTACGGAGCTGCCGCTTGCGAGGTGCAGCCGTTATGTGATATTTGGCGACTGCCACAGAGGAGACGGAACTATGTCGGATAATTTCCTGCGCAATAAGCATTTGTTTACGGCAGCATTGCAGCAGTACCTGGACGATGGGTTTTATTATTTGGAGCTGGGTGATGGGGAGGAGTTGTGGGAGAACCGTTCCAGAGAGCGGATAGAGGAATGCCATAGTGATGTGTATGAGGTATTTGACCATCTTAAGAAACGGAATCGGTACTGCAGGATTTATGGGAATCATGATATGGAACTAAAGGGGCAGCTTCCGGAGGGAATTGTCTTAAAAAACAGGGAGGGAGGGCGGGATCTTTGCATCATCCACGGACATCAGGCAGATTTTTTTAATTCGGTGTGCTGGAAGCTTTCCAGGTTTTTAGTACGGTATCTGTGGAAGCCGTTAGAGCTATTCGGGGTGAATGATCCTACAAGCGCAGCCAGAAATTATCGGAAGGTGCATAAGTACGAACGGTGTATGGTGGGTGCGGCAAAGAAAAATGATATATACCTTTTGGCGGGCCATTCCCACAGACCGCATTTAGTGGAAGGGGAGCTGTATGTCAATGCAGGGAGTTGTGTGCATCCACAGGGCATTACCGCAATTGAAATAGAACATATGAAAATGAGCCTGGTGAAGTGGGTAATGGGAAACAGAAGAGATGGGACATTGTATGTGGAGCGGGAGGTTTTAAAGGGAGAAATTCCAATTTTGTAATAAAAAAATAAAATTTATTTTGTTTATATAAAAACGCATCATTCTGTGTTATACTAAGAAATATTTACTTCAAAAAGAAACTGCCCCGGCAGTGTATTGAGCCGGGACAGTTTCAGGTTTAAACGGATATCTCAGACGTCAGGATTATGCCATAGCATTTGCTTTTTTATATTTATAAATCATTTCTGCATGTTCCTGCTCTTCTGTTTGGATATGGTTTAAGAGTTTGCGGATTTCACCGTTTCCAAAGTGGAAGAGGTGGGTGTTGTAGTCGGAAGAAACCATTTTTTCATTTCCGATACTGTCAGAGCAGAGCAGGGCGTCGTGCTGTTTGTCCGCCTGGTTGGAGGAGGCCGTATAGGTTGCCTTCGGCTGATAGGTATCTACCCTTGAAGCGGCGGGAGCCGGGGTGATAGCGGGCATTTCTCCCTGCATCAGCTTTCCGAGTGTCTGGTAGTGTGTCTGTTCATCTTTGGCAATCTGGGTAAATAAGTCTTTTAAGCAGCCATCTTTTGCAGTGCTGGCGCACAGGTTGTAATGCTCCATGCAGACCTTTTCCTGTGTCTGAAGATCCTGTAAAATGGTGTTTTCTTTTTCTGTCAGAATCATAGAAAATCTCCTTTTGATAAATTATTTTTGGATTCGAAAACAGTATTTGTATTTTTGTGTGAAATATACGCTGGGTAGGAGGATTACATTGGATAAAAATGAAGTTTTGAAAAAATACTTTGGATACGATACCTTTCGGGAAGGCCAGGAGAATATAATTGATACTCTGCTAGAAGGAAGGGATGCTTTTGGCATTATGCCGACCGGGGCAGGAAAATCCCTCTGCTATCAGGTCCCGGCGCTTATGATGTCCGGGATTACAATTGTGGTGTCGCCTCTGATATCTCTGATGAAGGATCAGGTTGGAACATTAAATCAGGCGGGTATTCATGCGGCGTATCTGAACAGCTCCCTGACAGTGGGACAATATCGCAAGGCGCTGAAGTTCGCCGTGGCGGGCAGGTATAAGATTATTTATGTGGCGCCGGAACGTCTTTTGACCGATGATTTTTTGAATTTCGCGCTGCAGGCAGATTTGGCGATGGTGACGGTAGACGAGGCGCATTGTGTATCCCAGTGGGGACAGGATTTTCGGCCCAGCTATCTGAAGATAGCCGATTTTATTCGTCTGTTGCCAAAGCGCCCGGTCGTGGCGGCGTTTACAGCGACAGCGACAAGGGAGGTCAGAGAGGATGTTGTGGCTGCGCTGGATTTACAGGAACCGATGATGCTTACCACTGGGTTTGATCGGAAAAATCTTTTTTATAAGGTAAGCACACCGAAGGATAAATTTGCGGAGGTGATGGCGTATTTGACAGAACATCCCACAGAAAGCGGTATTATTTACTGCCTGGCCAGAAAAACGGTAGAAGAGGTTTGTCAAAAGCTTTTGGCAAACGGAATTGCTGCGACCAGATATCATGCGGGATTGTCTGATGCGGAACGGCGCCGGAATCAGGATGATTTTTTATATGATACGGCGTCTGTTATGGTGGCGACAAACGCATTTGGAATGGGAATTGACAAGTCAAACGTCCGCTTTGTGATTCATTTTAATATGCCTAAAAATATCGAGAGTTATTATCAGGAGGCGGGGCGTGCCGGACGTGACGGCGATGAGGCGAACTGCATTTTGCTGTACGCGCCGCAAGATGTGCGGCTGAATCAGTTTTTGATTGATCAGGAAACAGAAAACGATGCATTTACAGATGAGGAAAGAGAGATAATTAAAGAGCGGGACAGAGAGCGTCTGAAACAAATGACCTATTATTGTACGACCAATGAATGTCTCAGGGATTTTGTTTTGCGTTATTTTGGAGAATATACGACGAATTATTGTGGAAAATGTTCAAATTGCCTGACGGAATTTGTGGATATTGATGTGACAAAAACGGCACGGGCAATTGTGGAATGTGTAAAGAACTGCGGACAGCGGTTTGGAATGACAGTGATTACGGATACGCTCCGTGGCAGTCAGTCTGCAAAGCTAAAGCAGAATGGAATGGCGCGAAGCAGCAGCTTTGGCAAACTTTCTGACGTGCCAGTGTACCGTATACGACAGGTAATGCAGTTTTTGTGCAGCAGCGGTTATGTGTTTGTGACAGATGACCAGTATCCGGTTGTGAAGCTGACAAAGAAAGCAGCAGATATTTTTGGACAGACTCCCGTTGTTATGAAAGCAGCGAAAGAACAAGAGGCAAAAATAAAAAAGCCGGGAAAAGATTCGCAGAAAAAACAGGCGGTTTTGCAGGATACAGATTATGGGCTGTTTGAGGAATTAAGAAAATTACGTCTGGAAATTGCAAAAGAGCAGCAGGTTCCGCCATATATTGTATTCAGTGATAAATCATTAAGGGACATGTCGGCCAGAAAGCCAACAACGGAGACAGAATTTCTGCAGATCAATGGCGTAGGTGAAAATAAGTGTAAAAAATATGGGGAAAAATTTCTTGCCGCCGTCAGGCAGTGGGATGCGCGGCAGAAAAAGTCCCTGTAACCGGTGGATACCGGTACAGGGGAAGGAGAAAAGTATGAAATATATATAAACCCTTTCGGGATTGTTGTTTGCCGGAGCCGACCAAGCCCCGCAAGACTTTACAACTCCTTTGTTGATAGAAAGAAGTATACGGGATAATTGTGTTTTTAATTTGAAAAAAATACAAAGAATTGGTGAAGTTTTTAAAGAAACATGGAATTTTTTGTCTGCACTATGTTCATAATTGTGCATTTTACATGAGTAATCCATTTGACCAGGAATTATATCATTTAAAATGATACATATTGGGGAATATTTATATCTTTGATCGCATAACAACCGTATTTTTTGAAGGCAAAAATACGGTTATAAAATATAAAAATCGGATGCGTTTTTGGGCCGGAGGATACATCATTCATCCTCAGCCCGAAAGTAAATATACTCTATTCAGGATGGCAGAATAAACGCATGAACAAAAAAAAAGCAGACATTTGTTGCGAAAACTATACAACAATACCATTACATTTTTCACTCCTGCCTTTTCGATCAAAATATTGTGGATTATGGATAAAACTGGTAAAATCTCCTAAAAGTACATAGGAGAATCAGTTATGC
>JAAWDZ010000055.1 GCA_022794015.1 Eubacterium sp. | reverse complement strand
TGTGTCATAAAATCTGTGTAAATAAGTTGTCTGAAAATTTCCTTTGAACTGCTTGATTACCTTGCTCAAAATGCCGGAAGATCCGGATAAGAAACCACAAAGCCACCCTCATCTTTGTCTTCTACAATCTCCATACGATAAGACATTTCCATATAATCAGCTAAGGTTTTTGTCATTTAACGTCTCACTCTCTACAATTTGCTTAACCATTTCTACATATACTTTCTTAATTGGCTCATGCTTTGGAATAGTAATAGGCCGACATCCTGATTTTCTAAATGTACAATGGCTATTTCTACTTTTCGGAGTTTTCATCTCATAACCGTAACCTTCCAATACCTTACATAATTCACCGAATCTAAGATCTTTTTGCAAAAAACAAATACGTGTTGATAGTTTATCCCACGTTGACATCTTGAATACCTTCTGTTCTGTATTATAGGTGGTGTCATATTAGGTGTCAACAAATTTAATATAACTATTTTCTGACCTACAAATATAACGATCTACATTTTCAGCGTATTTGTCTCTGGATTTGTTTATGTACCTCTAACACTCGTGCTATCTCTATCGCTGTCCTCTGCCATGCAGCTGAACAGGCTTCCTGTTTTTAATCCCGCTATTGTTGGGGAACAATGGCTGACAACCAATTCTTTCGATATCGTTTTCCTCTGCCTGCCAAACATCTTACGCATACGCCTCCAATATCTGTATAAGAGCACTTGCACTGCTGCTGTGCGAACGTTCCAGCCTGGAATGACACCGCTCTGATTCCACAACTGCACAGTGTACCATTTTATGGGATACGGTCGAAGTAAACAGAATTACCAGATCCGGACAGCCAATCTGGCTGCTTAAATCGGATTTCATTTTGGTAAAGACCTTCGATTTATGGTTGTATTTCTTACAGATTTCCTTATACCGGTTCTCCATCCTCTCATGGCCTCCTATGATCACAACGCTCATGCAGATTCCTCCTTTTTTCTTTGGTTAGTTTTTCCTAACCCATGTAGTGAAAGAAAATGCCATAAGGCATTTTTCCGTGTAATTCCTTTTATTTGGAAACATCTGTCTCCCCTTGCAGTTAGTTACACCTAACTGCTGTATATGCTACCATACTCCCCGCTATCCTGTCAATAGGTTTTGCGAAAAAACGCAAAAAAATTTCCAGCGTTCCAGAGATAGGAGGCGATCCAAATGGACAATAAAAGTATATCACATACCCGCTGGAAATAGGCAGGGATTTTTTAACTGGCCTCCTGCCATTCCCTGATATGCTATGTATAGATAAGCATTGCTTTGTATGAAAAAATAAATAACCACCCGAATTATCTGTAAACCTGTCTGGCCATGATGCCAGGCTCAGTTTGCCAATGGCAAAGGGGCGGATTCCTGGCTTTTCTGCTTTACCGGCTGCTAACTGCGCAGCTGCAGATTGAACTGTTACTAAAATTGTGTCAATTGTTTCAGATGAAATTGACACGATGGATGCGATTTGCTATTATCTGAACAGATTATTCACTTGATGGAGAGGATGTGTATGAATTCTCGGAAAAGTGAAACAGTAGTAATCAAGGAAATTTTGGAGGGATTTTATGCGGTTGGATAAGTTACTGGCCGATATGCAAGCAGGGACGAGAAGCGAAGTGAAGCAATACATCAGGCAGGGAAAGGTTACGGTGGATGGCAGCAGGGTCAGTCCTAAGCAGCAGGTGGATCCGGGTACGCAGACGATTTGCTTTTTTGGAAAAGAAATACATTATCAGAAATATGTTTATTATATGCTCTATAAGCCCCAAAACTGCGTAACGGCCAGACAGGATGCAGGGCATAAAACAGTAATGGATTATATTGTGGATAAACGAAAAGACCTGTCTCCGGTGGGCAGATTGGATCTGGATACGGAAGGGTTGCTATTGATTACGAATGACGGGATGCTTTCCCACAATCTTTTAAGCCCGACGAAGCATGTGGAAAAGGTCTATGAGGCGAAAATTGACGGATGGGTTACGAAAGCGGATATCAAAGCATTTCGACAGGGGCTGGATATTGGAGACAAAACGCTGACAAAGCCGGCAGAGCTTACGGTTCTTACAGAGGGAGATATTTCAAGAGTGCGGGTTGTGATTACGGAAGGACGTTATCATCAGATCAAAAGGATGTTTGCCGCAGTTGGGAAGCAGGTGATTTATCTGAAACGGACGGCAATGGGAAGTCTTAAGCTGGACGAGACGCTTTTACCAGGAGAATATCGGGAGCTGACCAAAGAGGAGCGGAATTTGCTTTAAAAAACAGGTGATTGCGAAAAAACAGGATCTGTAGTAATATGGAACTCGAAAAAAGGCTTTTGGCCGGGCAGGAGGGATCAGCCAATGGAGTTTCGTCCTTGTATTGATATTCACAACGGAAAGGTTAAGCAGATTGTCGGAAGCAGCTTAAAAGATACGGGAAATAAAGCACAGGAGAATTTTGTATCAGATCAGGACGCCGCTTTTTTTGCAGAATTTTATAAAAAAGACGGGCTTAAGGGAGGCCATGTCATTCTTTTAAATTCTGCCGGAAGCGAATATTACGGGGAGACAAAGAAGCAGGCCATGTCTGCACTGCGCGCTTATCCGGGCGGTCTGCAGGTGGGCGGAGGCATCTGTGCAGAGAACGCAAATGAGTTTCTTGCGGCGGGCGCAAGTCATGTTATTGTGACCTCTTATGTATTTTCCGGCGGAAACATTAACTTTGATCATTTGCAAAAGCTTGTAAAGGTGACAGGTAAAGAACGCCTGGTGCTGGATTTAAGCTGCAGGAGGGGCACGGACGGCGCATATTATATTGTGACAGATCGCTGGCAGAAATTTACGGAGGAAAGTATAACGCATAAGTTATTAGAACGTCTTAGCGAATATGCCGATGAATTTTTGATTCACGCGGTTGATGTAGAAGGTAAGGCAAGCGGTATTGAAGCGCCGCTTGCCCAGCTGCTTGGCAGCTGGGGAAATATTCCCGTTACCTATGCGGGGGGAATCGGCAGTTTTGCAGATTTGGAAAAGTTAAAGCGGGAAGGGAAAGGGCGGCTAAATGTTACTATCGGAAGCGCCTTAGATCTGTTCGGAGGCACCATGGAATATCAGAAAGTGCTGGACTATATGAAAGGAGCGTATTCTCATGAGTAAATATACGGGACGGGATATTATCCGGATTGTAGAAGAAGAGGGTGTGGAGTTTATTCGTCTGCAGTTTACGGATATGTTTGGAACATTGAAAAATATGGCAATTACAGCCAGTCAGTTAGAAAAAGCGTTAAATAATGAATGTATGTTTGACGGTTCTTCGATTGAGGGTTTTGTGCGCATTGAGGAGTCGGATATGTACCTGCATCCGGATTTGGATACCTTTGTTATTTTCCCGTGGCGGCCGCAGCAGGGTAAGGTTGCGCGTATTATCTGCGATATTTGCCGTCCCGACCATACGCCGTTTCCTGGGGACAGCAGGTATATTTTGAAAAAAATAATTGGCGAGGCCGAAGATTTGGGGTATTGTTTTGACGTGGGACCGGAGTGTGAATTTTTCTTATTCCATACAGATGAAAATGGACAGCCAACGACAATCAGCCATGAAAAGGCAGGTTATTTCGATCTGGGCCCGGTGGATCTGGGAGAAAATGCCAGGCGGGATATGGTACTGACGCTAGAGGATATGGGTTTTGAGATAGAAGCGTCTCATCATGAAGTAGCCCCTGCACAGCACGAGATTGATTTTAAATATGACGAGGCGCTTGCCGCGGCGGACAATATTATGACGTTTAAGCTGGCAGTAAAAACAATTGCCAAACGTCATGGTTTGTTTGCCAGCTTTATGCCAAAGCCCCGGTTTGGCGTCAACGGGTCTGGCATGCATGTGAATATGTCGCTTTCCAAAGATGGTAAAAATATTTTTTGCGATCCATCTGGAGAAATGGGGTTAAGCAAAGAAGCGCTTTATTTTATCGGCGGTATTTTAAAACATATAAAGGGCATGGCTCTGGTGACCAATCCGCTTGTTAACTCATACAAGCGTCTGGTGCCAGGGTATGAGGCGCCCGTTTACATTGCCTGGTCGGCGACGAACAGAAGTCCCTTAATCCGGATTCCGGCCGCGCGGGGCGCGGGCACCAGGGTTGAGCTGCGCTGCCCGGATCCTTCGGCAAATCCATATCTGGTGCTGGCGGTTTGCCTTGCTGCAGGCTTAGAAGGTATTCGAAATAAAATTACGCCGGGGCAGCCTGTAACAGAAAATGTTTTTAAAATGCGTCTGTGTGAAAAAGAGGAACTGGGAATAGAATCACTTCCAAAGGATCTGGGGGAGGCCATTGTGGAATTTGAAAAAGATGATTATTTGAAAGGAGTTTTAGGAGAGCATATCAGCAGAAAATATCTGAATGCCAAAAAAGCTGAATGGATACAGTATCAGACTCAGGTAACCACGTGGGAAATTGATCAATATTTATATAAGATATAGCGTGGGTTACTGTCATGAAAGTGATCATTGTATTTCCAAAGATAGATAACGGAACACATATAAAACGTATTTTGCAACAAAACGGATATGAGGTCTGTGCGGTTTGCACGACAGGAGCACAGGTTTTGCAGTTTACGCAGGAGCTTTCCGGAGGAATTGTAGTCTGCGGATGCCGGTTTGCAGATATGGCATATGCGGAGCTGAGGGAATATCTGCCCGTACAGTTTAAAATGCTTTTAGTGGCTTCTGCAAATGTATGTGACAGCCGCAGGGAACAGGATGTGGTATGCTTAAGGATGCCTTTTAAAGTACATGAACTGCTTCATACGATGCATATGATGTCGGAGCCTTTGCTCAGGAAAAAGGCAAAAGGCGCAAAAAAGAAGGAGCGCAGCAAAGAAGAGGAGATAATATTGCGCAATGCGAAAGGGCTTCTGATGGAGCGGAATCATATGACGGAGGAAGAGGCGCATCGGTATCTGCAGAAAAGGAGTATGGATAATGGGGTAGGAATTGTGGAGACAGCGCAGATGGTGCTTATGATGTGACTGCTACGTTTGTGGCAAAAGAAAGGCAGGTTGGCATTGGATTTTGGGAAAGGATGGTCCGAGGATGAAGTTTACGAAAATGCATGGGCTTGGGAATGATTATGTATATGTGAATTGCCTGGAGGAAACGGTGGCGGATCCTCCAGAGGCAGCGAAGAAAATAAGTGATCGTCATTTTGGGATTGGGTCGGACGGACTGATTTTAATTAAATCTTCGAAAGCGGCTGATTTTGAGATGGAGATGTATAATGCGGACGGATCGCGGGGGGAGATGTGCGGAAACGGGATCCGGTGCGTAGCGAAATTTGTATATGATAAGGGACTTACGGATAAAACGCAGATCCGTGTAGAAACACTGGGAGGAATTAAGACATTGGATCTGACAGTTGAGGGCAATACGGTGGCTCTGGTGAAAGTGGATATGGGTGCGCCGGAGTTTTTGGCGGAAAAGATACCAGTTATTGCAGAGGCGAAAGAGGTGGTGGAGCAGCCGTTTACCGCAGCAGGGAAAGAATATCTGGTCACCTGTGTTTCAATGGGAAATCCCCATTGTGTGACGGTTCTTAAGGAGGACGTGAGAGAGCTGAACCTTCTGGAGATGGGCCCTGCATTTGAAAACCATGAACGTTTTCCCAGGAGGATCAATACGGAATTTATAAATGTAATAGATGAACATACGATACGGATGCGCGTCTGGGAGCGTGGTTCCGGAGAAACCCTGGCCTGTGGCACCGGAGCGTGCGCAGCGGCTGTGGCAGCGATGCGAACCGGTAAGACAAAGAATGAGGTTACGGTAAAGCTGCTGGGAGGAGACTTGCAGATTCAGTGGGATCAGGAAAAAAATGCTGTTTATATGACAGGGCCGGCAGAAATTGTATTTGAGGGGGAGATTCTGCTGTAGGAGTGTTGGAGCAGTTTTTACCAAATCAATGCAGCCACCCAACAAACTAACCAAGAAAAGGAGATAAAAATATGTTTCAAATTAACGAGAATTATCAGAAACTGCCAGGAAGCTATTTGTTCAGCACGATTGCAAAAAAAGTAGCTGCATTTTCCGAAGCAAATCCGGATAAGAAAATCATCCGCCTGGGAATCGGCGATGTGACGCAGCCGATTGCACCGGCGATTATTGAAGCGCTGCACAAAGCAGTGGATGAAATGGGACGTGCCGAAACATTTCATGGATATGCGCCGGATTTGGGGTATGATTTTTTGCGGAAAGCGATTGCAGAGAATGATTACCATGCAAGGGGATGTGATATTTCGGAGGATGAAATTTTTGTATCTGACGGTGCAAAGAGCGATTCTGCCAATATACAGGAGCTGTTTGCAGCAGACAGCCGTATTGCGGTATGTGATCCGGTTTATCCAGTGTATGTGGATTCGAATGTTATGGCAGGCAGAACCGGAACATATGATGCAAAGACAGAGCGTTGGAGCAATGTGATCTATATGCCGTGTACTGCAGACAATCATTTTGTGCCGGAATTCCCAAAGGAAATCCCCAATTTGATTTATTTATGTCTGCCGAATAATCCGACTGGAACAACACTTACCAGAATACAGCTGCAGGAATGGGTAGATTATGCAAATAAAGTGGGTGCGGTGATTATTTATGACGGAGCTTATGAGGCTTATATTTCGGAAGAGGATGTGGCACACTCTATTTATGAATGTAAGGGTGCGAAAACCTGCGCCATTGAATTGAAAAGTTTTTCAAAAAATGCCGGATTTACCGGTGTGCGTTTAGGCTATGCGGTTGTACCGAAAGAATTAAAGTGCGGCGGGATATCTCTGCGGGATATGTGGGCAAGAAGACATGGGACGAAGTTTAACGGTGCGCCGTATATTGTACAGCGTGCGGGTGAAGCTGTTTATTCTGAAGCAGGCAAGACTCAGTTGAAAGAGCAGGTTGCTTATTATATGAAGAATGCAGCAGCGATTAAGCAGGGACTGCAGGAAGCCGGTTACACGGTATTTGGCGGAGTAAATGCGCCTTATATTTGGTTAAAGACGCCGCAGGGAATGAGCTCGTGGGAATTCTTTGACGATTTGCTGGAGCGTGCGAATGTAGTAGGGACGCCTGGCTCCGGATTTGGACCGAGCGGCGAAGGATATTTCCGGCTGACGGCGTTTGGAACGTATGAAAATACACTGGCTGCATTGGAGCGTATCCGTAAGCTGTAAAGCGGCTGGCAGATGATTTGTGTGCATCGCAAATCGTGTTACAGGGCAGCTTGTCTGAACTGTTACGATTAAATGGAAAATGACAGGAGGACGTTATGTTTTATGCAGGAAGCCATATTTCGGCATCCAAAGGCTATGAGGCCATGGGGAAGCAGGCGCTAAAGCTGGGGGCGAATACGTTTGCGTTTTTTACGAGAAATCCCAGGGGAGGAAAGGCAAAGGAGATAGACGAAGCTGATGTGGGGCGTTTTCTGGAGCTTTCAAAAGAACATTCCTTCGGAAAGCTGGTGGCGCATGCGCCATATACGATGAATACATGTGCGGCCAAAGAAGACATCCGCAGTTTTGCAAAGGAAATGCTGGCGGATGATTTGCGGCGCATGGAGTATACGCCGGGGAATTATTATAATTTTCATCCGGGGTCGCACGTCGGACAGGGCAGTGAGGCCGGCGTTGCCAAGACGGCAGGGCTATTAAACGAGGTGCTGACGCCGGAGCAGTCTACGACAGTTTTGCTTGAAACAATGGCAGGAAAGGGATCAGAGATTGGAAGAAGCTTTGAAGAGCTTCGGGCGATTTTGGATCGGGTGGAATTGAAGGAGAAAATGGGTGTCTGCCTGGATACCTGCCATGTGTGGGATGCAGGGTATGATATTGTAAATGATCTGGACGGTGTATTGGATTCTTTTGACAAAATCATCGGGTTTTCCTATCTGAAGGCTATTCATATGAATGACAGCATGAATCCGTTGGGTGCGCATAAGGACAGACATGAAAAGATAGGAGAAGGGCATATTGGGCTGGAAGCTTTTGCGCGGGTGTTGAATCATCCTGCGCTGCAAGGGTTGCCGGTAATTTTGGAGACGCCGAATGACGATGAGGGCTATGCAAAGGAGATTGCGCTTTTGAAAAGCCTGCATAACGAATCTGACAGGTAGTAAAGCCGGATGCCAGGATGTATATAAGCTGTTAAACCAATTGCATATGGCTATGGCGTAAAGAAATATCTGAGGTAGAATTTTTTGAAATAACAAAATAATGGTTGAACTTTCCAAACATAAAAAAATGATTTTGCTCCATACTATCTCTAGGATAAACAAAACAGTGTTTATCCAAATACAAAAAACCGGCGCAGCCGGAGAAAAACTATGGAGGTGTAATACCATGGCAAGTTCAAGTAGAGGAAACAGAGTTGAGGTTCCTGAAGCAAAAGAGGCATTAAACCGTTTTAAACAGGAAGTAGCATCTGAGATTGGCGTTCCGCTTAAGGAAGGTTATAACGGCGATCTTACCTCTGCACAGGCAGGTTCTATCGGAGGCGAAATGGTGCGTAAGATGATCCGCAGTCAGGAAGAGAAAATGTCTTCTTCTAAATAGTTAAAAAATTTATACAGCGGATAAAGAGCAAAACGGAAGACGGAATACGAAGCGGAAGGGTTTCGTATTCCGTCTTTTTCATTATAGAAAACTTTGTTCTCTCTATAAAATAAATCCTTTGGAGATGCGTATCAAGCGCATAAGGGATATGGCTGCTGCAGCCGTGTTCTGGAGTGTAAGTCCGGTAAGCATGGCTCTTTGTTCTGAAGAGAGAGATTTGTTTTGTGCAAAGTGCATAAAAAAATATTTGAAATATTGTAACATTTGTGAACACTTATGGAATAGGTTGTGGTAGTATAATAACTGTAAAACCCCCCAATACCTTATATATATTTTTTGTTTTACTATACCCCATAGTAAAATACCTTCTCCTAAAAGAAGCAGCATGTACGCTGCTTTCTTTTTTTGTTAAATATTTGTGAAATCAGGAATATTTCCAGAATTTTTTCATAGAATTATATAATCGAATAGATGAAAAAATCTGGAGGGGTCATATGCAGTTTAAAAAAAGAGTAAAGAGCGCACTTTTTCTAACACTGGTGTTACTGGTTTGTTTTTCGGCACAGCTTAAGCTGCAGGCGGAGAGCGCGGATACGTTTATTTCACCGCAATATGCAGCGTATTGTGAAGAAATAGGAGAAACATACGGAATATGCCCGGAGCTTTTAGAGGCGATTATGGAGTCGGAGTCATCCGGAAATCCGGGAGCACAGAATGGTAATTGCAAAGGGTTGATGCAGATTAACTTGCTGTATCATAAGGAGCGCATGCAAAAGCTTGGAGTTTCCGACATTTACAATGCGAAGGGAAATATTTTATTGGCGGCCGATTATCTGTCGGAGCTGTTTCGGGAATATAAAGACATCGGAACGGTACTTATGATTTACAATGGCAGCAAGGATGCCATACAGCGCGGAGAGCGGGCGGATTATACGGATTATGCGCTCAAGATTATGAAACGCTCCGAACAATTAGAGAGGCAGCACCGGAAATGATTGCGTTTCCGGTGTTTTTTTACTATAATAAGAACAAATGTAAATTTGGAAAAGACAATTGAGGATGAAAGTATGGAGGAAGTATGGAGAAAATACCTTATGAAGCAGTGGGATTTGCTTTTCCGGATGAGAAAATGATGGAAAAGGCGTTGAAAGAAGCAGAAGGCATACGTTATGTTAAAAACAGTGCGGATTTAACCGATCCCCAGGTGGTTTTTAATGTGTATCGGCAGATGGTAAACCAGAGGCTGTTTGAAACGCCGGTGGGGTATTCCTTTCTTTATGAGCTGCAGGAGAATTTATGGACCAATCCTGCAATCAGTAATGACACAATTCCGCCCATTCCTGTGGCTGCTGTCAGTAAAGACGCGCCTGCAGCGCAAAGGGCAAGGGCAGAGCAGCCGCAGAGCGTACCGCGCATAAGGACAGAGGTAAAGACCAAAATTGTCCACAAAACAGAGGTAAAAAATGTCGATTATAAAATAAAATTTAAGGCCTGTATGTCAGTTTGCGCCGTGTTGCTTTTGATTGTAATTGGAATGTTTGCGGTGACGGCGACCAGCGGCAATATCAATATTGTGAATTACGAAAACGCTCTGATAGAAAAATATGAGCACTGGGAAACACAGCTTAACGAACGGGAAGAAAAATTAAGGGAACGGGAGGCTGACGCGTCTCAAAATTCAGAACAGTAATTCATATTTTTTTCATAAGTATCTGTTAGAATCAGGAGAAAATGGAAGCAGAAATGAGGCGGTGCAATGGACAAGATTAAAATTTTGGTAGTAGATGACGAGAGCAGGATGCGAAAATTGGTCAAAGACTTTTTGATTCGTGATAATTTTGAAGTATTGGAAGCCGGCGACGGCGAAGAGGCATTGGATTTATTTTACCGTGACAAGGATATTGGGCTGATTATTCTGGATGTAATGATGCCGAAAATTAACGGATGGGATGTCTGCCGTGAAATTCGGGAGACGTCAAAGATCCCGATTATTATGCTGACGGCAAAGGGGGAGGAAAATGACGAGCTGCAAGGCTTTGATTTAGGTGTAGATGAGTATATTTCCAAACCGTTCAGCCCCAAAATTTTAGTGGCGCGTGTCGGCGCGATTCTGCGCAGGGCAAACCGGGTTGTGGAGGAGGACGCTATAGATATCGGCGGTATCGTCGTGGACAAAGTAGCGCACCTTGTGACCGTAGACGGGGAGCGGGTGGAGCTGAGTTTCAAAGAATTTGAGCTGCTGGCATATTTTATCGAGAATAAAGGAATTGCACTTTCCCGCGAGAAAATTTTAAACCATGTCTGGAATTACGATTATTTCGGCGATGCAAGAACCATTGATACGCATGTGAAGAAGCTTCGAAATAAGCTGGGGCAGCATGGGGAATATATAAAAACTATCTGGGGCATGGGGTACAAATTTGAGGTGAACGAGTGAGGCATTGGTGAAAAGAATGTAGCATTTATAAGGGTTCCGGGGCTTTCCTGGAGGCATCTGAAAAGGGATAAACTACCAAAAACTACCAGACTATATAGTAAAATACGGAAAATATAATACAAAACCGGCTTATATGGAATAAATAGAAATGCAGGTTTGGAAGAGGGCTGAAACCTTTTTGATGGGTTTTAGCCCTCCTCTGTTTTTTATGGGTGACAGGATAAGACGGGGAAAAGACGGCCAGGGGATTCAGGGAAGGCAGTAAAACCAATGGTTTGAAGGTAAGATGACAAAATGGCGCAGAAGTGGGCGGACAACAAATGGCAGTCGGGTGATAGGCTGATGGCTGGGAAATGATTGCAGATAAGGGCAGATGCGTGAATCCATACATTTTTATATTCTGGATTGTATTTTTTTATAAAAATGGAAGGAGGATGCAAAATGAGGGACATTGCAGAAAAAGATTTCCTGACAGTAAAGGAGGTAATGCAGATACTCCGGATGAAGAAAACTGCCTGCTATAACCTGTTGGGAAGCCCGGACTGCCCATTCCAGGTGGTAAGGTTTGGGAAATTGATAAGGGTGCCCGTAAACAGTTTTTCTAAGTGGTACGGCAGTTTGGAAGAACGCAAAAGTATACATTAGGGAAGGATGGAATAACAGCATGGGTGAAAAAAACGTGAAAAAATTAAGGGTGAAGCAGGGATCTATAAAGTGACGGATGGTAAGGAAGTGAAATATAAGGCGGTCTGCGATTATGGCAGGCAGCCGAAACGGGATAAGAAAACAGGTGAAATTATGATGAAGCAGGTGAAAACGGAGCTTACCTTCAAGACGCTGAAAGAAGCCCGTGAGGCCCGGGCTGAAGCTGTGCTTATCCGTTCAGCGGGTGCGGATGCCAGGGTGGCCAGCAGCAAAAAGTTTTGTGACGCTGTGGAAGATTATAAGCGCAGCGAGAGGTATAAGTCCTTCAGTGGGAGCTACCAGGACCATATGGTGAATTACATGAACCATATGGTAGATTTTTTTAAGGACATGGAGGCAGACAAAATCAGCGTGGTAGACATGGAGGCTTACTATGCATACCAGTTAGAAAGCGGCAGCCTCAATACCGCGAAGGGGGACAAGGAGGGTGAAGCATGTAAAAAAGGGGGCATTACAGTGAACACGCTGCCAAAGCATAAAACGGCGGCGAAGCACCTCTGGGAGTTTATGGTGGACGCGAAGGCATATGGCGTAGTGGAAAATGTGGCTGAAAAGTCAAGGATACCGAAGGCGGTGATATGCATAGACGGAAAAAAGAAAAAAGTTTCAAAAGTGCCTTTCCATGCGCGCCCATTGTCATTGGATGAGCTGAACTATACACTCAATGACGCAATACAGAATGAGTTTGACCGGAGCATAGCAGTGATGGCTGCATTAGCGGCGGTAGGCTCATTGCGCCATTCAGAAACGGTCGGGCTTAAGCTGGGGAAATTCATGCATGATGGGCTTATGGCAGTGACCGACAGCGCATTGGACTATGGCGGGTTTGACAGGGAGTATTATGAGAAGCATGACAGCCTCATGCTGATTGACACGGCAGTCATGTATATCAACTCAAAAAACGTAGAGAAGCTCCCGAAGGGCGATAAAGTGCGTGTTGCAGCAGCGCTGGAATGCTTAAAAAAGATTATTGCTTATGCCATGGAACAGAGGCAGGAAGTTTATGGCATTGTTGGCAGGGAGATAGGCAGTGGGGAGAGCGTATATATGCCCCTCATTAACATAATTGAGGGCAGGCCCCTTGTCAGCCAGAAACTAAGCAGGAAATGGGAGGAAGGATTTTGACCCGTTGGAAGAAAACAGGGAATGGAAAGGGCACACGGCAAACACAAAAGACCCAACATTTTATGTGATAGACTTAGGGGAGTTTGACAAAGGCGTGGTAAATGGGGACGGGGTGAGGCTAAAAGGCAGGGAGTTCATATGGTGCAAAGGGGACTACATCAAGGGGATTGATGGATAAAGGAATATGTTTACAGGCAGGCTTATTAAAGCAACAAATAAGAATTTACAGGTTGACAATACTGGATGTTTTGTGTAATATAGGATATAGAAAAAGGCGCTGCCCGTAAATCAACGGTCCGCCTTGGTTAATCGTTACTTATCAAAAAGCAACCTACTTTGGCGAATGGCGGTTGCTTTTTTGATGTTTATCTTTATTATATTTAGCAGTCTGTACGATACTGATAATGGTCACGATAATACTGATAACCGTCAGGACAATACCGACAATATCGACTACAAACAACACCGTTATGTATCTTTCCCAATATTTTCCATAATGTATCACCTCCAAAGATACAGGAAGTTCTCAAAATGTAAACATTTTGGCGAAAGGCGAACCGCTGGCCGTTTGGGCAGCACCCGACATTATAATACCATTCTTTACAGTAATTTGCAATATGCGCAGGATTGTTTGGGAGTATAT
>JAAWDZ010000009.1 GCA_022794015.1 Eubacterium sp. | reverse complement strand
AATAGGAAAAAAACTTATATCGGGATACATTTGCTCATTTTCCCACTTTGAAATTGCTGCACATGACACTCCTAATATTTCACTTAATTGTTCTTGTGTAATACCTTTTGCTTTTCTCAACCCTTGCAATATTTTTCCTATTGCTAATTTTTGCATAAGTAATCCCTCCATATATATTGTACTCTAATTGTTTTACTCGTCCCATGTACTAGTAGTTAACTTGTGATATATATTTTTGTAACCTGTTGTTAATATAATGTGTTTTAGCAAAGTAATCAACACTTGAAGAATAAATATGGCAAAAAGACCAGTACCAAAATACGACTTCAAGGCTTTTGGGGCAGCGATTAAGGCAGTGCGGACAGGGCGCAAGGAGAGCCGTAAGAAAGTGAGAGACGAAATGTTTATCTCGCCCCGCTACCTTGCGAACATTGAGAACAAGAGGCAGCACCCAAGTTTATAGACTTTCCCTCCGACTCCAGCTGGCTGCGTACAGTTTCTTGATACTGGCCCAGTTGCTTCTTCTGTTTGCTCGATGTATTCTGGCAAGAGGTGAGGGCGCTCCGTTCATGCAGCAATTCGCAGATCACGCTTTGTGTGCAAGCGCCCGCGCAATCTGCGAATTGCTGCATGGCTGAACTGTTACGGCAAATGTTATTTTTTTGTGAATTCTCTTGAAAACTTGAGAAAAATAAGATAGAATAAGTCTGTTTTCAGACTGAAAGGAGGAAAAAATCTGTGTATACTGCAAAAGAAGTTCTTGTTAACTTCAATGCAACCATCAATGGATATGAGGAAATCTACCGGGGTGTCGCCAAGTCTTTTGGCTTATCTGATTGTGCATTTTGGATATTGTATTACATACGCCAGTCGGAAGAAAAAGTTACCCAAAAAGATATCTGCAGTTTTATATACCAGCCAAAGCAGACGGTCCATTCTGCCTTGAAAAAGATGGTGAAGGATGGATTGATTGAGGTTGGGGATTACAATGGTAAACGTCATAAGTATGTCACACTGACGGAAAAAGGCGAAGAGTTTTCCAGAAAAACGGTTGATCTGGTTCTTGCGGAAGAAATTGCAGCCTTTGAGGATATGGATGCCTCTGAAAGAGAACTTGTAATGAAATTACTTGCGAAATACTCGGACAGCCTGTCCCGGCGAATGAGTAAGTTCAGATAGGAGTTATTATGGAAAAGAATTTAACACAGGGAAGTATTAAAAAACACTACTTTAGGTATCTTGGCGCAGCCTTTGGAGGTTCCATGATCTCTTGTATATACGGGCTGGTGGACGTTGCCGTAGTTGGTCGGTATCAGGGTCCGCAGGGTACGGCGGCATTGTCTATTGTAGCGCCGATTTGGACTATTTTGTACAGTTTGGGGATTTTGACCGGCAGCGGAGGTTCTGTCAAATATACATATTACAAGGCACAAGGGAAGAACGACAAGGCAAATGCTTATTTTACCTTGTCCTTGCTTCTTACTTCGGCCATAGCTGTGGTCTGTTGGATCGGACTCACTGTTTTTGATGACCAGTTGCTCCGCCTGTTTGGTGCGGATGATGCTCTCCTGCCATTGGCAAAGACATATCTTCGCCCGATTCAATTTGTGATTCCGGCATATCCGTTCACGCAAATGCTAGCCGCTTATCTGAGAAACGATAATGCGCCGGGGTTTGCAGCCTTTGCGACTTTGTGTGGTGGATGCTTCAATATTTTCGGAGATCTGTATTTTGTGTTTGGGCTTAACATGGGTATCTTTGGCGCAGGCCTTGCGACTGCTATTGGCGTAACGCTGACGATTGCGGTTATGGTCTCTCACTTTTTCAGCAGGAAAAATACACTCAGGCTGGCCCGTGTCCATGGGTATATTCATAAGGCAAAAGAGCTGGTGTTCAACGGCTGTTCTGTCTTTGTTTCAGAAATAGCGATGGGGATTATTGCGATGTTATTCAACCGTCAGATTATGAATTATTTTGGTGCAGATGCGCTGGCGGTATTTGGGGTTATTGTGCAGATATCCGGTCTTGTCCAATGCTTTACTTATGCTGTGGGGCAGGCGGCACAGCCAATTATCTTTGAAAACTACAGCGTGCATCATATAGAGCGCATCAGGGAAACGCGGAAATATTCCCTGTAGACAGTCGCAGTCTTCGGTGTTCTATGGACAGTTGCAGTACGTCTGCTCCCAAACGCTTTTGTGAAAGTATTTATGTCCCCAACAGACAGCGTATTGCAGATTGCGCCCGGTATTATGCAGATCTATGGTCTTGCGTATCTGCTTTTGCCGCTGAACATTTTCGCAACCTATTATTTCCAGTCTGTGATGCAGCCGAAAACCGCATTGCTCATTTCTATGGCACGGGGCATGGTTTTATGCGGTGTATTAGTGTTTGTGCTTCCGGCGCTGTTTGGCGCTAAACTTCTATGGTGGGTCATGCCGATTACAGAGCAGGCAGTTGCAATCTATACTATTTTGTGTATGATAAAAAATAACAGAAGTCTTGATGAGAGAGGGGTAGATAGTTCTTTCTGCTAAATGGACTGGAGAAATGGGTATATATACGTTTGTAAACCAAGAAGAATACTATATTGCATAGAACTGATGTTAACCGATGAACTGTTGTTTCTGCCATTTTTTGCATTTATTGTTTTTTTTGAATATTTTTGGGTAACTCCAGATGAAATGTTTATGGAATATTGCAAAGGGCATTTCATGTTTCAATCGAAGAAGTTTTTACTGTTGAGGAATAGTATAATTAAGAATCTTGTGCCTCCGCTGATTTTTCAGATGCCGCCGGAGCGAGGCAGGAGGGCATTGGAGGAAATGCAGGATAACCCGTATATAAATATCCCGCCGATATATCCTCAATTTGTGTCAATACTGGGATGTGGGGGAGCTATACCAGTATATTTTATTGCACCAAAGGATGAGAAAATCAGAAACATTATATTCTATATTCATGGTGCAGGCTGGGGGTTTGGCAGCTTCCATACACACGAAAAGTTAGTCAGAGAACTTTCCGCAAGGACAAATTCACTAGTCGTATTCCCCGAATACAGTCGGTCACCGGAAGCGAAATACCCAGAAGCGATAGAACAGTGCTATTTTCTCCTTTCCCATATATGGGAAATCATAGGGGATTGTTTTCCAATGGTAAACGGCGCTGCGCTCACAGTGGGCGACAGTGTTGGCGAAAATATGGCAATTGCTATGGTTCTGATGTCATCCATGCGGCACGGTCCGTGTATCCACAAGCGTTTTCCACCGACGATGATCATAAACGGCCAGGCGGATGTTCTACGCAGCGAAGGGGAAGCATTTGGCGAAAGGCTCCGGTGTGCAGGTGTGGAAGTGACCGCGTTGCGGGTGCAGGGGACGATTCATGATTTATGTCTAAGGAGTTTTCGCACACAACCGTAATCCGTCCATTCAGTGAGGACAGTTTTCCGTATGTATCGAATGAGATGACGCCGGATGGCAAAGAGGGATGCCCGCAGGGTATTTTTCCTGTTGTTAAGTACCCGACCGGCGCATGATCCCGTCCCCACCCAAAATCTATCCGCAAATTCCCTTGTAAAATACAACATTGTATCATATAATATTACGAGTGCAATCACACCGGAGATCAAAAGAATCCGGTAAAAGAAAAGGGGCGGAACATGAAGGATTTAAAGCAACTGTTAGAACGTATGGAGTATCAGTGCATTCAGGGAAGTCTAAAACGGGAGATTTCGAACGTGATCTATGATTCACGGAAAGCAGCGCCAAATACTCTGTTTGTATGTATCAAAGGAACTGTTACAGACGGTCACAGTTATGCACAGGATGTGGTAAAGGCAGGCGCTGTTGCACTGGTGGTTTTGGAACCGGTGGACGTACCGGAGGAGGTTACGGTAATCCGGGTGAAGGATACCCGTTATGCGCTGGCAATGCTTTCGGCTGCCTATTTTGATTATCCGGCGGAAACGCTGAAGGTAATTGGAATTACCGGGACGAAGGGCAAGACGACAACGACGTATATGATCAAGTCTATTCTGGAAGGCGCAGGGCACAGACCAGGTCTGATTGGGACGATTGAAACCGTGATTGGGGAGGAAACCATTCCTTCTGCTAATACGACGCCGGAATCTTATCTGATTCAGAAATATTTCCGTAAGATGTTGGATAAGGGACTGGACTGTTGTGTGATGGAGGTTTCTTCACAGGGTATTTTGATGCACAGGACGGCGGGGATTTTGTTTGAAATAGGCATTTTTACGAACATTGAACCGGATCATATCGGGCCAAATGAGCATGCGTCCTTTGAGGAGTACATGGAATGTAAAAGCCGTTTGTTTTCTCAGTGCAGGATTGGTATTTTGAATGTGGACGATAAGCATTACCGGGATATGCTTTTGCACAGGACCTGTACAGTGGAAACATTCGGGTTTTTGGCGGATGCAGATCTTCGTGCAGACAATATGAAATTTGTGTCGAAGCCAGGATATTTAGGAGTTGCTTACCACGTGTCCGGGCTTATGGATTTTGATGTGGAAATTGATGTACCGGGGAGGTTCAGCGTTTATAATTCTCTGGCTGCAATTGCTGTCTGCAGGCATTTCGGGGCGGATGTGGAAGGAATGAAGCGTGCGCTTAAGGCGGCAAAAACCAAGGGCCGGATCGAGATGGTTCAGGTTTCGGATGAATTTACACTGATGATCGATTATGCACACAATGCGATGAGTTTAAAGAGCCTGCTCGCCTCGTTGCGGGAGTATAAGCCGGGGCGTCTGGTGTGCCTGTTTGGCTGCGGCGGGAACCGGGCGAAGGCCAGAAGGTATGAGATGGGTGAGGTTTCCGGCAGGATGGCGGATCTTACAATTATTACTTCGGACAATCCGCGCCTGGAAGATCCGCAGGCGATTATAGATGATATCAAAACCGGGATTCATAAGACAAATGGACGCTATGTGGAGATTATAGACCGCAAGGAGGCGATCCGTTATGCAATTGCAAACGGGAGGCCGAAAGATGTGATTGTCCTGGCCGGGAAAGGGCATGAGGATTATCAGGAGATTAAAGGCGTAAAATATCCGATGGATGAAAGGGATTTGATTGCACAGGTATTGCAGGAGCTTAAGCGGGGAGAGTAAGCGTTTGACAGGCAGGTGGCAGGATGGCGTATTTTGCGGATATTATAATTGATATTTCTCATGAGAAGCTGGACCATACATTTCAGTACAGAATACCAAATGAGCTTTTTGCACAGGTGTATCCCGGTGTACAGGTGCAGGTTCCGTTTGGGAAGGGAAACCGTCTGATCCGCGGGTTTGTATTAGAAGTAACAGATAAAGCGGGCTTTGATGTAAACAGGATAAAAGAGATTCATTCGGTCACGGCGGATGGCGTGGAGATTGAAGGACAGCTCATTGCCCTTGCAGCATGGATGAAAAAAAACTATGGCGGCACGATGAATCAGGCTTTAAAAACAGTTATCCCCATCAAACGAAAAACGAAACAGAAGGAAAAACGTATGATTTACCTTTGTATCGGACAAAAGGAGGCAAAAAAGCAGCTCGCTGTTTTTTTGGAGAAACATAATACAGCGCGGGCGAGGCTTTTGGAAGAACTGTTACAGCATCCTGAGATTTCGTATGAGGTAGTGACGCAGAAGCTGAATGTGACAGCGGGCGTAATACGGGCTTTAGAGGAGCGGAAGATTTTAAAGGTAGTGTGCGATTTGGATTACCGCAATCCGATAGCCCATTTTAAAAGCAAAGAATACCATACAGTGCTAAATGAGGTGCAGCAGAAGGTAGTCGATACGGTGCGTGCGGATGTATGCCAGGGTATCAAAAAGACGTATCTGCTGCACGGTGTGACAGGCAGTGGCAAGACAGAAGTCTATATGGAATTGATTGCGGATGCGGTTGCGTCAGGCAGGCAGGCGATTGTGCTGATTCCGGAGATTGCGCTGACATATCAGACGGTGATGCGCTTTTACGGGCGGTTTGGCAACAGGGTATCCATTATGAATTCCAGGCTGTCTCCCGGTGAACGCTACGATCAGTTCCTGCGTGCCCAAAACGGTGAGATCGATATTATGATTGGGCCGCGTTCGGCGCTGTTTACGCCGTTTCCAAAGCTTGGGCTTGTCATTCTGGACGAAGAACATGAAAGCAGCTATAAAAGTGAGCCTCTGCCCAGATATCATGCCAGAGAAACAGCCATTGCACGCGCAAAACTGGCAGGCGCATATGTAGTGCTTGGTTCGGCAACGCCGTCTGTAGACAGCTACTATAAAGCAGAATGTGGAGAATACAGGCTTTTAGAGATGAAACAGCGTGCCAAAGAACAGCCGCTGCCCAAATGCCATGTCATTGATTTAAGGGAAGAATTAAAAAAAGGAAACCGTTCCGTACTCAGCATTCGGCTGCAGAATCTGATAGAGGAACGTCTGGCTAAAAAACAACAGATTCTGCTGTTTATCAACCGCAGAGGAATGTCCGGCTTTGTATCCTGCCGTGCCTGCGGGCATGTGATAAAATGTCCGCACTGTGATGTTGCGCTGTCTTTGCATCGGAGAGAAGAAAACTCCGGTGCATCTGCGCCGGGAAAACTTTTATGTCATTACTGCGGACACAGTGAAACGGCGCCCACCGTCTGTCCGGAATGTGGTTCGAAATACATCAGTGGTTTTAAGGCCGGAACGCAGAGGATGGAGGAGCTTGTCAAAAAGAGGTTTCCTTCGGCCAGGGTTTTGCGGATGGATTTGGATACGACACGGAATAAGGGAGGTTATGAGAAAGTTTTGTCTGCGTTTGCCAATCAGGAGGCAGACATTTTGATTGGCACGCAGATGATTGTAAAAGGGCATGATTTTCCCAATGTCACACTGATGGGAATATTGGCGGCGGATTTGTCTATGTATGCCACGGATTACCGCGCCGCGGAGCGTACCTTTCAGCTTCTGACGCAGGCGGCGGGACGGGCAGGCAGAGGAGATAAACCGGGTGAGGTTGTGATTCAGACTTATAATCCAGGACATTACAGTATCCAGACGGCGAAAGAACAGAATTACGAGGCTTTTTACCAGGAAGAAATTGCGGTGCGCAGGCTGCTTTCCTATCCGCCGGTATCCCATATGGTACTGATACTGTTTACGGCAGAGCAGGAAAAGCCGGCCAAACAGGCGGCGGCGTATCTGGCAGGCTGGCTGAGAAAGACTTTGCCGGCGGGATTTCGGATGATTGGGCCGGCAAGCGCAGCGATTGCAAAGGTCAACGATATTTACCGTGAGGTAATTTATATAAAACATAAGGATTACGGACAGCTGGTCTGGTTAAAAGATAAAATAGAGCAGTTTGTACAAGAAAAAACAGACGCAAAGCAGATAAGCATAACATTTGATTTTGATCCTATGAATGGGATATAACAGTTAAGGAGGAATTATGGCACTTCGGACAATTAGAATGTTAGGAGATCCGGTATTAAACAAGGCATGCAAAGAAGTAAAGGAGGTAACGCCAAAGATTTCCACGCTTATATCGGATATGCTGGAGACGATGTATGAGGCAAACGGAGTAGGGCTTGCAGCGCCGCAGGTGGGAATTTTAAAGCGTGTGGTAACAATTGACATTGGAGAAGGAGACGGGCCGCTTATAATGATAAATCCGGTAATTCTGGCTTCGGACGGAACGCAGACAGCCGGAGAAGGGTGTTTAAGCCTGCCGGGCAAAGCCGGACAAGTCACAAGGCCCAACCACGTCATAGCCCGCGCATACAATGAAAAAATGGAAGAATTTGAAATCGAAGCTACGGAGCTTTTGGCCAGGGCTATCTGTCATGAGGTGGATCATCTGGACGGGCATATGTATACGGAGTTTGTGGAAGGCGACATCTATGATGTGGAAGAAGAGGAGGAAGAATAAGGATGCGTGTGGTTTTTATGGGAACGCCGGATTTTGCTGCAGGGACTTTAGAAGAGATTCTGGCCGCAGGCCATGAGGTAGTGCTTGTGGTGACGCAGCCGGATAAGCCCAAGGGCAGGAGGAATACCCTCACAGCTTCCCCGGTCAAGGAATGTGCACTCGCACATAACATCCCAGTGTATCAGCCTGAACGGGTGAAAAAGCCGGAGTGTATTGCATATATCAGGCAATTTGAGCCGGACATTGTGATTGTAGCAGCATTTGGACAGATTCTTCCGGGAGAACTTTTGCATATGCCGAAATTTGGCTGTATCAATGTACATGCTTCTCTTCTGCCAAAATACCGTGGAGCCGCGCCGATTCAATGGGCTGTCATCAATGGAGATGATGTTGCCGGTATTACGACGATGCGTATGGATGAGGGGCTGGATACCGGAGATATGATTGAACAGGAAAAAATTGTACTTGCCCGGGATGAAACAGGCGGCAGCTTATTTTCGCGTCTTGCAGAAACAGGCGCGAAGCTCTGTGTGCATACGATGCAGTTAATTGAAGAGGGAAAGGCCGTTTATACACCGCAGGATGCATCACAGGCAACGTATGTGGGCATGATACAAAAGCAGATGGGCAATATCGACTGGCAGCAGCCGGCTGTCGTAATTGAGCGGCTTGTCCGCGGTTTAAATCCGTGGCCGAGCGCTTATACCCATATGAATGGCAAAGTTTTAAAAATCTGGAAGGCGGCGGCAGAAGCCGGCGGAGATCCAAAGAAGGCGGGGTGTGTAATTTCCGTAAACAAAACTGCCTGCAGAGTGCAGACTGCAGATGGGGTTTTAAGTCTGCAAGAGGTGCAGCTGGAGGGCAAAAAAAGGATGGATATCGAAGCGTTTCTGCGTGGATATGAGATAAAAGAAGGAATGGCATTTGACTGATTTATTTTTAGGAAGGTGATATTTATGGGATATTATGGATGGTGGGATCCGACGTATTATCTGGTGATTATCGGTGCGCTGATATCAATGCTTGCGTCAGCGAGAGTAAAAGGGACGTTTGGCAAGTACTCACGCTGCCGCAGTATGGGAGGTCTGACAGGTGCGCAGGCAGCGGAGCGGATATTGCATACGGCAGGAATATATGATGTGACAATCCGTCATATTTCCGGTAACCTGACGGATCACTATGACCCAAGGAACAAAACTCTAAACCTGTCGGACAGTGTGTATGCATCTGCTTCGGTGGCGGCAGTTGGTGTGGCTGCGCATGAATGTGGACATGCAATTCAGCACCAGAGGCATTATGCGCCGCTCTCGATTCGCGGAGCAATTGTGCCGGTTGCCAATCTCGGTTCCACTCTGGCGTGGCCGTTGATATTGATAGGCCTGTTTTTTTCAAGCAGTACAGGTCCTATGCTGATTCATGCCGGAATAATCTGTTTTTCGTTTGCAGTGATTTTTCAGCTTGTGACACTTCCAGTGGAATTTAACGCGTCCAGGCGGGCGATGGTAATACTGCGGGATACGGGAATATTAAATTCCCAGGAACTGAAAAAGACGGGAAAAGTGCTTCGAGCAGCAGCGCTTACGTATGTAGCCGGGGCTGCGGCAGCAATTTTACAGCTTTTTAGACTTTTCCTTTTGTTTGGAGGAAGAAATGACAACTGACGGGGTAAATCTGCGGGAGCTGGCGCTTTATGTTTTGCTTGCCGTGACAAAAGAAAAAGAGCACAGTCATATTGTACTGGCTGCGGTGCTGGACAAGTACCAGTATATTACGAAGCAGGAGAGAAGCTTTATCACAAGGCTCTGCGAGGGCACATTAGAGCGGTTGATTGAGCTGGATTATATCATAGGTCAGTTTTCCAGTGTAAAGATCCATAAAATGAAGCCGGTGATCCGCTGCATTTTACAGATGGGTGTGTATCAGCTCAAATACATGGACTCGGTGCCTGCTTCCGCTGCCTGCAATGAGGCGGTAAAGCTGGCGGGGAAAACAGGATTTCAGAATCTTAAGGGATTTGTCAACGGAGTATTGCGCAATATCAGTCGAAACCTGGATACGATTAGTTATCCGGATGAAACAGAGCATCCAATAGAAGCTCTGTCTGTCCGTTATTCCATGCCGGAGTGGATTTTGCAGCAGTGGAGCAGCGATTATGGATTGCAAAAGGCAAAGGCCATTGCAGAGGCATTTCTGGGGGAGGGCAGGACGGCGGTGCGTACCAATCAGATGCGTACATCGCCGGAGCAGTTAAAGGAAGCGCTTAACAGCAGGGGAATTGCGGCAGAACGTGTCGTATTGGATGAATACCCTGATTTTGACTATGCGATGTATCTTTCCGGTTATGATTATCTGTCGGCTGTTGAGGAATTTACCGACGGACAGTTTATGGTGCAGGATGTCAGTTCCATGCTTGCGGCACATATTGCCGCGCCAAAACCGGGGGATTATGTTATTGATATCTGTGCCGCGCCTGGCGCTAAAAGTCTGCATGCTGCGGAACTGATGCGTGGGAAGGGCATGGTGGAGGCGAGAGATCTGACCGGATACAAAATTGGTCTGATAGAAGAAAATATCGCAAGGAGCGGTCTTTGCAATATTCATGCCGTACAGCAGGACGCAAGAATCTTGGATGAGGCTTCCCTGGAAAAAGCAGATGTTGTTTTGGCGGATTTGCCCTGTTCCGGGCTTGGCGTGCTGCGCAAAAAACCGGAAATCCGTTATCGTATGACCAGGGAAAAGGAAAGAGAGCTTGTACTTTTGCAGCGGGAAATTCTGTCTGTAGCCTGCCGTTATGTAAAACCCGGCGGTACATTGCTTTATTCCACCTGCACAATAGATCGAATGGAAAACGAAGAAAATACCAGATGGTTTTTGGAACGTTATCCGTATTTTTCTCTTGATGCTGAGCGTCAGTTTTTCCCGGATGAAGGGGAACTGGATGGGTTTTATATAGCAAAAATGATTTCTACGAAGGGGTGTGTGGGATGAAACAGAAACCAGATATCAAATCCATGAATTTAGCGGAGCTTACGGAATTTGTAACAGAAGCGGGACAAAAGCCGTTTCGGGCGAAGCAGCTTTATCAGTGGATGCATCAGAAAATGTCTGTATCCATAGATGAAATGACGAATCTTTCTGCAGCTTTTCGGGAGTCGTTAAAGGAAGAGGCTACATATACCGTATTAAAGCAGGTGGATGTGCAGATTTCAAAACGGGACGGAACAAGAAAATATCTTTTTTTATTAGAGGACGGAAATATGGTAGAAAGCGTTTTTATGCGCTACAAAACCGGAAATTCCGTCTGTATTTCTTCACAGGCAGGCTGTCGCATGGGCTGTCGGTTCTGTGCTTCTGCGTTAAACGGGCTGGCCAGGAACCTGCTGCCTTCCGAGATGCTGGAACAGATATATCGGATTTCGGCAGATACCAAAGAGAGGATTTCCAATGTTGTTGTGATGGGGACCGGGGAGCCGCTTGACAATTATGATAATCTTCTGCGGTTTATAGAGCTTTTATGCAATGAGGACGGGCTTCATATCAGCCAGAGGAATGTAACGGTGTCTACCTGCGGAATTGTGCCGAAGATTTTAGAACTTGCACATAAAAAGCTTCAGATTACGCTTGCCATATCGTTACATGCGGCGGATCAGCAGAAACGGAAGGAACTGATGCCGATTGCAAATCGATATGGACTGGAGGATTTGATAACGGCATGCCAGTTTTATTTTGATATGACTGGAAGGCGGATTACGTTTGAGTACAGTCTTCTGGCAGGTGTGAATGATTCGGATGGGGATGCGGATCTTTTGGCAAAGCTGCTTTTGGGGATGAATTGCCATGTGAACCTGATTCCGGTGAATCCCGTGAAAGAGAGCGGGTTTGGCAGTCCGGACAAAGAGAGCGTGGCAGATTTTCGGAGAAGGCTGGAACAGAGAGGGATTCAGGTAACGGTCAGAAGGGAATTGGGTGGAGATATTGATGCGGCTTGCGGGCAGCTGAGGAAGAAGTATATGGAAAAAGGGTATATTTTTGAAACAAACCTTGCAAATTTATAATAACTGTGTTATGATAGCTACCAGATAAAACGAGAGAGGTGAAAAGATGAAGAATTAATCTGTTTTTGAAACATGGCTGACTATTTTACCGGCAGTGCGGATGCGCTGCTTTGTTCCATGTTGTCAAAAGCGGGTTTTTCCTGACACCTTTCTTTTTTGTGTGCGAAAAAAGGGGAGTTATGCAGAGCCTGGCCCATTTGGTAATGTGGAATATCTGGGATGGGAGGGATGTGTATGTCACAGATTCATGTTGCAGATCTTACCTTTGGTTATGAGGGAAGTTACGATTATGTTTTTGAAGGAGTTTCTTTTTCCATAGACACAGACTGGAAATTGGGATTTATTGGCAGGAACGGAAAAGGAAAGACGACATTTTTAAATCTTTTGCTTGGAAAATACGAATATGCAGGCAAGATTTCGGCATCTGTACGGTTTGACTATTTTCCGTACAAAATAACGGACGAGATGATGGACAGGTGTGCTTCAGACTGGCTTGCAGAACTAAAACCCGGATGTGAGGAATGGCGGGTGCTTTGTGAGCTTGCCGGATTGCATATGCCGGCAGAGCTTTTGTATCGGCCGTTTTCCACTCTGAGCCATGGAGAGCGGACCAGGGTACTGCTTGCGGTTTTATTTTCCGGAGACCAGGAATTCCTGTTGATTGACGAGCCGACAAACCATCTCGATCAGGAGTCGAGGGAGCAGGTTCGGCAGTATCTGAGCGGGAAAAAGGGATTTATTCTGGTATCCCATGACAGGGATTTGCTGGATGCATGTATCGATCATGTGCTGGTGTTAAACCGCCAGTCGATTGAAGTACAGAATGGGAATTTTTCGAGCTGGTGGGAAAACAAGCGCCGCAGAGATCATTTTGCAGAAATGGAGAATGAAAAGCACTTAAAGGAAATCGTGGCGCTGAAAAAGGCTGCTGACAAAAGCAGCAGGTGGGCGGTTTTGAATGAGCAGGTAAAAATCGGCCGCGATCCGATAAAAGAACATGACAGGCCTAAGGGCTCAAGAGCTTATATAGGTGAAAAGACAAGAAAAATGAATAAGCGTGTCAAACAGTATGAGAGGCGGATCGAGCGTGAAACTGCTGAAAAGGAAGGGCTTTTGGCAGATTTGGAACGACCGGTGAAGCTTAGGTTAAATCCGCAGGTTTACCATAATAAAAGATTGGTTTACGGCAGAGATCTGACTGTAGGGTATGAGGATGGAAAAAAAGAGATACTGCGAAATTTTTCATTTGAACTGATGCAGGGAGAACGTGTATTTTTGCATGGAAGAAATGGATGCGGAAAGTCAACTTTTCTAAAGATTCTGCTGGCGGCGCAGGGAATGGAAACGGATGCAAACATAACAGTTTCCGGAGAACTTAAGGCAGGGACGGGCCTTGTCGTGTCATATATCAGTCAGGATACGGATTTTTTAAAAGGAAAGCCAAAAGAGTTTTGCAGAAAGCACAAGCTGGATGAATCACTGTTTTATGCACTGCTTCGGCAGCTGGATTTGGAACGGGTACAGTTTTCTAAAAATATGGAAGAGTTTTCACAGGGGCAAAAGAAAAAAGTGCTGATAGCGGCAAGCCTGATAACGCCGGCACATCTGTATATCTGGGATGAACCTCTAAATTATATTGATGTGTTTTCCCGTATGCAGATTGAGGAGCTTTTATTGGAGTATCAACCTACAATGCTTGTGGTGGATCATGATGTACAGTTTCAGCAGAAGGTGGCGACGCGTGTTTTAGAAATTCATTAAATGGTTAGACGGTGACGGCAAGAGCAACAAATAGCCTGGCGGGTACTTTTCGTTCTTTGCTCACATGGATCTTTTGCATCTCTTTTTGCCTAGTGGCATTATTTTTGAGACACGCTGAATAGTATGGGTGCGAATGGTTAAAATGTTTTCAGGAAGGAGATTGAAATGAGCAATCATTTGAAATATACATCAAGCCCATATCTTTTACAGCATGCAGAAAATCCTGTGGACTGGTATCCCTGGTGTGAAGAAGCCTTTGAAAAAGCCAGGAAAGAAGATAAACCTGTTTTTTTGAGTATTGGTTACAGTACCTGCCACTGGTGTCATGTGATGGCACATGAGAGTTTTGAAAACAGAACAACGGCTGAGATCTTGAACAGATATTTTATTTCGATAAAAGTAGACCGCGAGGAACGTCCCGATATTGACAGTGTGTATATGTCTGTATGCCAGGCGTTTACCGGAAGCGGGGGCTGGCCTGTGAGCATTTTTATGACATGGGATAAAAAGCCGTTTTTGGCAGGCACCTATTTTCCAGTACAGCCAAAGTACGGTATGCCGGGATTTTCAGATTTGCTGCTTGCAGTGGAGCGGCAGTGGAACAGTAATCGGGACGATCTTTTGCGTTCGGCAGATCAGATCATTGCACATTTGAAACAGCCGCAGGTCAGTGGAAACAGCGCAGATCAGGAGAATTTTTCTGAAAGAGCGGTGCAACTGTTTTTGAAAAGCTTTGACGGCGTCTACGGCGGATTTGAAGAAGCGCCGAAATTTCCGATTCCGCATAATTTATGGTTTCTTACATTGTATGCAAAGCAAAACAGCAGGCCGGATGTACTGGATATGGCCGAAAAAACACTTACACAAATGCGTAAAGGCGGTATTTTTGACCATATAGGATACGGTTTTTCAAGATATTCAACAGACAGGTATTTTCTTGTTCCCCATTTTGAAAAAATGCTGTATGATAATGCGCTTCTGATTATCGCATATGCATCTGTTTACAGTATAACCCAAAAACAGTTATATCTGGATACAGCAGAAAAGACAGCGCAGTATGTACTCCGTGAAATGACCTCTGCGGACGGCGGATTTTACAGTGGCCAGGATGCCGACAGCGAGGGGAAGGAAGGGAAATATTATACGTTTGCTTTGACGGAAATTATGGATGTTTTGGGAAAAGAACGGGGAAAGCAGTTTTCAGAAGCTTTTGATATTACACCGGGCGGCAATTTTGAAGGTGTTAATATTCCAAATCTTCTAAAGAGTAATGATTTGGATTCTGATTTTGCCGACGAGGTTTTGAAACTGTATCACTACCGGAAAAGTAGATGTAAGCTGCATCTGGACGATAAGATTCTGGTTTCCTGGAATGCTATGATGATAGCAGCGTTGTCCATACTTTATCGGGTTTCGGGAAATGAGAAATATCTTTCGGCCGCGATGCATGCGCAGCTCTTTATAGAGCAAAATTTAAGCGAGGGCTTAAAGCTTTACACAAGCTGGCGTAAAGGGAAACGTTCGGAAAAAGGATTTCTGGATGATTATGCATTTTATACTGCTGCATTGACAGAGCTGTATCATTCTGCTTTAAACAGAGATTACCTGAAAAAGGCGGAGCAGTTTTGCATGGAAGCAGTAAAGCGGTTTGCGGATGACAAAAACGGAGGGTTTTATCTGTCGGATTCCAATCATACAGAGTTTTTTATGAATCCGAAGGAATTTTATGACGGAGCGGTTCCAAGCGGAAATTCTGTCATGGCTTACAATTTTATTCGGCTGTATCAGCTGACGGAAAATGAGGATTATAAAAAGCTTGCAAAAAAGCAGATGGATGCTATATCTGCTCATGCACAGAATTATCCGGCAGTATACAGTATGTTTTTGTTTGCAAAGCTGTTGTATGATAATCCGCCGGAGCATATCGTGATTGCTCTGAGAGACAGTTCGGATCTGGAGCAGATAAGGGGACGGCTGCCGTTTCTGGCAAATGTAATTGCTGTTTCGCAGGATAAGGAGTATCCGCTGGTAAATGGACATACGACTTTTTATGTCTGCAGAGATCACGTTTGCCTGGCGCCGACAGATGTCTGGCAGAAAAGTATCTGATTCGGTCAACATAGCCCTCTTGGCTATAGTCTCTACCCGGCGGATACATCATACAGGCTGCTGTTCCCATTATGGTGCGGAATATGACGAGTGCAGGAGTGTGAGAGATGAGATACGAAAAAAAGAGGAAAAGAACCCGTAAAAAGCTTTGGGTAGGTGCAGCGGGCTGCGTGCTTGCGGCAGGATGTTTTTGTCTGGTGATATGGGTGCAGCCTGGTGCGGTAAAAAAAGATGCCGCACAGTCAGGCTTACATACAGAAGCTTTGGAAACGTCAGCAAAACCGGGGTTACAGACGGAAGCTCTGGCAGAGCAAACCAAACCAAAGGAGAGCAGATTACAGAATGAGCAGGAAAGATCCGAAGAAACAGAGCAAAGTTCGGAAGAGGTAAAAGCTGCTTTTCTGGCGCAGGAAAGCAAACGTATTATAAATCTTACCGCCGGTGAGATGGCTTTGGAGGGAATGGCGCCAGATGAGCTTGTTTCTCATTTGTTTTATGCAGCTGCGGTGGATGGCGAACTGTTAGCACGTATTCAGGGAAAATCCTATACGCCAAATGAACACATTTTGGCATCCGATTTATCTTACCTGCGTATGCTGTATTATGGGGCGGACGGGAATACTTACGTGGGAGAAATGATTGTAAATCAGGAGATCGAAACAGAGGTTCTGGAGATTTTCCAGGCGCTCTATGAAAATCAATATCCAATTGAACGCATGGTTCTCATAGATGATTATAACGCCGACGACGAAGCTTCAATGGAAGCGAATAATACGTCCGCCTTTAATTATCGGACGATTGCCGGAAGCAGCAAGCTTTCAAATCACAGCTACGGCATGGCCATTGATTTAAATCCTCTGTATAACCCTTATGTAAAAACAGCTGCAGACGGGAGTGTTTTTTGTCAGCCGCAGGGAGGCTATGCATATGCGGACCGTACGAGAGAATTTGCATATAAAATTGACAAAGAAGATCTGGCTTATCAATTATTTACCCAGGCAGGCTTTACCTGGGGTGGAAACTGGAACAGTGTAAAAGATTATCAGCATTTTGAAATGGAAAAATAAAGGGTTATTTTTTACCTGCCTGTCATTGGATCTTTATGAATTTGTGTTATGCTTTTATATTTAGAGGAAAGTGATAAAAGGGCATTTTTTTGAGGAGATGAAATAATGGATTTTCAGCTTGTTCCTATAGGCAGTAACGATTTACAACAATATAAAGCCGATATGCAGGAAGCGTTTCAAAAAGGGTATGAAGAAGAGTTTGGCCAGGCCAAAGAGGAAATTTTACCCGAAGAGGATATTGACCAGTCTTTGAATGCAGATGGTTCAGTTGCATATAAAGCGCTTGTTGACGGTAAAATGGCTGGCGGCGCTATTGTTGTCATTAACTCTGCCACACAGCATAACCATCTTGATTTCCTTTTTGTGAAGTATGGCGCCCAAAGTAAGGGGATTGGAAAAGCAATCTGGAATGAAGTTGAAAAGCTGTATCCGCAAACGAAGGTATGGGAGACATGCACGCCATATTTTGAAAAAAGGAATATCCATTTTTATGTAAATAAATGCGGGTTCCATATCGTTGCATTCTTAAATGAGAAACATCCGGACCCAGATATGCCGGATGATTTTATAGGGGATGGCAACGAAGGGATGTTTGTGTTCCGAAAACAGATGTGAACCAATCTTGATCTGCTGACGAATCTGATAATCGAAATATCGAAATTAAAAGCGACTGGGAACTGGCTGGACACCGTGGACATTTTTACATATGAGGTGGATATCACAGGCATGATTTCCGAAACGAAAACGAGTATTTCCTCCATGACGCCCGATATCAATAAATGGCCGCACATCAAGTGGATACCAGAAAAAAGCAGAAACTTCCTGTTTTAGCCGGTTGATTTGTGAGATAAGACAGCATTTACAGGGTCTTTCAAATTACTGCAAAAAAATTTTACTGTTATTCCTGTAAACAAAGCAGAAATAATAGTGCCTTCCCTTGTTCCCACAACAGTAAAATCAAAAAATAACAGAGATAAAGCAATAGAAATAATAACATAAAAAACATCAAATGCAATTTTCACATTTCCAAAATCCCTGCGCAGTGTATCTGAAACTGCTTTTACAAAAGCTTCACCAGAATTCATGATGACATCTGCAATAACCGAAAGCGAGATGCCAAAACCAAGAATTACAATTCCAATAACCACCATAATCATGCGCATAGGATATGAATTAGCATGAATAAATGACATCAACCACATTCCAAAATCCGTAAACCATCCAAATACAAAAGACAGAGGAATCTGCAGCAGTTGTATGAGCTGAAAGTTTCTGCGGAGTATAAAAATCTGCGCGACTATCAAAATACAATTCCAGATAATAAGCCATGTCCCTAAAGAAAGCGAAGGAAACTTATAACTCATGACATTTGCCACGGAGGAAACAGGCGATACTCCCAGTTCACCATGTTTTGTAAATGCAACACCTAAAGCGGAAAAAAAGAGACTAATTATAAACAATATGTATCGCTTTGCAATTTCATTTTTACGCATCTCTGATAACTCCCTGTATATTTTGACTCATTCTCATTAAAAAAGCAGTAAACATCTCTTTCTCATCTTTGCTGAAATCTAAAAGAGCTTTTTCTTCTATTATCCTGAACGCTGACTCTACCTGCTTTGCAAGCGACCTTCCTTTATCAGTCAGATATATATAGATACTGCGTCGGTTTCCATTGAGATTCTTCCGCAATATAAAACCTTTCTTCTCCATCCCAAACAATACCGATGTTATGGTCGCCGGTTCAATGTGGCAGGCACTGGCAATTTCTTTTTGAACAGCGCCATCGTGATACAATAAATAATCAAGAATCTTTGGCTGTCCAGGAGTCAGCCCTGTTTCTTTAATAGCGGCAAGAAAAGCTTTCTGAATCAATAAATGGTCTGCCATAAGCAAATAATGCAAAGATTTCTCCATATTCACCTCATTTAATAAGAATTCAAACAATTAGGTTTCTAACAATAATTATATACAAAAGTAAATTCATGTCAAGAAACAACAAGACTTTTTTACAAAATATTTCCACACTTTAACCCCATATCAAACTTACTTCTCCATATTTTAAGTTCTCCCCTCATATCAATTTCTCTGTGAAATCCCTATATTTTTCGGAAAACAGTGTATGAGAGAATTGATAAAAAGATAATAGGCCGGGCGGTATTGTGGAACTGAACTAAAAGTTAGAGGAGCAGAAGAAACATATTACTGAGTTTATAAATGCGCAGGCAAACAGCGATTCTAAGTTTTTAAGCAGTAATCTGGATTATTTGCTAACGTCCTCACTTATAACCAGATATACCAGAAAGTGTGGGGTGAGGATGCGCTTGGCACTAAAAAACGGTATTAACCGCCAGCCCCTTTTCAAATGGGATCGTATCGCCTATGCCGGAAGAACAGTGGAATTCATAATCCTCTGTAATAAAGATGGCTTCTGTATCGGAAAGGCTTTCGATCAGCTTCATACCGTCTTCTAATCCAAGTGAAAAGCAGGCTGTGCTTAAGCCGTCCCCGTCCTGTGATTTCGGGCATATAATCGAAACGCCTAACAGTCCGTTTTCATAAGGGTATCCGGTTTTGGGATTTAAAATATGATGATAAAGCTTATCGTTTACCGTCATATAACGTTCATAGACGCCGGAAGATACTACGGTCTGATCTTTTACCTCAACGACTGCCGCAATAGCGCCCTGCTCTTCAAACGGCATCTGAATGCCAATGCGGTAATTGGAGCCGTCTGACTTTGGCCCGATGCACAGCACATTTCCGCCCAGATTAATGGTCCCTTCCGTGACACCGTGTTCATTTAAGTATTCTTTCATCTGATCCGCGATATAGCCTTTGGCGATTGCGCCTAAGTCAATGGCAGTATCCGGATTTTTTAATGTAACTTCATTTCCCGAAATCAGGATATTGCGGTAATCTACGGTAGATACCGCTTTGTGAATCGCATCCGCATCCGGCAGAGAACTGTTCTCTTCTGTAAAATTCCAGAGGGAAGACAGCTTTCCGATAGAAATATCAAAGCCGCCTTTACTCAGCTCGCAGTACTTTAGTCCTGTTTGAAGCAGGGAAAGCGTATCGCTGCTAACCGTTACAGGCCGTCCGTCCGACTGATTGATTTGGGAGATTTCGCTGTCAGGGATGGTTGCGCTGAAAAGCTGTTCATAAGTATCTGCAATGGCAAAACAGCCGTCTAAAAGAGATTCGTCTGTGGTGTTATAAACAGTGATGGTAATGATTGTGTCGAAATAAAATCCGCTTTTGGTTAAGGGATCGCGTACTGTACGGGGAGTGCAGGAGGAAAGAGCAGATACAAGAAGAAGCAGAATAAGCGTCAGGAACGATTTTTTGTGAGTAAGTGATGTAAAATGCATGTGAACACCTCATTTTCATGTGCATGGAATACTTTTTTCTAAAGTATTGTCGATATGAACATATCATATTTTAAAATACCTGTAAAGAGGACGCAGATGAAATACTCCCCATTGTGTTTTCCTGTTACTGTTCATGGGCAATGTCAGTTAGTTAAGAACTTTGAAAATCGAATAAACAGTCTGAATATAGGAATAAAATATCATTCGGAAATGAATCCTGGAGCAAATGGCGTGGATCATGCCATTTGCCGGACAGTGCTTTT